>DASXAP010000169.1:0-3497 GCA_036406655.1 Xanthobacteraceae bacterium | reverse complement strand
GCGCTCGTGCTGCACCGCTGATCCGGGACCGCCATAAAGATCGAGTTTCGGGCGGTCCCGGGTCTGCAGCGCAACACTTCGTGCTGCGCCGCGCCCGGGACACACGGATACAGGCGTCAGAGTCGCTACACTAAGCGATGCCGGCATACACGGCGGCAAGGGGCAGAACGAGGCCCAGCGCAGGAAGCCTTATGATCTGGTCGTGCCCGGAAATCACGCCGGGCGCCGGCTCGAATTGCGCCGCCTCGCGCGTCCAGATATGGACCTTGCGCTGGTCTTGGGCAAAGACGAGGTACGCCAACAGGCTCGGCAGCCGCAGATACTCGGCAGCCTTGTCGCCCATATCCTTCTCAGCCGTGCTCGGCGACAGCACCTCGGCGACGAGGGCCGCAGCCGTCGCGACGTAATCGCCGCCGCTGCCGCCCGCCCTGTCGACCACGACGTCGGGATAACGCAGCGTCTCCGGTCCGGTATCGAGACCGAACTCGGCGATGACGGTCCACTGCCGCGGATCGAGCTGACCGCGCAGCAAGGCAATCAGGTTGCTGACAATCATGCCATGCGCCCGCGAGGCGCCGACCATCATGATGACGCGGCCTTCGGCGAGCTCGTAGCGCTCCTCGCGCCCCTGCACCCAGGCGAGGAATGCAGGCTTATCGATGTGCCCCGGCAACTGAACATTCATGACCGCCTCTCGAGTGCCACTCTACTTGACAACTGCAGGCGATAAAACAAGGCACGCACCCACCCCGATCCGTGACCGAGGCCGATCCGCTGCGGCCAAGGCGAAACAACAACCGCTTTTTGGCCGTTCGGGCGGGCGCGGCGTCGGATGCGGCGTCCAGCGCGCCGGCGCGGGCGAAGGCGGGGGCGGCGCGATCCGCATCCCGGACCTTTGGTCAACTGCTGGCTTGGCAGTGATTGCCGGCTGGTGCGGTCCGATGCCGCTCGGCCGCGGCATCCACCCTGGCCCGGGAATCTCGGGCTTGATCTCATGTCGCACCCGCGGCCGGTTGGGAATTCGACGCCGGGGCGCTAGGCTGCTCTTGCGTGTCGGCCATCCCGGGCGCCTGCACGGGGCCCGTTGGAACCGGCACCAATGCCTTGGCGTTGCCGCCGAACCGTCGTTGCGTGCCGGCCAGATCACGAGCCAGAGGAGGGGCGCCGATGAGCCAGTTCTTCGATCGGCTGACTTTTTTCAGAAAATACGTCGATCGCTTCTCGAACGGCTTCGGTGTCGTCACCAACGAGAACCGGGCATGGGAGGACTCCTACCGGCAGCGCTGGCAGCACGACAAGATCGTGCGCTCCACGCACGGGACGAATTGCACGGGCTCGTGCTCGTGGAAGATCTATGTGAAGAACGGCCTGGTCACCTGGGAAACCCAGCAGACCGACTATCCCCGCACCCGGCCCGACATGCCGAACCACGAGCCGCGCGGGTGCTCCCGCGGCGCGAGCTATTCCTGGTATCTCTACAGCGGCAATCGCCTGAAATACCCCATGGTTCGTGCGCGGCTCGTCGAGCTGTGGCGAGCCGCGCGGCGGAGCCTGAAGCCGGTCGAGGCCTGGGCCTCGATCGTCGGCGATGTCGACAAGCGCCGGCACTATACGTCCATCCGCGGACGCGGCGGTTTCGTGCGGGCGAGCTGGGACGAGGTAACCGAGATCATCGCCGCCGCCAACGTCTACACGGTCAAGAAATACGGTCCCGATCGAGTTGCGGGTTTTTCCCCGATCCCGGCCATGTCGATGGTTTCCTACGCCGCCGGCACCCGCTACCTCTCGCTCCTCGGCGGCACGTGCTTGAGCTTCTACGACTGGTATTGCGACCTGCCGCCCTCCTCGCCGCAGACCTGGGGCGAGCAGACCGACGTGCCGGAGTCTGCCGACTGGTACAATTCGAGCTTCCTGATCCTGTGGGGCTCGAACGTCCCGCAGACGCGCACTCCGGATGCGCATTTCTATACCGAGGTCCGTTACAAGGGCGCCAAGAGCGTCGTCATCAGCCCTGATTACAGCGAAGCCGCCAAGTTCGGCGACATGTGGCTGTCGCCCCGCGCGGGCACCGACGCCGCCTTGTCGATGGCCATGGGCCACGTCGTTCTCAAGGAGTTCCATGTCGAGCGGCAGGCACCCTACTTCCAGGACTACTGCCGCAAGTATACCGACATGCCCTTCCTCGTGCGGCTGGAGAGGCGCGGCCAATCCCACGTTCCCGGCCGGCTGCTGCGCGCATCGGATTTTCGGGATGCGCTCGGAGAGAGGAACAATCCGGATTGGAAGCCCGTCGCCTCGAGGGAGGATGGCGGCCTGGTCGTGCCCCAAGGCTCGATCGGCTTCCGCTGGGGCGAAGAGGGAAAGTGGAATCTCGAGCCGCGCAACGCCGCCGACGGCAGCGAGGTGACGCTAGCGCTGTCACTTGCCGGCAAGGCTGGGAGCGAGCCGGTCGGCGTCGCATTCCCGTATTTCGGAGGCAAGAAGCACGAGCACTTCCCCGACAGCCCGCACCGCGAGGTCCTGGTCCGCAACGTGCCGGCTCGTGAGCTCGATCTGCCTGCCGGCAAGGTCCTGGTCACGACCGTGTTCGATCTTCTCGTCGCCAATTACGGCATCGACCGTGGCCTCGGCGGCGGGAACGTAGCCGGCTCCTACGACGAGGACGTCCCCTACACCCCGGCGTGGCAGCAGGCGATCACCGGCGTCCCCAAGGACCGTGTGGTCGCCGTCGCCCGCCAGTTCGCCCGCAACGCAGAGAAGACCGAGGGGCGCTCCACCATCATCCTCGGTGCCGGCTTGAACCACTGGTACCACATGGACATGAGCTACCGCGGCATCATCAATCTCGTGGTGATGTGCGGCTGCGTGGGCAAGCCCGGCGGCGGCTGGGCCCACTATGTCGGGCAGGAGAAGCTGCGGCCGCAGACCGGCTGGATGCCGCTCGCGTTCGCGCTCGATTGGGCCCGACCGCCCCGGCAGATGAATGCGACCTCCTACTGGTATGCTCACACCAACCAGTGGAAGTACGAGCGGCTGTCCGTTCGCGAGATCCTCTCGCCGCTGGCCGATGCCGGGGAATGGAAGGGCAGCCTGATCGATCTCAACGTGCGTGCCGAACGCATGGGATGGCTGCCGTCGTCGCCGCAGCTTGCGCGCAATCCGCTCGACGTCGCGCGCGAGGCGAGGGCCGCAGGTCGGGAAGCGCCCGCCTACGTCGCCGAGCAGCTCAAGCAGGGCAAGCTCGCGCTCGCCTGCGAGGATCCCGACAATCCGGCGAACTGGCCGCGCAATCTCTTTGTGTGGCGGTCGAACCTGCTCGGCGCCAGCGGCAAGGGGCACGAATATTTTCTCAAGCATCTGCTGGGCGCCGACAACGGCGTGCTCAACACCGACCTTGCCGAGCAAGCGGATGAAAGGCCGCTCGAGGTCAAGTGGCGCGACCTGCCGGCTGACGGCAAGCTCGACCTGATGGTGACCATCGACTTCCGGATGAACAC
>DASXAP010000168.1:0-6621 GCA_036406655.1 Xanthobacteraceae bacterium | reverse complement strand
AATATCAGCCATATGCGGCCGGCGCATATCCATTTCGCGATCACCGCGCTGGGCTACCATGGCCTGGTGACGCATCTCTTTCAAAAGGGCGACGAGCACATCGAGCAGGACGTCGTCTACGGCGTGAAGGCGCCGCTGATCGTCGACTTCGTCAAGCGGCCGCCCGGCAGGGCGCCGACCGGCGAGATCATGGACGCACCGTTCTACGAGGTGCGCTACGACTTCGTGCTGCAGCCGCAAGCCGAGGCGCTCGCCGCAGCCGAGTGAGCGGACGTCGAGCAGGCCGCAGCCCTGCGGCATGCCGTGCCCCGTACGACGCAGACAGACCGCGAGCGCCTCGCATGCCGCGTGCCAAGCCGCCGTTTCGCGCCGATCACGTCGGCAGCCTCCTGCGCCCTCCCGCGCTGAAGGAGGCGCGGGCAAAGCGGGAGCGCGGTGAGATCACGGTCGAAGAGCTCGAGGCGATTGAGGATCGCGAGATCGAGAAGGTCATCGAGAAGCAGGAGCACGTCGGTCTCAGGTCCGTCACCGACGGCGAGTTTCGCCGCGCATTCTGGAACTACGATTTCCTCGGCCGCCTGGAAGGCGTCGAGGCGTATCTCGGCGAGCGCAAGATCAAGTTCCAGGGGCGCCAGCCCAAGCCGATGATGCTGCGGGTGATCGGCAGGCTCGGTTCCTGGCGGCCGCACCCCATGATCGGGCATTTCAAGTTCGTCGCCGCGCGCACCAGGGCAGTCGCGAAGATGACCATACCCTCGCCGTCGTCGCTGCATTTCCGCTACGGCCGCGACGCGGTGCCGGCCGACATCTATCCGGCAATGGAGGATTTTTATCGCGATCTCGGCGAAAGCTACCGCCGGGCGGTGCGCGCCTTTGCCGACGCGGGCTGCCGATATCTGCAGCTCGACGAGGTCAACCTCGCTTATCTTTGCGACCCTCGGCTGCGCGAGGTGGTCGCCGGGCGCGGCGAGGACCCCGCCGAGCTGCCGCACAGCTATGCCCGCATGATCAACGCCGCCTTCGCGGATGCGCCCGCCGACATGACCAGGGCGATGCACCTGTGCCGCGGCAATTTCCAGTCCACCTTCGTGGCCTCCGGCGGCTATGAGCCGGTTGCCGACGTCCTCTTCAACGAGATCAACGTCGATGCTTACTTCATGGAATATGACACCGATCGCGCCGGCGGCTTCGAGCCCTTGCGGCTCCTTCCGAAGGGCAAGACCGTGGTCCTCGGGCTCGTCACCTCGAAGAGCGGTCAGCTCGAAGGCAGCGACGAGATCAGGCGCCGCATCGATCAGGCCGCCAAATTCGTTGCGCTCGAGCAGTTATGCCTGTCACCGCAATGCGGCTTCGCGTCCACCGAGGAGGGTAACCTGCTGACCGAGGACGAGCAATGGGCAAAGCTCGCGCGGGTCGTCGAGGTGGCCGACGCGGTGTGGAGGTGAAGCGTGAGCACAGATGACTGAGGAGGCCGGACAAGACATCTTTCCGATCCGATCCGTCTTCCGATCGTTTGTCGTCCCTATCGATCTGCGACTCGCCAGGGGTAAGCCATGCAGCAAGCCAAGCCGCCGTTTCGCGCCGATCATGTCGGCAGTCTCCTGCGTCCTGCGGTCCTGAAGGAGGCGCGTGAGAAGCGCGCCAGAGGCGAGATTTCCCAGGCCGAGCTGAAGGCGGTCGAAGATCGCGAGATCGAGCGCGCCATAAGCAAGCAGGAGGAGGTCGGGCTGCGAGCCGTGACCGACGGTGAGTTCCGGCGCTCGTGGTGGCACCTCGATTTTCTCTGGGGACTCGATGGGGTCGAGAAGCACGTGATGGAGAGCGGCATCGCCTTCGCCGGCGGGACCACCCGCAACGAAGGCGTCAAGGTGACCGGCAGGGTCGGCTTCTCCGGCCACCCGATGATCGAGCATTTCAAGTTCGTGGCCGCGCATACCGATCGCGTGCCGAAGATCACCATCCCGGCGCCCTCGGCGATCTACGGCCGCCCGCTGATGACTCCGATCGACAAGTCGGTCTACCCCACGCTCGACCCGTTCTTCGCCGACCTCGGCCAGGCCTACCGCAAGGCGGTGCGCGCCTTCGCCGACGCCGGCTGCCGTTACCTGCAGCTCGACGAGGTGTTCATCGCCATGTTGTGCGATCCGAAATATTGCCAGCAGATGCGCGACCGCGGCGATGATCCGCAACGGCTCGGCAGGCTTTACGGCGAGCTGATCAACACGGCGATGTCCGACATTCCCGCCGACATGACCGTCACCATGCATCTTTGCCGCGGCAACTACAAATCAACCTTCATGGGAAGCGGCGGGTACGACGCCGTGCAGGAGATCCTGTTCAACGACATCAACGTGCATGGCTATTTCATGGAGTACGACACCGAGCGGGCGGGCGGCTTCGAGCCGCTGCGGCTGCTTCCCAAGGGCAAGCGCGTGGTGCTGGGGATCGTGACGACCAAGACCGGCGCGCTCGAGAGCAAGGACCTGCTCAAGCGCCGCATCGAGGAAGCGGCCAAATATGCGCCGCTCGACCAGCTCTGCATCTCCGGCCAGTGCGGCTTCGCCTCCACCGAGGAGGGCAACCTGCTGACCGAGGAGGAGCAATGGGCGAAGCTGCGGCGCATCGTCGAGGTGGCCGACGAGGTGTGGGGGTAACAGAGGGCAGACGACAGACGACAGACGACAGAGACTCCTGTGAGCTGACGACGCGACCATGGCCGAGGCCCAAACCCGACTCCCCGCCGACGAGCTCGCGCAGGTGCGTGAGTCCGTGCGCATGCTGTGCGCCAGGTTTCCCGGCGAGTACTGGCGCAAGCTCGATCGCGAGCGCGCCTATCCGACCGAGTTCGTTGCCGCGCTCACCGAGGCCGGCTTTCTCGCCGCTCTGATTCCGGAGGAATACGGCGGCAGCGGGCTGCCGATGAGCGCGGCCGCGGCCATCCTCGAGGAAATCCACGCCTCCGGCTGCAACGGCGCGGCGTGCCACGCGCAGATGTATACGATGGGCACCCTGCTGCGGCACGGCAGCGCCGCACAGAAGGCGCGCTGGCTCCCGGCAATCGCGTTGGGGCAGCTGCGGCTGCAGGCGTTCGGGGTCACCGAGCCGACATCCGGCTCCGACACGCTGAATCTGCGCACCACGGCGGTGCGCGAGGCCGATCATTACATCATCAATGGTCAGAAAATCTGGACGTCGCGGGCTGAGCATTCCGATCTCCTGCTGCTGCTGGCGCGCACCACCCCGCGCGAGCAGGCCGGCAAGCGAACCGAAGGGCTTTCGGTCTTTCTCGTCGACATGCGACTCGCCGAAGGCACCGGCATCAGCATCAATCCGATCCGCACGATGATGAACCATGCCACCACCGAGCTGTTCTTCGACGACCTGCGGGTGCCGGCAGAGAACCTGATCGGAGCGGAAGGCCAGGGCTTCCGCTACATTCTCAGCGGCATGAATGCGGAGCGCATTCTGATCGCCGCCGAATGCGTCGGCGACGCCAAGTGGTTCATCGGCAAGGCGACCGCTTACGCCAGGGAACGGGTCGTGTTCGGCCGCCCGATCGGGCAAAATCAGGGCGTGCAATTCCCCATCGCCCGCGCCTATTCGCAAATGCGCGCGGCCGAGCTGATGGTGCGCGAGGCTGCCCTGCTCTATGAGGCCGGACGCGACTGCGGGGCGGAAGCCAATCTCGCCAAGCTGATCGGCGCTGACGCTGCCTGGGCGGCGGCCGATACCTGTCTGCAGACGCACGGCGGCTTCGGCTTTGCCGAGGAGTTCGACATCGAGCGGAAATTCCGCGAGACCAGGCTTTACCAGACCGCCCCGATCTCGACCAACCTGATCCTCTCCTATATCGCCGAGCACGTGCTTGAGCTGCCTCGCTCGTATTGAGGGAGCGGCTGAGGGGTGGCAATTGCCTCTTGCCGGCTGGCAGCCGCTTGGCACAAATCGCTCCGGGGCAGCATCCGGCCTCGACCGACGGATTTTCTCCACCTTGCGAGAGGAGCCCGAACGCAACTGCGGTTCGTGTGTTATGAGTCCTGGTAAGCGCCGATGAGCTTGACCCTCCTCGCCGATATCGGCGGCAGCAAGAGCCGCTTCGCGCTCGCCAACTCGGCGGGACGGCCCGAGCGCATCCTGGTGATCGACAACGACGCGGTGGCCGGGATTGCCGGCGCCGTCACCCGTTACCTCGACGAGACCGGTGCCCGACCGGAAGCGGCGACGATGGCCATTGCCGGGCCCGTCGACGGCGAGGAGGTCGCGCTGACCAACCGTGCCGGCTGGCGGTTTCGTCGTGCCGAGCTCGCCAGGCGATTTGGGTTCTCGCAGCTGTCGGTCCTGAACGATTTCGAGGCGATCGCCTGGGCCCTGCCACGCCTGGATGGCGCCGATACCCTACCCTTGGGGTCGTTTTCGCGGGGGCGGGGAAGCGGGGAGCAGCGGAACGGGGTCAAGCTGGTGCTCGGTCCAGGAACCGGTCTCGGGGTCGCCGCGCTGGTCCCCGCAGGCCATCGCTGGCACGTGCTGGCCAGCGAGGGTGGTCATGCCGCATTCGGGCCGGCTGCCGCGGATGAGGTCGAGCCCTTCGCGCGGATGCGAGAGCGATGCGGCGCGGTCAGTGCCGAGTGCGTGCTGTCGGGCCCAGGCCTCGTGCGGCTCGCCCATGCGCTGCAGCCGAGCGGAGGCCGATCGTTCGGGCGCTCCCCCCGCGGACAGTCACGTGCGAGCCCGGAGGCCATTGTCTCGGCAGCGCTGGCCGGCGAACCGGCGGCCGCGGCCGCGGCGCTGCTGTTTGTTCGCCTGCTCGGGCGTTTTGCGGGCTCGCTCGCGCTCACCTTCAAGGCGCTCAGCGGGGTCTACATAGCCGGCGGCGTCGCCAGCGGCCTCGAAACGCTGCTCGACCGACCGGCATTCCGCGAGGCCTTCGAGGCGCACCCGCCACACCAGGCGCTGCTCGCGACGATCCCGACGGTCCTGGTGACCTGTCCCGAGCCGGGGCTGCTCGGTTGCGCAGTGGCGGCGGAGCATCTGGCTGCCGGACCAGCCTGACCCGGAGCGCGGATGACGCCGCGCGAGCTTTGTCTGCTGGCGCGCTGCCGAGCGGCAGCGGCGCATATTGAGCGTTGCCCGCTCCGGCAACGTTCGCACTGCCTCACCGGCTCGGGCTTACCCGCGGCGAAGCTCCGCAAAGGCTGCCCGGTAATGCTCGGCAGCTTCGGTCGAGAAGCAGCAGAACACCACCCGCTCGATGCTGCTCGGCCCGCTTGCGAGCTCTTCGGTGACGGCCCGCACCGCGATGCGCGCAGCCTTGTCGGCTGGAAAGCGGTAGATGCCGGTCGAGATGGCCGGAAACGCAATCGAGGCAAGGGACCGCTCGGCGGCGAGCCCGAGCGACGTGCGATAGCAGCCTGCGAGTAGTCCCTCCTCGTTCTTGTTGCCGCCGCTCCATACCGGCCCGACCGCATGGATCACGTGCTTCGCCTTGAGGCGATGTCCGCGGGTGATCTTGGCCGAGCCGGTCTCGCAGCCGTCGAGCGCACGACATTCCGCCAGCAACCCCGGTCCGGCGGCGCGATGGATCGCCCCGTCGACCCCGCCGCCGCCGAGCAGCGTACGATTGGCAGCGTTCACGATGGCGTCGACCTCGAGCGTGGTGATGTCGGCGACACGGACTTCGAGCCGCGAGCTGGCGAGCTCGGTCACGAACAAGGGAGCGGCATCCGCCATCGAACGGCTCGCGTGATCGGGCACGGGCGAGCGAGGTGCCAGCACGGCTGAGCGCGCGCTGCGCCGAGGGCCGGGCATCCGTCTACTCGAGCAATTCTGCCTGGATATCCTCGCCGAGATCAATCGTGCTCCGTCGGCCGATATCGTCGTAGCGGGTATCGAGGAACCGGCGGGCTGCGCGCCGGCCGAGCTCGTGCAGCAACGAGAAATGCTCGTAGTCGCGCTTGAGGGTGCTGCGCGCAGCGAAGCTCTCGCCTGAATCGTCCATCACGATGCGATGCAGGCGGAGGCGGCGAAATTCGTCGTTGCGCAGCCCGCGCGGCAGCCGGCCCTCGTCGAGCAGCCGATTGACAAGCGAGATGCCGCGCAGCTCCGACAGCAGCGGGGCGTTGAAGCTGATCTCGTTCAGCCGGTTGATGATCTCGCGCGAGCTGGTTGGAAGCATGCGGCGTTCGCGCGGATTGATCTGGATGAGGAGCACGTCTTCCGTCGCGGTTGCGCTCAGGAACGGAATGATCGGCGGATTGCCGGTGAACCCGCCATCCCAATAGGGCACGCCCTCGATCTTCACCGCCCGGAACACGAGCGGCAGGCAGGCCGATGCCATCACGGTCTCGGCGGTAATCTCCGCGCGTCGGAATATCCGTTGCTCGCCGGTATGCACGTTGGTGGCGGCGATGAACAGCTCGCGGCTGCAGTCGCCGCGGATGGCCTCGAAATCGACAAAGCGCTCGATCAGGTCCCTCAGCGGGTTGATGTTGAGCGGGTTGAGGTCGTAGGGCGACAAGACCTGCGATAGCGTCCCCAGCAAAACGGCCTGTTGCGGGACGAGCTTGAACAAGCGCTCTACGATGTGCCGCTGCAGCCCCGGCAGATGCCCATCGACGCTGACCG
>DASXAP010000167.1:0-28036 GCA_036406655.1 Xanthobacteraceae bacterium | reverse complement strand
CTATCCCGAGCGCGCCGACAATCCGGTGCGCGGGCTGGTGGCGCTGATGAGCGCGCTGATGGCGGCGCCGCTCGACCGGGGCAGCGCGAATTTTTCCGCCTCGAACCTCGAATTCACCTCGATCGACATCGGCAACCCGGTGGTCAACCTCATCCCCGGCGAGGCGCGGGCGCGGTTCAATATCCGCTTCAATGATTGCCACAGCCAGGTCTCGCTCAGGACGCTCATCGAACGGCGCGCGGCCGAGGCGGCCGGGAGCCGCGTGCGCTGGCACATCGACTGGGAGCCGTCCAACGCGGATTGGTTCCTGACCAGGCCAGGTCCCTTCGTCGAGCTGGTCACGGCCGTGACCAGGGAAGTGACCGGCGCGACGCCGGCGCTGTCGACCACCGGCGGCACCTCCGATGCCCGCTTCATCAAGGATTATTGCCCCGTGATCGAGCTCGGGCTGGTGGGGCAGACCATGCACCAGGTCGACGAGCGCACCGAGGTCTCCGACCTCGCGACGCTGACGGCGGTCTATCGGCGCATCCTCGACCGTTATCTCGCCTGAGCGGCACGACGCCCGAGCAGCCGCCGCCCTCGAGCGGTCTTCAGCCGATCTCAGTGATAATCGACCTTGACCAGGCAGAGCCCGTCCGGCGGCGCGACCGGAGCGCAGGCTGCGCGGTCGCGCTTTGCGAGTGCGGCGGAAAGGTCATCGCCGGTCCATTTGCCTTCGCCGGCCAGGACGAGAGCGCCGACCATCGAGCGAACCTGGCCGTGCAGGAACGAGCGGGCCGACGCCAGCACGTCGATCTCGTGCCCGGTCCGCTGCACGTCGAGCTGATCCAGCGTCTTCACCGGCGATCTGGCCTGGCATTCGGAATGGCGAAAGGTGGTGAAGTCATGCCGACCCACGAGGCGCTGGGCAGCCGCATGCATGATCGTGGAGTCGAGCACCTTGCCGATGCGCCAAGCGCGGCCGCGCTCGAGGGTGAGATCGGCGCGCCGGTTGACGATCCGGTAGAGATAATGCCGCTTGGTGGCGGAGAAGCGGGCGTGAAAGTCGTCCGCCACCCGCTCGGCGGCAACGATCGCCACCGGTTGCGGGCGCAGATGCGCATTCACGGCATCCAGCACGGTGTCCGGGTCCCACTGCCTGCCGAGATCGACGTGGGCGACCTGGCCGAGCGCGTGCACGCCGGCGTCGGTGCGCCCGGCGCCCTGGACGGTCACCTGCTCGCCGCAGAATCCCTCGATCGCAGCGATCAGGGCGCCCTGCACGGAAGGGCCATTGTCCTGGATCTGCCAGCCGACAAAGGGCCGCCCGTCGTACTCGATGGTGAGCTTGTAGCGAGGCATGCCGCGCTCAGCCGAAGCGGGCTCCAGGGACGATGCGCGCGCCGCGCAGGAACTCCGAGGTTTTCATCGCCTGCCCGCCGGCGCGCTGCAGCTCGAGGATGCGCACGGCGCCCTCGCTGCAGGCGACGGTCAGCGCGTCATCCAGCACGGTGCCCGCGGCGCCGCTCCCGTTCCCGCGGGTGCTGCGCAGGACCTTGATCCGGGCGGACGTGCCGCCGCCCGGGATCTCGAACCAGGCACCGGGAAACGGCGACAGACCGCGGATGCGATCATGCACCTCCTGCCATGGACGCGTCCACACGATGCGGGTCTCCTCGTTGTCGATCTTGCCGGCATAGGTCACCCCGCGCTGCGGCTGCGGCGTGAGCGCGAGCGAGTCACGCTCGAGCGCGCCCAATGCCCGCAGCATGAGATCGGCGCCGCGCCGCGCGAGTCGGTCGTGCAGGTCGCCGGCGGTCTCGTCGGGCCCGATCGGGAGGCGTTCGGCCATGACGATGGGCCCGGTGTCGAGCCCCTCCTCCATCCGCATCACGGTGACGCCGGTCTCGCGATCCCCGGCCATGATCGCGCGGTTGATCGGAGCCGCCCCGCGCCAGCGCGGCAACAGCGACGCGTGCAGGTTGAAGCAGCCGAGACGGAACGCCTGCAGGATCGGCTTCGGCAGGATGAGCCCGTAGGCGACGACGACGGCCGCATCCGCGCCGTGCGCACGGGCAGCGGTTTCGGCCTCCGCGGTGCGCAGGCTCGCGGGGGTGAGCACCGGCAGCCCGAACCGGCGCGCCTCCCTCTCCACCGGGCTAGGCGTCGGCGCCATGCCGCGGCCGGCCGGCTTGGGCCCCCGCGTATAGACCGCCGCGACCTCGTGCCCGGCGCCGACGATGTCGATCAGCGCCGGCACCGCAAAACCGGGCGTGCCCATGAAGACCAGGCGCAGCGACATCGGCGCTAGCTTTGGCGCAGATCGAAAGGATTTACCAGCTCGATACCGAGACCGGCAAAATCGCGGGAGTCGCGGGTTGCCACGGCGGCGCCGTTACTCGCCGCGATCGCTGCGATCAGCCCGTCCATCCGATCAGGCTCTGGCCGCATGATTTCCGATACGACATTCGTATCGAGGAGAATCATTCGAAATCCGGAGGCTCGCTTGCCTTGCCAGGGACCTCGAACACCAGATCATCGCCCCGATATCTTCTCGGAACCAAGTTGAACATCAATGTGCCCATCTTGCGGTTCTCGGGCCTTTGCGCCAACCCCGCCTTCAGAAGCATTCTCGCCTCCTCTGACAGGCTGCGCCCATGACTGCGTGCGCGCTCTTGCAGCTGCCGTTTCAAGTGTGGATCGATCTTGCGAATCCGGAGGTCGGTCATTGTGTGCCGGAAGCCGCGGTCCTTGCCATCGAGATATCATGTTCCCCGCTGACGCGTCATCGGAAGCTCAAGCTTACGCCGTTGCCGCCGCCCGTTTCGCCGCCTTGGTGAACTTCTTGATCACCCGGTCGCGCTTGAGCTTGGAGAGATGGTCGATGAACAGCACGCCGTTGAGGTGATCGACCTCGTGCTGCAGGCAGGTGGCCAGCAACCCGTCGGCCTCGATCTCGTGCAGCTGCCCCTGGAGATCGAGATAGCGCACCTTGACCTGCACCGGCCGCTCGACCTCCTCGTAGAAGTCCGGGATCGACAGGCAGCCCTCCTCGTTGACCGCCTTCTCTTCCGATGACCAGAGGATCTCCGGATTGATGTAGACCTGCGGATTTCTCGGCTCGTCCTTCTTCGCCAGATCCATGGTGACGACGCGCTTGCGCTCCCCGACCTGGATGGCGGCGAGACCGATGCCGGGCGCATCGTACATCGTCTCGAGCATGTCCTCGACCAGCGCCCGGATCTCGGCGTCGATCTTCTTCACCGGCTCGCCTGCGAGCCGCAGTCGCTTGTCGGGAAGGATCAGAATGTCGCGTAGCGCCATGGCGGCGGATGTAAGCGGTCGGTGCAAGGCGGTCAATTCTCGACGGCTTTCGCGCATCGGCGTCCGCGGCTTTTCCCCTGTTCCCTTTCTGTTCCTTCGCCCCGAATCGCTGTACAATGCTTTCATGGCCTACAGCCTGATCGTCCTCCTCGCCGCGGTCGCGCTCGCCGGCTTGGCCGGCGCCGCGGGCCTCCTGGTTTTCGCGTTGCGTCTGCTGCGCCAGCGGGATCGAGACGCCGCCGAGCGGCAGATGCTCGAGTTCGCGCGCCTGCAGACGGAAACCTCGGCGCGGATCGACGCCATGCGCGACATGCTCGCCGGCCGGCAGGCGGAGCTTGGCCGCGCGGTCAACGAGCGGCTCGACTCGGTGACCCACCACCTGAGCCAGTCGATGACGACGACGCGCCAGCACACGGTCGAGAGCCTGCAGAAGCTGAACGAGCGGCTCGCGGTAATCGATCACGCGCAGAAGAACATCACCGATCTGGCATCGCAGGTGACGTCGCTGCAGAACGTGCTGGCCAACAAGCAGCAGCGCGGCGCGTTCGGCCAGGGCCGCATGGAGATCATCGTCCAGGACGGGCTGCCGAGCGGTTGCTACCAGTTCCAGCACACGCTCTCGAACCGCTGCCGGCCCGATTGCGCCATCTTCCTGCCCGACAGGCGCCCGCTGGTGATCGACGCCAAATTTCCGCTGGAGGCGGTGACCGCCCTGCGCGAGGCCAGCACCGACGCCGAGCGCAAGGCCGCCGCAGCGCGGCTGCGCCAGGACCTCTCCCGTCACATCGCCGACATCGCCGAGAAATATCTGATCCCGGGCGAGACGCAGGACCTCGCCCTCATGTTCGTTCCCTCCGAATCGGTGTACGCGGAGCTGCACGACGGCTTCGACGATCTGATGCAAAAAGCGTTCCGCTCGAAGGTCGTGATCGTGTCGCCTTCGCTGCTGATGCTGGCGATCCACGTGGTGCAGCAGATCCAGCGCGACGCGCGCATGCGCGAATCCGCCGACCGGATCCACGCCGAGGTCGGCCACCTCGTCGACGATATCCAGCGGCTGCATGATCGCGTGCTGAGCCTGCAGCGGCATTTCGGCCAGGCGAACGAGGATGTCCGGCAGATTCTCGTGTCGGCCGAGAAGATCGAGAAGCGCGGCGCCCGCATCCGCGAGGTCGAGTTCGAGGGCGAGGAGCCGGCTGATCCCGTGGTCATCCCCACGCCGGTGCGCAGGCTGCACGCGCCCTAAGGATTTTCCCTTGCCCGGTCGCTTAAGCGGGAGGTGATTACTTTGGCCGCAATCGCAGGGCTTGTGTCGGGCTCCGATGCAAGCCATGGCGCCGCCCATGACCGCGACCCCCGAGACTGCGCCGGCCCGCCTGCGCCTCGCCGACAGCCTGGCGGTTTATCTGCAGCCGCGGGTGCTGATCGTGCTGTTCCTCGGCTTCTCCGCCGGGCTGCCCCTGGCCCTGTCGGGCTCGACCCTGCTCGTGTGGATGCGCGAAGCCGGCGTCGACCTGGGCACCATCGGGCTGTTTGCGCTGGTCGGCACCCCCTACACGATCAAGTTCCTCTGGGCTCCGGTCGTCGATGCGCTCGACGTGCCGGTCCTGTCCACCCTCCTCGGCCGGCGGCGCGGCTGGCTGATCTTCTCGCAGCTCCTGCTGATCGCCGCGATCGTCCTGCTCGCCCTGAGCGATCCCCTCACGCGCCCGTGGCTGGTCGCCGTCGGCGCGCTGCTGGTGGCCACCACCTCCGCCACGCAGGACATCGTGATCGATGCCTTCCGCATCGAAACGCTGCCGGAAAGCGAGCAGGCCGCCGGCATGGCCTCCTACGTCGCGGCCTACCGCCTGGGCATGCTGGCCTCGACCGCCGGTGCCCTGTTCCTGGTGAGCGGCTTCGAGGCGCTGGGGCTCGAGAAGAGCGCGGCCTGGAGCGCGGGCTACCTCGCCATGGCCGGGCTGGTCGTGACCGGGATTGCGACAACGCTGATCGCGACCGAGCCCGCCCGCTCGGCAGCCGCCGCGGCCGAGCATGCCCGGCATGCGCGGGAGAATCCGCTGCGACGGGTAGCGATCGCCGCCTACGCCTCCTTTGCCGAGTTTCTCAGCCGCGAGATGGCGCTTGTCGCGCTCGCTTTCGTGGTGCTGTACAAGCTCACCGACGCGCTCGCCGGCGCCATGACCGCTCCCTTCGTCATCGATCTCGGCTTCAGCCGCAACGAATATGCCGCGATCATCAAAGGGGTCGGCCTCGCCGCCACCCTGATCGGCGGGTTTGCCGGCGGCTTCGTCGCCCGCGCCTATTCGCTGCCCGCGAGCCTCTGGATCGGCGGCGTCCTGCAGGCGATCGCCAATCTGGCGTTCTCGGCACAGGCGGTGATCGGCCACAACATAGTGTTCCTCACGCTCGCCATCGTGACCGAGAACTTCACCAGCGCGATCGGGACGGTGATCTTCGTCGCCTACCTGTCGGCGCTCTGCAACAATCCGCTGCACACGGCGACCCAGTATGCGCTGCTCACCGCCCTGGCCGCGGTGGGCCGCACCTATCTCTCTGCGGGCGCCGGCTTTCTCGCCGCCGCGATCGGCTGGGCGTGGTTCTTCGCCAGCTGCGCGGCAGCCGCCGTCCCGAGCCTGCTGCTGCTCGCCTGGCTGCAACGGCACAAGCATTTCCAGCAGATCGAGACGGCGTGCGCGCTACAGCGCCTTCCGGTCGAATCGACGCACATCGGTGCAGCGGGCGCTCACCCTCCCCTGGAAGGGGAGGGTCGCGAAGCCACTGAGCGCGAGCGCTCGGTGGCGAGCGGGGTGGGGTGACCTCGTCCCCAATATGCCGATACGGCTTTCACCCCACTCCGGCGCCGCGCAAGAGCGCGTCCATAGCCAATGCAAAGCATCGGCCTTCTTAACGGCGGCCGAAGGCCGCCTGCGCCCTCCCCTTGCACGGGAGGGTGCCGCATGTCGAAAGCGCTCGTGCGTCAAAGTCACCGAACTGTGCGCTACAGCGCCGTGCGCTGCCGGATCGCCGCCGCCAGCGTCCCCTCATCGAGATAGTCGAGCTCTCCCCCCACCGGCACGCCGTGCGCGAGCCGGGTGATCCTGACGTTCGCGTCCTGCAGCAGGTCGGTGACGTAATGGGCGGTGGTCTGGCCGTCGACGGTGGCATTCAGCGCGATGATCACCTCGGCGACGGCAGGATCGTGGGCGCGGGCGATCAGCGCTTCGATCGCGAGATCCTGCGGGCCCACGCCGTCGAGCGGCGAGAGCGTGCCGCCGAGCACGTGATATCGCCCGTTGACTGCGTGCGCGCGCTCGAGCGCCCACAGATCGGCGACGTCCGCCACGACGACGATGATCGCAGGATCGCGTCGCGGGTCGGTGCAGAGCGTGCACGGATTGTGCGTGTCGATATTGCCGCAGACACGGCACACCTCGATCTTCTCGAGCGCGCCCTGCATGGCGGCGACGAGCGGCGCCATGATCTGCTCGCGCTTCTTGATGAGGAAGAGCGCGGCGCGCCGCGCCGAGCGGGGCCCGAGCCCGGGCAGCCGGGCGAGCAGCTGGATCAGTCGTTCGATCTCGGGACCGGCGGCGGCGCTCGGCATGCGGCGGGGGTCAGAAGAGCTTGAGCCCGGGCGGCAACGGCAGGCCGCCGGTGACCGCCTTCATCTTGTCCTGCAGCAGCGTCTCCGCCTTGCGCCGGGCCTCGGCGTGCGCCGCGACGATCAGATCCTCCACGATCTCCTTCTCCTGCGGCTGAAGGAGGCTCGCATCGATCTTCACCGCTTTCATCTCGCCTTTTCCCGAGAGCCGCACGGTGACGAGACCGCCCCCCGAGCTGCCCTCGACCTCGATCTGATCGAGCTCGGACTGCATCGCCTCGACCTTGGCCCTGAGCTCGGCCGCCTGCTTCATCAGGCCCATGAAATCCGCCATCGCTCACCTCTTGCAGCAGCTCGTCACAGATCGTCCGGCCTGCCGTGCGCGCCGAAAGCGGAGCCGTCCGCCTCGGGCGACACCTCCGGCACCGGCTCGTCCGCATCATCGGACGCCGGCAACGGCGGGGGCTCGACGGCGTCGCGCCTGCGCACGTCGACGATCTCGGCTCCGGGGAAACGCGCGAGCACCGCCTGCACGAGCGGGTCGGCAGCGAGGCCGAGCTTCAGCTCGGCCTGTTGCGCCTCGTTCTGCGCCTTGACGGTAGGCTGCCCCTCCTCGGCGGAGACCACCACCATCCAGCGCCGGCTGGTCCATTGCGAGAACTTGCGGGCGAGGTCGTTGACCAGCGTCTTCGCCGCAGACGGCTCGAGCCTGATCTCGAGCCGCCCGTCCTCGCAGCGGACCAGCCGCACATCCCGCTCGAGCGCAAGCTTGACGGCAAGGTCGCGCTTCTGCGCAGCAAGCCCGATCAGATCCTCGAAGCGGCCGATCACGACCGGCCCGGGCGCGAGCTCGGGAGCAGGAAGCGTCGCCTGCGGACCGCGGGAGGGAGCGGGAGCGGCGAGCGGCGCGGCGCGCCCGCCCGGCGCACCCGCAGAGGGGGCCGGCGCCGGGGCGCCGGGCTCGCCCCGCTCGAAGCCGCCGCTCGCATCCCCGCCGTTGCCCGATCGGCTCGGCTGTCGAGAGGGGTCGGACAGCGAACGGATGACCTCGTCCGGCGTCGGCAGATCGGCGGCATAGGCGATCCGCACCAGCACCATCTCCGCCGCCTCGAGCGGACGGCCGGCCGCTGCGACCTCGCCGATGCCCTTGAGCAGCATCTGCCAAGTGCGCGAGAGCACGCGCATGGACAGCTTCTCGGCCAGGCCGCGGCCGCGCACCCGCTCGATCTCGATCAGCGAGGGATCCTCGGCGACGGCCGGCACGATCTTCACCCGGGTGACGAAATGGGTGAGCTCGGCGAGATCGCCCAGCACGACCACCGGATCAGCCCCGATGTCGTACTGCGCCCGCAGCTCGGCGAGCGCGCCGGCGACGTCGCCGCGCGTCAGTGCCTCGAACAGATCGATCACCCGCGCGCGATCAGCGAGGCCCAGCATCTCCCGCACGTCCGCGGAGCGCACCGGACCCGCGGCATGCGCGATGGCCTGGTCGAAGAGCGACAGCGCGTCGCGGACCGACCCTTCGGCGGCGCGGGCGATCAGCGCCAGCGCCTCGGGCTCCGCCGCGACGGCTTCCCTGCCGGCAACGGCTTGCAGATGCTGCACCAGCAGGCCGGCATCGACGCGGCGAAGATCGAAGCGCTGGCAGCGCGACAGGATGGTGATCGGAACCTTGCGTATCTCGGTGGTGGCGAAGACGAACTTGGCGTGCGGCGGAGGCTCCTCGAGCGTCTTGAGCAGGGCGTTGAAGGCCTGCGGCGACAGCATGTGGACTTCGTCGAGGATGTAGACCTTGTAGCGGGCGCTCACCGGCGCGTAGCGGATCGCTTCGTTGATCTGGCGGACGTCGTCGACGCTGTTGTGGGAGGCGGCGTCCATCTCGATGACGTCGATGTGCCGGCTCTCCATGATCGCCCGGCAGTGGACGCCGAGGATCGGCATCCTGACGGTGGGGCCGGCCACGGAGCCGTCGGCGAGCTCGTAGTTGAGCGCGCGAGCGAGAATGCGGGCGGTCGTGGTCTTGCCCACGCCGCGCACGCCGGTGAGGATCCAGGCCTGCGGGATGCGCGACGTCTCGAATGCGTTCGAGACGGTGCGGACCATGGCGTCCTGGCCGATCAGATCATCGAAGGTCGAGGGCCGGTATTTGCGCGCCAGCACCCGGTAATGGGCTTCCGCCTGCGGCTCGCCGAGCGCGAGCGCCGGCTCCTGCATGCGGTCGGCATCGCTCATGATCAGTGTCCGTCCGCCGCCGGCGCCGGGATCGCAACCTGCATCGGAGAATGAGTGGGAGGCTGACGAGCGACCCGAACCGCGCTCGTTAGGGCTGCTTCCTTCCGGACCTGACCCGGTTGGCGAGTGGCTCGTCCACCGCCAACCTCCCGCTCCTATATCGGCCGCGCGCGGCGGGAAAGCAAGGCGCCGCGGAAAAGGCGCCTGCGGCTCTCTGCGAAGATTGCGTCCGTGCCGGATGCATGCCAGCGTCGCTCGCGGCTGGAGGTTGCATGTTCCCTCGCCCCGATCTCGGTCCCAAGCCGCGCCTCGGCTACACCGCAAGCCTGCTTGCGCGCGCCGCCGAGCGCCGCAGCGATCCCGCTGCGCTGGCGGCGCTCGAGCGCGACGCGCGCGCGCGCGTCTATGTGATCGCCGGCGAGCTCGTCGTCCTCGACCGGGCGGGGCCGGCCGACGATCCATCGTTCGGCCTGCCGCAGGCCCGCAGCCTCGGCCGCACGGCCGAGCTCGTGTTCCTGGGCCTGCTCGACGACGCTCCCCGCTTCGCGCTGTCGCTCGATCCCGCGGACGCCGAAGGGTTGCGGGGCCGCGCTGATCTGCTCGTCAGCGATCTGCGCTCGATCGCGATCCGCGGGCTGGTCGCGGCCGACCATCTGCCGCCGATCGCCGAAGGCAAGGCGCTGCTGCACTGGCATGCGCGGCATCGCTTTTGCGCCAACTGCGGGGCCGCTACCGAGCAGACCGAAGGCGGCTGGCGACGCGATTGCCCGTCCTGCCGGGCCCAGCATTTTCCCCGCACCGATCCGGTCGTCATCATGCTCGCGGTGGCAGGCGAGCGCTGCCTGCTCGGCCGCTCGCACCGCTTTGCGGCCGGCATGTGGTCGTGCCTCGCCGGCTTCGTCGAGCCGGGCGAAGCGATCGACGACGCGGTGCGCCGCGAGACCAGGGAGGAGGCGGGCATCGTCTGCGGCCGCGTCGCCTATTTCGCCACCCAGCCCTGGCCGTTCCCCACTTCCCTGATGATCGGCTGTCATGCCGAGGCGCTGAGCCACGATATCGTGGTCGATCGTGCCGAGCTCGACGACGCCCGCTGGTTCGACCGTGAGGAGGTCGCCGCCATGCTGCTGCACCGGCACCCCGGCGGATTGACCACGCCGCCCGGCGTGGCGATCGCCTATCACATTATCCGCGCCTGGGTGGAGGAGGAGGTTGAGTTCGGCTAGCGCGAGCGGAGGCGGACCCGCCATCCTGTGCGCCGGGATCATCGTGCTCGACGAGGTCTTCCGGCTCGAGCGCTTCCCGCCGCCCGGCGGCAAGACACCGGCACAGGAAGTCTTCTCGGTGAACGGCGGATGCGCCGCCAACGCCGCCGTCGCGATCGCTCGCCTGGGCGGGCGGGCGCGACTGGCGGGCCCGCTCGGCGGCCCGGCCGGCGAGGACCCATACGGCGATCGCGTGCTCGCTGCGCTCGCCCGTGAACGGGTCGATTGCAGCGGCTGCCAACGCCTCCTCGGCGTGGCCTCGCCGATCTCTGCGATCTTTCTCGACCGTTCCGGCGAGCGGATGATCGCCACCTATCGCGATCCCCGCCTGGCGGCGGCGAGCCCCGCCGATCCTCGCCGCCTGGTGGCATCCGTCGATGCGGTCCTGCTCGACAATCGCTATCCGCAATTCGTGCGGCCGATCGGTGCAGCCGCCCGCGCCCGGGGCGTGCCGGTGGTGCTCGACGCCGACCGGCCGACGGAGGTCGCCGACGAGCTTTTCCGGATGGCCACCCACGTGGTGTTCTCGGGCGAATGCCTGCGCGCGACCAGCGGCCGCGAGGAGCTCGGGTCCGGCCTCGAAGTGATCGCCGCAGTCACGCGATCCTTCCTCGCCGTCACCGATGGACCGCGTGACGTGCTCTGGCGCGACGGCGCAAGCCTGAAGCGGTGTCCGGTTTTCGCGGTGAAGGCGGTCGACACGCTCGCAGCCGGCGACGTGTTCCACGGCGCCTTCACGCTTGCCCTCGCCGAGGGGCGCGAGATTGCCGCAGGCTTGCGATTTGCGGCGGCGGCGGCGAGCCTGAAATGCGCGCGCCTCGGAGGAGGTGCAGCAGCCCCGCGGCGGCACGAGGTCGAGCACCTGCTCGCGCAGCAGCCGCCGACGGGCTAGCGCCTCGACACAGTAATTTGACTGCTTGAAGTTGTGTCATTCTGCTGAATTGAGTTGGCTCGGGACAGACTCCAATCCTCCCCGCTTGCGGGATCAGGGCAATCGCATATGGATCGTCATGGCCGGGCTTGTCCCACGGCTGTCCACGCCTTTGCGCGGGCACAAGACGTGGATGCCCGGCATAAAGCAGCATAAAGCCGGGCATGACGAAGCGCATATGCAATCGCCCTCGCTTGCGGGGAAGGATCGCGCGGGCCGGGAGAATACGGTTCTGGCTGCGCTTGCATTTCGCAATCAACGGAGACGATTATTCTACAGCGGGGCATGGCCCGGACCATAATCCCCCCTGCAGGAAAGAGCTGTCATGGACGCGATCGATCGGAAGATCCTGACCCTTCTGCAGGAGGACGCCTCCCGTTCGGTGGCCGAGATCGGCACGCTGGTCGGACTGTCCTCCACCCCCTGCTGGAAACGTATCCAGCGGCTGGAGGCCACCGGCGTGATCCAGAAACGCGTGGCGCTGGTCGACCCGGACAAGATCGGGCTCGGCGTCACCGTCTTCGTCTCGATCGAGACCGGCGACCATTCCCAGGAATGGCTCGATCGTTTCGCCGTGGAGGTCCGCCGCATGCCCGAGGTGATGGAGCTCTACCGCATGGCCGGCGATGTCGACTACATGCTGCGCGTGGTCGTCTCCGACATCCAGGGCTACGATGCGTTCTACAAGCGCCTGATCGCGACGGTGCCGCTCAAGAACGTGACTTCGCGCTTCGCGATGGAGCGGATCAAGGCGACGACGGCACTGCCGGTCCCCTGATGCGGGGCGGTCGGATCAAGGGAAGCAGGCGGCGGCGGTGATGGGGATGGTCACGCTCTTGAAGCCGAGGTTCGCCACGTAGTCGACGCTGGCGCTGACCGAGTTGCCGCAGGCGGCTGCCGCGTAGCTGAACTTCGGCGAGGACGCAGGCCCGAAATAGCGGCTCTGGGCGTAGGAGATGATCGCGCTTGAATCGCTGCACACGGTGGTGTTGACGGAGGCGCAGCGCGCGCCTTCCTCGACGGCGAAATGCAGGCTGCCGACGAGAAACAGCCCCAGGCACAGATAGATCGAGCCGACGATCAGGGTGATGAACGCCGGAGCGATGATGGCGAACTCCACGGCGGTGGTGCCGTCGCGGTTGCTCCGGAGGTTCGCAGGATCGGGCTTCGCCATGCTCATTCCAATCGCATGATGGCGGTTCGCTGGATCGGGGTGATGAACGCGCCGGCGACGGTGATCCCCGGGAAGAGAGGGGTGTAGCTGAAGGTGCTGCTGACCCGGATGTAGTCGCCGGGCTGCAGGCTCGGCATTCCCGTCGCCGAGCAGTCGGACGGCCGCGTGCTCACGTCGCTCACGTATTGGAGCGCGTTCGAGGCATTCAGGCAGTAGTAGCCTTCGCTCGGCGAGCCCGATTGCAGGCTGACCTTGCTGCCCAGCGAGGTGCTCTGCAGCGCCTTGGTCAGGGCGATCATCAGCCCCGGGCAGCTGGTGGTCGCCGGCACCTGGCTGAAATCGCAGTTCTTCGAGGCTGCCTGCGCCGCCATCTCGGTGGCGTTCTCGACCTGCATGCGCTGGTAGATGTAGATGGCGATGTCGGCAGCGTTGAGCAGCGCCAGCGAGAGGAGCCCGGCGAAGACCGCGAACTCGATCGCGGCGACGCCGCCTTCCTCCCGCCGCAGCCGCGCCGTGCCTGCACCCGCCCGGCGCAGGCGGCGGCGGATTAGGGCGGAGGGCATCGCGCGCAGCATCGTCTTTCTCAAAGCACCAGCTGGCCCTTGGCCGGGATGGTGGCGACCGGCATGGCGAGCCCGGCTGCCCCGCAGCCGCCGGTCTCGAGAATCATCGCCGTGCCGTTGATCCGGACGTTGTCGACGACCATGACGAAGCACGAGGCGCCGAAGCTCGACTTGTTCACCGCGCCGCTGAAGGTCACGCTCGAGTTCGGCAGGTAGACGAGGCCGGTGATGTCCCAGGTCGGCTGGTTGCCGGCCG
Source organism: Xanthobacteraceae bacterium (assembly GCA_036406655.1). Lineage (GTDB taxonomy): Bacteria > Pseudomonadota > Alphaproteobacteria > Rhizobiales > Xanthobacteraceae > VAZQ01. The sequence continues at coordinate 14,708 of DASXAP010000167.1, read as the reverse complement.
CGGAGATATCGACCCCGGAGGTCAGGCCCGCATCCTGGGCGAGGGCTATGCCCTTCCAGAGCCCGGTGGTCGGAGCGGCGAAGTCGAGCGTGCCGCCGCCGGTCGGGGCGTGAGTGTAGGAGCCGTTGTCGCCGGAGAAGACCAGCGTCAGTCCGGAGCCGGCGCTGGTCGACAGCTTGAACCCGTTGGTGTCGAGCTGGCCGTTCTCGATGACGAGCACCGCGTTGTCCGAAGCACTGATCGTGACGTCGGCGGTGAGCTGCACGTCGCCGCAGAAGATCTGGTTGCCGCTCCAGCTGTAGCTTCCCGACAGCTGGTTGCTGACCGGCAGCGGCGGGTCCTTCTTCTTGCTCGGCTCCTGCGGATAGGATTTACAGCCGCCGTTGGCGCCCTTGCTGTTTATGTCGGCGAGCCCGTTCGTCACCTGGGTGCTGTAGGGATCGGCGACCTTCTTCGCGTTCGAGACCTGCTTGAGCCCACAGCCGTTGTCGGTCTTGGCGGCGATGCCTACCGTGGCCAGCAGGTTGCCGCCGTTGCAGGTGGCGTTCGTGTTCGACATGACGTCACAGCCCGTCATGTTGGCCTTCGGCGCTCCGTTGGAGCGGATGCCCTGCGGCGCTCCGCTCGTGGCCAGCGCCAAGAGGCAAAGCTTGACGTTGGTGTTGGCTTGTGTCGCAACCGCGGTGCTGGTCACCGCCTTGAGCGTGATGCCGTTCAGGATGGTGTCGCCCTTGTATCCGACGACCTGCGAGAGATAGAGCGGCACCAGCCCGGAGATCGTCACGCTGTAGCAGCTGTTGCCCCCGGCCGGGCAGGCGGCGGCGTTCGATGCCGTCACCGTGACGTTGTTGAGGCCGTCGACGAACCCGTAGCTCGCCGTCACCGCCTTGGCCTCGACATCGTAATTGGAGCCGCCGTTGGTCGATGCGGCAATGGCCGCCGCATCCGCCGCGTTCTGCATGGCGTGCTTGGTCAGGTACCAGTTGGAGACTTCGAACCCGAGCCCGAGCGTGCCGACCATCGGCACCATCAAGAGCCCGGCGATCACGGCCACGTTGCCGCGGCGGTCCGCGCGCAGGCGGGCGAGATGCCGCGTCGCGGCTGCAAGGACGGGGGATTGCCGGCGGATTCCCGGAGCAATGCCCTCCACAGCCTCCCCGCGCGCGACGGCGTTTGTGAACTTGCGCATGGCTGATCACTCGTCGTTGTCGGTGCTCCCACCGAGCAGGCCGAGCGATAGCAAACGGCCGTTGTGGATTTGTTGCGCCTATCACGACCAGCGCAGCGCAATACTTCGCGCTTTGCTAACCATGCCGGCGGGGACGAAGAGCGGATGCGCGGGGGCGCGCTTCTTGCGCCGGCGATGCGTGCGGTGCTACTTCGCCGCCGGCGCCGCGGTGCCCTGGCCCTGCGCGAGGCCGTTGCGGCTCGCGGTCTGGGCGATCGCTGCCTCGAAATAGGTGTGGCTGTCGCCGAGCGTGATGCGCCGCTCGCACCTCGGCGTGCAGCTGTAGGACTCGCGGTCGATCCCGCGGTAGACCGTCACCACGCGCGCGCGCGGCCCCTGCACCTCGATCGATCTGTGCATGAGCTCGTTGCCGGCCCGGTCCACCGCGATCAGGTTGGTCGTGCCGTAGCCTTTGCCGGTGACGACCATGAGCCCCCCGGGCTGCAGCGACACGTCGGCGATCAGCGGGTTGCCGACCACCACGGTTGCCGCCTTCTCCGGCAGCCTGATCACCCTCGCCTGGTCGAGGATCACCGTCAGATCGGCGGCGAGCGGCGAGCCCGGCGCGACGGCGGCCGCGGCCGGAAGCGCGAGCACGCCAGCAACAACGAAACGCGCGAACAGCGACGCCATCGGATACTCCCTGCGCCTACGCACCGGCCGTCTCTCCCGCGCCCGGCGTACGGAAGAGCCTGTGCCGGATGGGCAGGTCCCACGCCGCGAGTTGACGCGAAATTGGTGAAGGAAGTCTCAAGTCGGGCGGCGCCGCAGGGCGGCCGCATCATTGCCGGAACGGATAGAGCATCTGCCGGCCGAACCCCGGCGGGAAGCTCCGATCGGCGATGCCATAGGCCTCGGGCAAGGCGCTCTCCGGCATGTAGAAGGTACCGAAGAGGAGATCGAGCACCGGGAAGGTGGCGGCGAAGTTCTTGTCGCCGCCGCGTTCGGCAGCGGTGTGGTGCCAGCGATGGAATACCGGGCCGGCGATCACGTATTTGAACGGACCGAGCTTCCAGCTGAGATTGGCATGCACGAAAGCCGAGTGGGCGACGGTGAACGGCCCCAGGAACACCAGAACATTGGGCGAGATCCCCGCCAGCAGCAGGACCACGTCCGCGGCGACGCTGCCGAGAAAGATGTTGACCGGATGAAAGCGCGCCGCCGAGATCCAGTCGAGCTCCGCGGATGAATGATGCACCGCGTGATATTTCCACATCGGCCGGCGATGAAACAGCCGGTGAATCCAGTAGGTCATCACATCCGAGCCGACGAGGAAGATGGCCGCCTGCAGCAGCAGCGGCAGCTGCGCGAGCGGCCCGTGCCCATCGTCGTAGAACTCGACCAGCCCCTCGGCACCGGTGATGCCGAACAATGCCGCGGCTCCGAGGACCAGGAGCCCGATCCGCAGATAGCGCGCGAGCAGGGGAATGACGAACCAATAGCAGAAGTCGGTGAGGAGCTCGCGCTTGCGCCACCAGGGGCGGCCGGGATTGCAGGCCCAGAAGCGCGAGAGAACGGTGAAGGCGGCGGCGAGCATGATCGAGGCCGGCACGAGCTTGACCAGCGTCATGCCCATGCTGTGGAGGACCGCCAGAAGCTCGTCGAGCATGGTGCCGCAACCTTGTTCCCGAGATGGCCGACCGGATGTGGTCGCCGCCCCCGATATCGGCGGCGGCGATTAAAATCGCATGAACGGTGCTCGAGCCCGGCATTCGCCGGCACGACATTAGCGCTGCGGATCAGCGCAGGAGCGGCGGTGGCCCCGAGCGCGGGCGCGATCGCGCCGGAGCAGCGAGGAGGCCGCGTGCCCGCTGGCCTGCTGGCGCGCAGGCATGCGACCTCAGCGCGAACGCGAAAATATCTCCAGTATCTTCTCTGTATTGCAAAGCAGTGCCAAGTATAAACGGTAATAAATACCTCGTTAACCAGGGAACAACAGGGAACCTGCTGTTAACTACCGCGTAATTTGCTGGCGAACTGCGGCGTTTCGCCGTTCAAGTTAACCTCGTTGCAAGCCGGCGCCGATACCGTCCGGCCAGGTTCCGGATGGGCCGGACGCGAGAATAACGGCTCCCGGGACCACGCTCAGACAGCCACGTGTGGACCTAAGGAGCCTGCTATGAAGAACCTCAAGCGCTTCGTGAAGGACGAGTCGGGCGCGACCGCCATCGAGTATGGCCTGATCGCGGCCGGGATTTCCGTTGCCATCATCACCGTCGTGCAGGGGCTCGGCCAGAAGCTCAACACCACCTTCACCAGCGTCTCGACCGCGCTCAAGTAAGCGGCCGATTCACCGGATCGACCAAAAGGCTCCGGCCACCACCGGAGCTTTTTTGTCGACTGCGGTCCGGGCATCGACGACAACCCCTCCCGGCTCGGCACTCGCCGGGGAAGCCACCGCTCTGCAACCTTTTCTTCAACCGATGAAAGCGCGCGCAGCCCGCGCCGCCGCCAACGGGCGGGGCTAACCGGACGGCAAGGATCCTGCGGATAGATGCCGGGGGACGCTTCCCGGCTCGCGCGACCGATCAGCATGCTCGTCGATGCCACTCGACTGTTGCTGTTTCCGACGATGATGGCATTCGCCGCATCGACCGATCTCCTCACCATGACCATCCCCAACCGGGTGTCGCTGATCCTCGTCGGCGGCTATCTGGCGCTGGCGCTCGCGACCGCCGCCGGCGCCACCGATATCCTCTGGCATCTCGGCGCTGCTCTCGCGGTGCTGGCGGCGGCCTTTGCCCTCTTCAGCCAGGGATGGATCGGCGGAGGTGACGCCAAGCTCGCGGCGGCCACCGCGCTGTGGCTCGGCTTCGATCACCTGATGCCCTATCTGCTCTACGCGTCCCTGCTCGGCGGCGCCCTGACACTGCTGCTGCTTCAGTTCCGCATGCTGGCGCTGCCGCGCCCGCTCGACCGCCTGCATTGGCTGCAGCGCCTGCACCGGAGGGATTGCGGGGTGCCGTACGGGATCGCGCTCGCGGCGGCGGCGCTCGCCGTCTATCCCGACACGCCGTGGATGATCGGATGACCGCGCCGACGGCAACGGCACGCCATCCGTCCTCCGCGTCCTGCTCGATCGTCCCGTCGCTCGCGGGCGGCTTGCGAACACTAATGGTTAACTCGATTTGGATACGCCTCGTTAACCATGCCTTGACGTTTAGCTGCTGAAATCAGGCATCGACGGCCCGCGCATCGGCGGGACGGCGGTGCGGCCGCGGCGATCCGCGGTGGCCGCGGCGTTTCCTGGGAAGAGCTGCATGAAGCCCGCGCGTATCATTGTGCTCGTCATCGCCGTCGTGGCCGGAGGCATCGCTGCATTGCTGGCCGGCCGGTCCGGCGCACCGCCTTCCGTCCCCGCCCCGGTCGCGCAGATCGAGACCGCAGACGTGCTGGTCGCCGGCTCCGAAATCGGGCTCGGCAACAAGATCCTGGCGCACGATCTGCGCTGGCAGACCTGGCCCGCTGCCGCCGCCGGCGGCGCAGGCTTCGTCCGCAGGAGCGAGCGGCCCGATGCCATCGATCAGCTCGCAGGCTCGATCACCCGATCCTCGTTCTCGGCCGGCGAGCCGATCCGCGAGTCCAAGCTGATCAAGGCCGGCGGCTCGGGCTTCATGGCGGCAATCCTGCCGCCGGGAATGCGCGCGATCTCGGTCGACATCTCGCCCGAGACGGGAGCCGGCGGCTTCATCCTGCCGAACGATCATGTCGACGTCATCCTCACCCGCCGCGACCGGCTGGCCGAGAAGATCATCGGCGTCGAGACGCACTCGAGCGAGATCGTGCTCGCCGACGTGCGGGTGCTCGCCATCGACCAGACCGTCGAGGAGAAGAACGGGCAGCGCGTCGTGGTCGGCAAGACCGCGACCCTCGAGCTCACGCCGCGTCAGGCGGAGACGCTGGCCGTGTCGCGCCAGACGGGCACGCTGTCGCTCGCGCTGCGCAGCATCGCCGACTTCGACAAGAAGGACAGGCCGGACGCGCCGGAGGACAGCGGTCGCCGCGGCAGCGTCAACATGGTTCGCTTCGGGATCACCACGCCGACGACGATGAAATGATGCGTGACGACGAGGGGGACGGGATGGGGAACACGTCGCTGCTGCGCGCGGCACTGCTGGCAGGCCTGGCCGCCGCTTTCGCTCTCGCCGGCTCCGGGCGCGCGAGCGCCGCCGACCAGCGCCCATCGGCTCGCGCCCCGATAATCAAGGTGGTGGGCAGCGAGGCCTCCTCCGAGTTTCTCCCCCTCGGAGTCGGCAAGTCGGTGGTGATCGACCTGCCGCGTGACGTCAAGGACGTGCTGGTGGGCGATCCCAATTTTGCCAACGCGGTCGTTCGCTCGACCCGCCGCGCCTACATCATCGGGGTCAAGCCCGGCCAGACCAGCGTCTACTTCTTCGACAACGACGGCCAGCAGATCGCCGGCTTCGATATCGCCGTCACCCGCGATCTCAACGGCCTGCGGGCGGCGATCAAGCACGCGCTTCCCGGGCTCGACATCCGCGTCGAGGGCCTCGGCGAGGGGGTGGTGCTCACCGGCAATGTCGGCTCCCCGATCGAGGCCCAGCAGGCCTTCGACATCGCCTCGCGGCTGGTCGACGACGGCAGGCGGGTGGTCAACGGCATCGCCGTGCACGGCCGCGATCAGGTCATGCTCAAGGTCACGGTCGCCGAGGTGCAGCGCGACGTCATCAAGCAGCTCGGGATCGACATCGCCGGCGCCGGCCGGATCGGCTCGGCGGTGCTCAACTTCAACAACATGAATCCGTTCCCGGTCTATGGCCAGCCGCTGGTCGGGACCAATGCCATCACCGGCACCTGGAACTCGGTGAGCACGACCTTGCGGGCGATGGAGCGCGCCGGCGTCATCCGCACGCTGGCCGAGCCGAACCTCACCGCAATCTCGGGCGAGGGGGCGAGCTTCCTCGCCGGCGGCGAGTTTCCGATTCCTGCCGGCTATACCTGCTCCGCCACCACCGCGACGACGGTCGGCAACTGCCAGTACTCGATCGAGTGGAAGAAGTTCGGCGTCGCTCTCAACTTCACTCCGGTGGTCATGGCGGAGGGCCGCATCAGCCTCAAGGTCATGAGCGAGGTGTCGGAGCTCTCCACCGACAACCAGCTCAGCCTGGTGCAGTCGATCGGCATCGGCCAGAGCACGACGCTGACCATCCCTTCGATCAAGACCCGCCGTGCCGAGACCACCGTCGAGCTTCCTTCCGGCGGCGCGCTGGCCATGGCCGGGATGATCTCCGAGCAGACCAAGCAGCAGCTCAACGGCATTCCCGGTCTGATGCAGCTGCCGATCCTCGGCACGCTGTTCAAAAGCCGCGACTACATCAACCGGCAGACCGAGCTCATGGTCATCGTCACGCCCTACGTCGTGCACGCAGTCGCGCAGAAGGACCTCTCGCGCCCCGACGACGGCTATGCCGACGCCAGCGACCCGGCCAGCATCCTGCTCGGCAAGTTCAATCGGCTTTACGGCCTGGCGGGCAGACCCGAGCCGAAGGTGACCTATCACGGCAGGCCGGGCTTCATTCTCGACTGACCGCGCGCGCCAGGAGACCGACATGACCTCTATCCCTGTTCCGGTCGAGAAGCGGCGCAGCGTCGCAGCGGCCGCCGCGCGGCTGGCGACCACGCTCGGCTTCGCCGTCATGCTGGCGGGCTGCTACACCAACGACCAGTTCGTCACGCCCTCGACGAACGATTACCGGCTGCGGCATCCCATCGCCGTCACCGAAGGCCCGCATACGATCGAGCTGTTCATCGGGCAGAGCCGCGGCGGGCTCAACGCCGACCAGCGCGCCGACGTGCTCGCTTTCGCCAACCGGTGGCGTCGCGAGTCGACCGGCGGCATCGTCATCGACCTGCCTTCCGGCACGCGCAACGAGCTCGCCGCGAAACAGGCAGCGCAGGAGGTCCGCGGGCTCCTGGCCGCCGCCGGCGTTCCTCCTTCCGCGGTCGGCATGCGTCCGTACCGGCTGGCCGATCCGCGCAAGCTCGCGACGCTCCGGCTCAACTATCCGACGATGGTGGCGGAGGCCGGGCCCTGCGGGCTGTGGCCCTACGATCTCGGCCCCACCCCCCACCGCGAGCACAACGAGAACGTCGAGTACTGGAATCTCGGCTGCGCGAGCCAGCGCAACCTGGCGGCCATGGTCGCCGACAAGCAGGACCTGGTGCAGCCGCGCGGGGAGGTCCCGCCCTATACCGGACGCCGGACCACGGTGCTCGACAAGTACCACCGCGGCGAGCCCACGCAGGCCGTCGATCCCAACGCGGACAAGAGCAAGATCAGCGACGTCGGCAAATGAGCAGCAACCCAACGCAAGCGGGGCCGGTCGAGGCGCCGCCCGAGCACATCGCGCCGGCTCCGCGGGTCTCGATCCAGTCGTTCTGCGAGACCGTCGAGACCGCCGCTGCCGTCGAGGCCGCCGGCGAGGATCGGCGCCTGGGCAAGGCGCACCTCAAGGTGCAGATGGGCGGGATTGCGGCCGCGCTGGGCGCCTACACGGATTCGCCGACGCCCAACGTGATCGTCATCGAGTCGCAGAGCCGCGGCAAGGACATCCTCGGCGGGCTGGATTCGCTTGCCGAGGTGTGCGACGCCGGCACCCGCGTCGTCGTCATCGGCAGTCACAACGACGTTGTGCTCTATCGCGAGCTGATCCGGCGCGGCGTGAGCGACTATCTGATCGCGCCGGTCGGGACGCTCGACGTGGTGCGCGCGATCTGCGGGCTGTTTTGCGCACCCGACGCCAAGCCGGTCGGGCGGGTGATCGCGGTGGTCGGCGCCAAGGGCGGGGTGGGCGCCTCGACGGTGGCGCACAACGTCGGCTGGGCGATCGCGCGCGACCTCCAGCTCGACACCGTGCTCGCGGACCTCGATCTCGGCTTCGGGACGGCGGGTCTCGACTACAACCAGGACCCGCCGCAGGGCCTCGCCGACGCCGTCTTCGCCCCCGACCGCGTCGACATCGCGTTCATGGACCGGCTGCTGTCCCGGTGCACCGATCATCTGAGCCTGCTGGCGGCGCCCGCTACGCTGGACCGGGTGTACGACCTCTCGACCGAGGCGTTCGACGTGATCTACGATTCGCTGCGCGCGAGCGTGCCCTGCCTGATGCTGGACGTGCCGCATCAGTGGACCGGCTGGACCCGGCGCACGCTCATCGCCGCCGACGAGATTCTGATCGTCGCCGAGCCCGATCTCGCCAATCTGCGCAACACCAAGAACCTGCTCGACGTGCTCAAGGCGGCGCGCCCCAACGACCGCCGCCCGTCCTATTGCCTCAATCGGGTGGGCGTCCCCAAGCGTCCCGAGATCAAGCCGGTGGATTTTGCCAAGGCCGTCGCGGACGATCCGGTCGCGGTGATCCCGTTCGACCCGCAGGTCTTCGGCACCGCCGCGAACAACGGCCAGATGCTCGGCGAGCTGTCGCCCTCGCACCGGAACGCCGAGACGTTCCGGCAGCTGGCGCAGCTCGTGACCGGGCGCGCCGAGACCCGCAAGAGCAAGTCGAGCCTGCTGAGCCCATTGCTCGAGAAGCTGATGAAGCGATCGGCGTGACGTCGTCTCGGAGCGAGTTGGAGTAGAATCTCGTGTTCGGTAAGCGTTCCAATGTCCCCGCCGGCGCAGCGGGAATCGCGCCGGCGCTGGCCGAAGCCGCCGTGCACCCGCTGCCGGCGTCGCTCGCGCAGCCGCAAGCGGGCCTGCAGCCGTCGTCGTCGGGCGCGATCGCGGACGCTGGGCGCGCACCCATTCCGGCATTCGGGCTCGGCGCGCCGCTGGTGCAGCCGCCCGCATCGGCCGACCGCCGGGGCGCAGCGACGGCGAACGACCCCGCCCCGCCGCTCGCCCCGACCGCCACCGATTCGCGGCACTCCGAGGCCTATTACGAGACCAAGGGGCTGATCTTCGGGGCGCTGATCGAGGCGATCGACCTCACCCAGCTCGCCAGGCTCGACGCCGATTCCGCGCGCGAGGAGATCCGCGACATCGTCAACGAGATCATCGCCATCAAGGCGATCGTGATGTCGATTGCCGAGCAGGAGGAGCTGCTCGACGACATCTGCAACGACGTGCTGGGCTACGGGCCGCTGGAGCCGCTATTGGCGCGCGACGAGATCGCCGACATCATGGTGAACGGGTCGGGCACCACCTACATCGAGGTCCAGGGCAAGATCCAGCGGACCGGCATCCGCTTCCGAGACAACCAGCAGCTCCTCAACATCTGTCAGCGCATCGTCAGCCAGATCGGCCGGCGGGTCGACGAATCGTCTCCCATCTGCGATGCCCGGCTTCCCGACGGCTCCCGCGTCAACGTGATCGTGCCGCCGCTGGCCATCGACGGGCCGGCGCTCACCATCCGCAAGTTCAGGAAGGACAAGCTCACGCTCGAGCAGCTGGTCAGGTTCGGCAGCGTCAGCCCGGAAGGCGCCGATATCCTCAAGGTGATCGGCCGCTGCCGGGTGAACACCATCGTCTCCGGCGGCACCGGCTCGGGCAAGACCACCCTGCTCAACTGCCTCACCCGCTACATCGACCACGACGAGCGCATCATCACCTGTGAGGACGCCGCCGAGCTGCAGCTGCAGCAGCCGCACACGGTCCGCCTGGAGACCCGGCCGCCGAACCTCGAAGGCGAGGGCCAGGTGACCATGCGCGATCTGGTCAGGAACTGCCTGCGCATGCGGCCCGAGCGCATCATCGTCGGCGAGGTGCGCGGACCCGAGGCATTCGATCTGCTGCAGGCGATGAACACCGGCCATGACGGCTCCATGGGGACGCTGCACGCCAACAGCCCGCGCGAGGCGCTCTCGCGCATCGAGTCGATGATCACGATGGGCGGCTACGCGCTGCCGTCGCGCACGATCCGGGAGATGATCTGCGGGTCGGTCGACGTCATCGTGCAGGCCGCGCGCCTGCGCGACGGCTCGCGCCGGATCACCCACATCACCGAGGTGGTCGGCATGGAAGGCGATGTCGTCGTCACCCAGGACGTCTTCCTCTACGACCTGCTCGGCGAGGATGCGCACGGCAAGCTCGTCGGCCGCCATCGTTCGACCGGGATCGGCCGGCCGCGCTTCTGGGAGCGTGCGCGCTACTACGGCGAGGAGCAGCGGCTCGCCGCCGCGCTCGACGGCGCGGAGGCCAAGGACCGCCAGCTCTGACGACAGCGGGGGATCACGCATGCCGAGCTTCGCCCTTTTCGTTGCGGTGGCTGTCGCTATCGGCGGGGTCGCCTGGGTGTTCCTCTACCCGCTCTTGTCGGGCGAGCGGAAGGCCGAGCTGCGGCAGAAGGCGGTCACCGGCAGCGGTGCCATCCCCGCGCGCGTCGCACGCGGCTCGCAGAAAGCGCGGCGCGAGCAGATCGAGGAGGCGCTCAAGGAGCTCGAGCATCGCCACGCCAAGTCGGTGCCCCTCACCGTCAAGATCGCCCAGGCGGGACTGAGCTGGTCGAAGCAGCGCTTCCTCATCACCGCCGGCGTCCTCGGCGGCGCCGCATTCCTGCTCGCCATGGCGGTCGATGCCGGCATCCTGGCGGCCTGCGGTCTCGCCTTTGCGGCAGCCGTCGGTTTTCCGCTCTGGACGCTCAAGTTCCTCAAGCGGCGGCGGGAATTCAGGTTCCTCATGGCCTTTCCCGACGCCGTCGACATCATCGTGCGCGGCATCAAGGCCGGCCTGCCCCTGATCGACAGCCTGCGGATCATCACCATCGAGGCCCCCGAGCCGCTGAAAAGCGAGTTCCGCAGCATCGTCGAGACGCAGGCGGTCGGGATGCCGGTCGGCGAGGCCTGCGGCAAGCTCTACGAGCGGATCCCGGTCGCGGAAGCCAACTTCTTCGGCATCGTCATCTCCATCCAGCAGAGGTCCGGCGGCAACCTGTCGGAGGCGCTCGGCAACCTGTCGCGCGTGCTGCGTGATCGCAAGAAGATGAAAGCCAAGATCCAGGCGATGTCGGTGGAGGCCAAGGCATCGGCGATGATCATCGGTTGCCTGCCGGTTGCGGTGATGCTGCTCGTCTACGTCACCAGCCCGCAATACATCGAGCTGTTGTGGACCACCCCGCTGGGCCGGGTGATGCTGGCGGGCTGCGCCGTCTGGATGTCGATGGGCGTGCTGGTCATGCGCAAGATGATCAATTTCGATTTCTGACGTGGTGCGGGCATGTTCGAGTTCCTGGCGCAGAAGATCGTCGATACCCGGTTCCTGGCGATGGCATTCGCGGCGATCGGCGCCGTTGCCACCGTGCTGACGCTCGCCATGCCGCTGGTTGCGACCGACACCCTGGGCAAGCGCATGAAGGCGGTGGCAATCGAGCGCGAGAAGATCCGTCAGCGCGAGCGCGAGCGGCTGGCGCGCGGCGAGAAGGTATCGTTGCGGCGCTCGCCCAAGCAGTACATGCAGACGATCGTCAACCAGTTCAACCTGAACAAATGGGTCGGCCAGGAGGACGTGCGGGCGCTGCTGGTGCAGGCCGGCTATCGCGGCCAGGCGCCCTACATCACCTACCTGTTCTTCCGGCTGGTGGTGCCCGCCCTGATGCTGCTGGCTTCGCTGTTCTACGTGTTCGCCGTCCTGCAGCTCGATCAGCCGGTGATGATCAAGCTCGGCGTGTGCATCGGCGCGACCTATGTCGGGATGCACCTGCCCAACCTGTTCGTCAAGAACAAGATCGCGCACCGGCAGCTCTCGATCAAGCGCGCCTTCCCGGATGCGCTCGACCTGCTGCTGATCTGCGTCGAATCCGGCATGTCGATCGAGGCGGCGTTCAAGAAGGTGTCGGCGGAGGTCGGGACCCAGTCGATAGCGCTTGCCGAGGAGCTGACGCTGACGACCGCCGAGCTGGCCTATCTGCCGGATCGCCGGCAGGCCTACGAGAACCTGGCCAAGCGCACCAATCTCGAAGGCGTGCGATCGGTCTGCATGGCGCTCCAGCAGGCGGAGCGCTACGGCACCTCGCTGGGGCAGACGCTGCGGGTCATGGCGCAGGAAAATCGCGACATGCGCATGGCCGAGGCCGAGAAGAAGGCGGCCGCGCTGCCGCCCAAGCTCACCGTGCCGATGATCCTGTTCTTCCTGCCGGTGCTGTTCGTGGTCATTCTCGGCCCGGCGGCGATCCGCCTGATGGAAGCCAACGTGGTGAGGTGAGCCCCGTGCAGTTGCGCGTGGGGGGTCATCGCTTTCACCGCCCGGAGGCGCTCGCAGGTCTCCGCTGCACGATCTCCGGTCGGTCCCACACACGATCTCCGGTCGTCCGCTGCACGGCAGGCGTCGCTCCGAGCCGCATGGCTGCGCCGCACGGGACGTGCTCCCTCCCCCGCATAGCGCGTCGAAGACGCGCTATGCGGGGGAGGGAACGCTGCGGCGCTGCCGCGTGTCTCCCACAAATCGGCAAAGCCGAGGCAGCATGGCCTTCGCGAGCAGCATGCCCCGCGCGGCCGGCTGTCCTCTCAGCTCCCCCTTAGCTTCCTTGGGCGCGAACCTCCGACTTGCCGGGCGGCGCGCCCGGCGCGGGCTCCTTCCAGCCGTTCTGCTGGGCCAGCATCTGCCGCAGGAACGCGACATTGGCGGCGGCTTCGTCGGAGGGAAGATCGGCGCGGGCGATGCCCTCGGCTTCCGAGAACCGCCCCTGCAGCCCTACGACGAGTGCCAGGTTCTGGCGCACGCGCGGATCGGCGCGGGACTGCGCGGCCGCCCGCCGCAGCGTCGTCTCGGCGCGCACGAGGTCCTTGGAGAGCGCGTAGGAGAGGCCGAGATTGGACAGGACCGACGGCTCGTCGGGGACGATTCGCAGCGCGGTGGCGTAATAGCGCTGGGCCTCATCGTGCCGGCCGATCTGATCGAGCACCGCCCCCTGCACCGAGAGGATGTGCCAGTCGGGCTGGTCGGGATTATGCGCGCGGCCGAGCACCTCGAGGGCCTGCTGGTAGTTTCCGGCGTCGGCGAGGGCGCGGCCATAGGCGCCGAGCACCGCCATGTTGCGCGGGTTGTGGATTGATGCCTGCTCGAGGACGGCAACCGCCTGCGACCGCTGGCCGTTGCCGCGCAGCGCCTGGGCATAGTGGATCGCCGCATCGACGTCCTTGGGATCGGCGCGGTAGCGCTCACCCCAGGCTTCCGTCGCTCGGTGCGCGTCGGAGGCGTCCGCCCGCGTCGGGGCGGGGCCGAGGGTCCCCGTCGCCTCCGTCGGCAGCAGGGTCTGACATCCGGCAAGCGCGCCGGCGATCACGCCGGCGACCGCGAGCGGAGCGAAGCAACGCAGAAAAGCGGACGTCCCGGAACATACGGAAGAGATCATCACGGCCTCACTGGGCCCCCGATGCTCCGGCAATAGGCCGTTAACCTTAACGGGCGGTTAAGCCCTCCCTTCTCAGGACCATCCGCCTCGACGAGGGGAGCGGCCTGACCCCGGTGGAAGTCCGGCCGTTTCTTCGCTAAATAGACTTGAGCGTCATCTCGAAGGGATTTCGGCTCGGGAGTTGATCGAGCGCTGATCCGGGCGCGGGCCGAGCAGGCACGGGGCTTGCGCGAATCGGCAAGCTCCAGGCAGCGACCGTCGCACGCGCCGAGGTCGAGATGACGGTGGGGGCAGCGTCGAGGCGCCGACCTTCGCCGAGGAGATGCCGGCGGGCGGCTCGGGCGGGCGGTGCGGCAAGAAGTCGTGCCGGTGCAGCAGCTCCGGCTCACGGGAACGAGGAGGCGTGCAGTTGCAGTTTGCCGTCGGTTTCAAGCTGCACGGGAAATCGGGACACGTCATCGTCGACGCAGAAGACGCGCTGGTTGCCGCCCTCAAGGTTAAGATCGAGCGCCCGGAGGCGCTGGTCACCTATGTCCGACGGCAAAACCGGCGCGGTGATACCCGTCACCCTGCACGTGGACTGAGCAGCCGCGCCGATTGAGGGCTCCCGATGCCGCCGCGGGATCGCGGCGCACCGGGGCAGGGCCTGAGCCGCGGCGGCGCGACGGCGCCCCCTCCCCCGCCAAGTGTAGCGACTCTGACGCTTGTGTTCGTGTGTCCCGGGCGCGGCGCAGCACGAAGTGTTGCGCTGCAGACCCGGGACCGCCCGAAACGTGATCTTTATGGCGGTCCCGGATCAGCGGTGCACCACGAGCGCTATCGGTCCGGATGAATGCGACTGCCTCGTGCGCTCGTGCTGCACCGCATCCGGGACACGCAGCTCCAGCAGAATTGCCGACGGGAGCGGGAGTGCATGGCTTCATGCGCTCCCGTCGTCGTTCCGGCGACCGCAGAACGTCCGGCTATTGCCCTTCATGGCCTTTCATCATCTCCTCGACCTGACGTTTGACTGCTTCGAGATTGAACGATGCCGGCGCCTGCATCGGGGGAAACTCGACTGCCGTCTGCGCCAGCTTGGATACTTCCTGCTGCACGAGCACGAAGCGCCAGAACTCGCGGGCATAGAAGTCGTTCATGTAGCCGCCGCCCAGGTGGTTGAGGTTCTCGCCGCG
>DASXAP010000166.1:0-5923 GCA_036406655.1 Xanthobacteraceae bacterium | reverse complement strand
CGGCTCTCCTTTGCGGCGCAGCCGAGGGCGATCCCCCCGCGGGCCGGAAGCTGCTCGATCGAGCGTGCTGATTGAGGCCTTCACCGCCGCCGCGGCAGCCCTGGTCGGCCGGGCGGCAGGAGGAACCGACTTATGACAGAGGCAACGGCAAAACACAACCGGAGCCGCTCAGCCGAGCCCGGCAGGTCCGCTGTCCGGGAGGGGCGCCGATCACCGCGGCGCCAGCACCATCACCACCTGGCGGCCTTCGAAGCGCGGCTCCTGCTCGACCTTGGCGACCTTGGAGGTGTCGTCGCGGACCCGGTTGAGGAGCTTATAGCCGAGCTCCTGGTGCGCCATCTCGCGCCCGCGGAACCGCAGGGTGACCTTGACCTTGTCGCCCTCCTCGAAAAAGCGCTGCATCGAGCGCATCTTCACGTCGTAGTCGTGGTCG
Source organism: Xanthobacteraceae bacterium (assembly GCA_036406655.1). Lineage (GTDB taxonomy): Bacteria > Pseudomonadota > Alphaproteobacteria > Rhizobiales > Xanthobacteraceae > VAZQ01. The sequence continues at coordinate 5,490 of DASXAP010000166.1, read as the reverse complement.
TCGATCATCGGCCGCAGCTTGATCTCCTTGACCTCGACCACTTTCTGCTTCTTGCGGGCTTCCGCCGCCTTCTTCTGCGCCTGGTACTTGTACTTGCCGTAATCGAGAATCTTGCAGACGGGCGGGGCCGAGTTGGGGGCTATCTCCACGAGGTCGAGCCCGGCCTCCTGAGCCTTGCTCAAGGCAAGCTGGATTTCGACGGGTCCGTGGTTGTGGCCGGTCTGATCGATCAATTGAACTTCGCGAACTCGGATCTCCTCGTTGACGCGCGGACCGTCCTTGGGGGCGGGCTGCGCTGCTCTCATTGGGCGACGAATGGCTCGGCTCTCCTCATGCTGTTGCAACGGGCCTGGCTAGCTCAGGCCCGTAAAGAATCCGTAGAAACAAGCGACGAGTCAACGGCTATCGCGGCGAATGCCACCGATGTGAAGAGCCGGTGCGCCCGGAGCCGCCGAGCCGTCGGCGTCTGGGCGAGGTCCGGCCAGGCGCACTCATTCGGTGGTGTCGCGAGCCAAGAGCGAGGTGTAGACCGCGCGCGTGGCGGCTGCCACGCTCTCCGGAGAGAACATGTATTCGGCGAACTGGCGGGCGCGGGCGGCCATCGCGCGGGAGGCGCTCTCATCGAGCGAGAATGCCGCCGTGATCGCGTGGACGAATTCCTGCGGTGCGCCCGCTTTCACAACCCACCCCGTGCGCAGCTCCTCGGGCAGCTCCGGGGGCGTCACCACCTGCTCCGGCAGCACGCCGACGTCGGAGGTGACCACCCGTCGACCGGTGGCCTGTGCCTCGGCAACGACCCGGCCGAGCACCGGGGGCTCGACCGCGGGCACCACCACGGTGTCGGCGGCGGCATACGCGGCCGGCAGGTCGCGGCAGTGGCCGGTCAGCCGAATGAAGGCCCCCACGCCCTTGGCTTCCGCCTCCTTGGCGACGAAACGTGCATATCTCCGGTGGCTGCGATTTTCGCCGGCGAGCACGAAGGTGAACCCGCGAATGCCGCTGTCGACGAGGGCGCGCGCCACGTCGGGCACGATGAGCTGACCGTTCCAGGGCGCGACGCGGCCCGGCACCACGAGGATGCGATCGCCCGGCGCGATGCCCCATTCCCGGTGCAGGGTGTCCACGCGCTCCTGCGAGACAGCCGCCGGGTTGAAGGCAGCGGTATCGACGCTGCGCGGGATCACCGTCAGCCGCTCGCGCGGAATGTCGTATCGCGCTATCACCGGGGCAGCCGCGAAATTCGACGGCGTGATCACCCGGTCGCCGCGTGCGAGCGCGCTCGCCCAATAGGCGCCGAGTCCCGGGGTCGCCGGGGTGTCGGGCAAGGTCGTCACCAGCCACACCGCGATGTGACCAGCCGCCAGGTCGGCGATCCAGGCGCCGCCCTTGCTTTGCGCGTGCACGATATCGATCCGCTCGGAGGCGATGAGGTGCTCGAGGCTGCGGGCGCTGCTGCGGAGCTTGAACGGGTTGACGGTGGCGTTGACCAGCGGCACCCACTCGCCCCCGAACCCTGTCAGCTCGGCCACGAGTGCCCCGTCCTCGCCCGCCACGAAGGCCCGGGCGCCGGATTGGACCAGAGCATGGGCCACGTTCACCGCGGTGCGCGCGGTCGGGGTCTCCCGCAACGTCGGCACGATCTGCAATATAGTTGCGCCGGCCAAGGTGCGCGGGGAGACATGGCCATCGGCGTAATCGTTGCTCATGCCTGCCGTCTCGGCGCGCCGCGCTCGCCCGGCCGCGCCCGTCCCTGCTGCCGCGTGCCTGCATCCGATCGCAGCATGCGGCCAAGCATTGCCGATATGCTCGGCAACAACCCCGTTCACCCTTCGGGATACAGATCCGAATGGACGATCTTTGCCTGAAAACGCTTGATGTTGGAACTGGCAATGCGGCCCGGCGCGTCGCGGTGCGCGTCCGCGGCGGCGGCGCGCCCGGCCTGTTCTGGTTGAGCGGCTTCAAGTCGGACATGAAAGGGATCAAGGCAACTGCCCTCGACGCTTGGGCCGCGGCTCATGGCCGTGCCATGACCCGGTTCGATTATTCCGGCCACGGGGAATCCGGCGGCAATTTTGCCGACGGCACCATCGGCCGCTGGTTCGAGGAAAGCCTGGCCGTCTTCGATGCTTTCTGCCGCGGTCCGCAGGTCGTCATCGGCTCGTCCATGGGCGGATGGATCGCGCTGCTGCTCGCCCGCGAGCTGGCGGCGCGCGCCCGATCGCCGGCTGCCGTCGCCGGGCTGGTGCTGGTCGCCCCGGCGGTCGACTTCACCGAGGAGCTGATGTGGAAGCGCTTCCCGCCGGAGGTCAGGCGCGCGGTCGAGGAAGCCGGTGCCTGGCTGCGGCCGTCCCGGTACTCGCCCGAGCCATATCTCATCACGCGCGGCCTGATCGAGGAGGGCCGGCGTCACCTGCTGCTCGGCGGCATGATCGAGACCGGCTGCCCGGTACGGATCCTGCAAGGCGTGCAGGACCCCGATGTGCCGTGGCAGCACGCCGTCGAGCTGGTCTCGCGCTTTGCCCGTGACGACGTGGTGCTGACCATGGTGAAGGACGGCGATCACCGGCTCTCGCGCCCCGAAGATATCGAGCGGATGCTGGCGGCGGTTGCCGAGTTTTGAACGGCCGGGAAGCCGTCCCGACGATGCCCCCCTTCCCGTCCGCCGCTTGCGACCTCGACGTGCGCGGCGCCGGAGCGAAAACGTAGTCCGCCTTGACCAAGATCAAAGATCGCCGGTCGCCACGTGATTTGCTGCGATCCGGGCCCTGAGCGGAGGATCGAGCGATCATGGAGCACCGCGAGATACCCGGCACACCCGTTTTCGACAGCGCGGCAGCGCAGAAGGGATATGCGCTCAACCGGATGTGCTTCTCATTCAACAGCGCAGAGAACCGCGCGGAATTTCTTCGCGACGAGGATGCCTACTGCGCCAGGTTCGGGCTCACTCCGGCGCAGCGGGAGGCGGTCAAGCATCGCAACGTCCTGGAGATGATCGAAGCCGGCGGCAACGTTTATTACCTTGCCAAGCTCGCGGGCATCTTCGGCCTCAACGTCCAGGACATCGGTGCCCAGCAGACCGGCATGACGGTCGAAGCATTCAAGGCTCGGCTCGCAGCGGCGGGGAGATGAATCATGGCGAGCATCATCGGCGGAATCGGAACCACGCATGTCCCCGCGATCGGTAACGCGATCGCCAAGGGCTTGCAGCGCGATCCATACTGGAAGCCGTTCTTCGATGGTTTCGAGCGCGCGCACCAATGGCTGGCGCAGGAACGGCCCGATGTTGTCGTCGTGCTCTACAACGATCATGGGCTCAACTTCTTCCTCGACAAGCTCCCGACCTTCGCCGTCGGGGCCGCGAGCGAGTACAGGCACGCCGACGAGGGATGGGGGCTGCCGGTGTCCCGGCCTTATCCGGGGGAGCCCGCGCTGTCCTGGCACTTGATCGAATCGCTCGTCGCCGACGAGTTCGACATCACTACCTGCCAGGAGATGCTGGTCGACCATGCCTTCACCATTCCTCTGGCTTTGCTGTGGCCGGAGCCGAATGCCCGACCGGTGCGCACGGTGCCGATCGCGATCAACACCGTGCAGCACCCGCTTCCGTCCCCGGCCCGATGCTTCAAGCTCGGCCGCGCGATCGGCCGCGCGATCGAATCCTACAAGGCGGATATTAAAGTGCTCGTCCTCGGCACCGGCGGCTTGTCGCATCAGCTCGATGGAAAGCGGGCCGGGTTCATCAACAAGGAGTTCGACCGGATGTGCCTGGACAAGCTGGTGAGCGATCCGGAGTCGCTGGCGCGCTATTCGAGCCTGCAGATCGTCGAGCAGGCAGGCTCGCAAGGGGTAGAGCTGCTGAACTGGATTGCGATGCGCGGTGCTTTGACCGGCAAGGTCGCCGGCGTGCACAGCAACTATCACATTCCCATCTCCAACACGGCGTCGGCGCTCCTGGTCCTCGAGAACCGCTCGCAGGTGGCGGAGGCGGCATATCGGAAGGCGAGCTGAGGCAAAAACACGCCGGCGGGGAGCGCGGCAATCGCATATGGATCGTCGTGGCCGGGCCGGGGACCCCGCCGCGCTCGCGCGGCGGGGAGCCCCGTGTCCCGGCCATCCACGCCTTCGGGCTCAAGACGTGGATGCCTGGCATAAAGCGGGGCATGACGAAGCGCATATGCAATCGCCCTCGGGGGGCTGGTTGCGGTCCAGAGAGGGAGGGTCCAGTGACGGCCATTCGCGGCTATATCCCGGCAACCGGCCAGCGCTCCGCGCTCGGCGTGCATTCGCTCGACCGGTTCGTGCTCGCCGTCCCCGATCTCCTTCCGGCGCAGCGCTTCTATGCCGATTTCGGGCTCGACGTGCAGTCAGCCGGCAATGCGCTTGCGCTGAAGACCGCCGGCCAGGATCACCCCTGGGGGCTGCTCATCGAGGGCAGGCGCAAGCGGCTGCACCATCTCTCCTTCGGCTGCTACCCGGACGACCTTGCCTGTCTGCGCGAGCGCGCCGAGGCGAACGGTGCGGCGCTGGTCGAAGCGCCTGCCGGTTTCGAGAGCAATGGCCTCTGGCTGCGGGATCCGGCCGGGCTCATGGTCGAGGTCAGAGTTGCCCCGAAGACCTCGCCTTCGCACAAGACGGGCGGCACCTGGTCGTCATCGGCCGAGGGGGTAGCGGGCGCGCCGCTGAGGCAAAACGCCCCGATCGTCCGTCCCCGGCGATTGTCGCACGTGCTGGTGTTCACTACCGATATCGACAAGGCGATCGCATTCTACGAAGGCAATCTCGGGCTGCGGCTGTCCGACCGCTCGGAGCTCGTCGCCTTCATGCATGCCATTCATGGCAGCGATCATCACATCCTCGCATTTGCGCAGTCGAGCGCCGCCGGCATGCATCATTGCAGCTGGGACATGGCCGGGATCGACGAGATCGGGCTCGGCGCCATGAGCATGGCCGGCAAGGGCCATGTGAAGGGGTGGGGGCTCGGCCGCCACGTGCTCGGCTCGAATTATTTCCACTACGTGCAGGATCCCTGGGGCAGCTTTGCCGAATATTCCTGCGATATCGATTATGTCCCGGCGGCGCAGCGATGGGACGCCAGGTACCACGCGCCCGAGGACTCGTTCTATCTCTGGGGCCCGCAGCCGCCGGCCGACTTCACCGTCAACAGCGAGGCCTGAAGCCTGGCTCCAGTCGCGCCCCGGCAATCGGTCGAATTGACGCGTATGGGTGCAACGGGCGACCCACCCTCCCCTGCAAGGCCCTGCAAGGGAGGGCGATTGCATATGCGCTTCGTCATGCCCGGCTTTATGCCGGGCATCCACGTCTTGTGCCCGCGCAAAAGCGTGGATGGCCGGGACAAGCCCGGCCATGACGATCCATATGCGATTGCCCTGCCTTTCAGGGGACGGTGACGTAGCACTTGGTCAAGACGCGTGAACGCGCTCATCTCCCTCGCAGCCCGGAACGCGCTCGCTAAATGATCGCCAGCTCGCG
>DASXAP010000165.1:0-66512 GCA_036406655.1 Xanthobacteraceae bacterium | reverse complement strand
CGCGGCAATCCGGTAGGTGATGACACCAACCTTCACGTCGTCGCGGTTGGGCAGACCAAGATGTTCCTTCGGCGTGACGTAGCAGAGCATCGCGGTGCCGAACCAGCCGATCATCGCGGCACCGATGGCCGAGGTGATGTGGTCGTAGCCGGGGGCGACGTCGGTGGTGAGCGGCCCAAGCGTGTAGAACGGCGCCTCGCCGCACTCGCGAAGCTGCTTGTCCATGTTGACCTTGATCTTGTGCATCGGCACGTGGCCGGGGCCTTCGATCATCACCTGGCATCCCTTGTCCCAGGCGATCTTGGTGAGTTCGCCAAGCGTCTCCAGCTCGGCGAACTGCGCCGCGTCGTTGGCATCGGCCTGCGAGCCGGGACGCAGCCCGTCGCCCAAGGAGAACGACACGTCGTATTTGCGCATGATGTCGCAGATCTCGTCGAAGCGCTCGTAGAGGAAGCTCTCCTTGTGGTGCGCGAGGCACCACTTCGCCATGATCGAGCCGCCGCGGGAAACGATGCCGGTGACGCGGTTGGCGGTGAGGTGGATGTAGCCCAGCCGCACGCCGGCATGGATGGTGAAGTAGTCGACGCCCTGCTCGCACTGCTCGATCAGCGTGTCCTTGTAGACCTCCCAGTCGAGGTTGACCGGGTCGCCGGCGACCTTCTCCAGCGCCTGGTAGATCGGCACCGTGCCGATCGGCACCGGCGCGTTGCGGATGATCCATTCCCGGGTGTTGTGGATGTTGCGGCCGGTGGAGAGGTCCATGACGGTGTCGGCGCCCCAGCGGATCGCCCACACCATCTTCTCGACCTCCTCCTCGACCGAGGAGGTCACCGCCGAGTTGCCGATATTGGCGTTGATCTTGGTGAGGAAGTTGCGGCCGATGATCATCGGCTCGAGCTCGGCGTGGTTGATGTTGGAGGGGATGATGGCGCGGCCGCGCGCGACCTCCGCGCGCACGAATTCCGGCGTCACGAACCGCGGCACCGCGGCGCCGAAGCTCTCGCCGTCCGCGGCGGCGGCCTCCGCCCGCTCGAGCTGCCGCTTGCGCCCGAGGTTCTCCCGCTCGGCGATGTAGATCATCTCCCTGGTGATCGCGCCCGCACGCGCCCATTCCAGTTGCGTGAGCGGACTGCCGTTCACCGCCCGCCACGGCCTGGGCGTAGCGGGAAAGTTGCGCGCGAGGTGGCGGCCGCTGACATTGCCGTTGTCGACCGGCTGGATCGGGCGGCCCTCGTGCTCCTCGATCCCGCCGCGCTCCTTCACCCACTCGATGCGGGTGCGCGGCAGCCCCTGCTCGACATCGATGACGGCGTCGGGATCGGTATAGGGGCCGGTGGTGTCGTAGACCGGGAGCGCCGGCTCGCCGGCCCCCTCGCTCAGCGCGATCTCGCGCACCGGCACCCGCAGCTCGGGCGCAGCCTCCGGCCGCGCATAGACCTTGCGCGAAGCGGGCAGGGGACCCGTGGTGACCTTGGGCGTGGCGAGGTCGGGATCGTGGATGTTCATGGCTCTTCTCCCGTCGAGAGGATCAGCGCGTGTAGCCGAAATAGCAGAGGACGAGGCCGAGCAGCGTGACCGCCGCAAGCACGGCGCCGACCGTGTTGTCGTTCTTCAGCATCCTTCCGCCGAGCTCCTTGATCCGGTCGGGGGCGAGCACCCGCGCCGTGCCGCGGACGATCAGCAGCCAGCCCAGCAGCGTGATGATGAGGCGCCAGTCCGCCGACCAGACGTTGTGGGTCAGCACGATCGCGAGCCCCAGCGCGGCGTCGATCAGCCCGAACAGGAACAGAAAGACGCGGCTGCGGAATATCTCGTCGGCGAGCAGATCGAGCGAGCGGCGGTTGAGGAGGATGCCGACGCCGGCGAGCAGGAGGAGCGGCCCGATCAGCTGCGCGAGGAAGATTGAGGCTTGCAAGCGGTCCTGTCCCTTCGCCGGCATGACCCGGATCAGGTTCAAAGGGTCCCCGCGGTATCGGGCGGGTCTCTCAGCTCCCTGCCGGAGCTCCCCTCGGAACTGACGCTTAATGTAGGCCGCCGGCCGGGGGTGTCAACGCGGGGTGCGGCGGGGACGGCCGGTGCGCAGCGCGGTGCAGCCCGCATCGGGCGGAAAGGCGCTTCGTCATGTCCGGCTTTATGCCGGGCATCCACGTCTTGTGCCCGCGCAAAGGCGTGGATGGCCGGGACACGGGGCTCCCCGCCGCGCGAGCGCGGCGGGGTCCCCGGCCCGGCCATGACGATCCATATGCGATTGCCCTCCCTTCCAGCGGAGGGTGTTCGACACGCTTCAGCGTGCCCCGACCCGCCGGGGCGCTCAGCAGCGCACGATGTTCACCCGCTGATAGCGGCCGCCGCGCTCGGACGGCACCTCGACTGTCTCGGTGTCACAGCCGGGCCGGAAGGGGATCACGTCGATGCGCGGGGGCGCGGGCGGAACCGGCGTCGGCAGGTACGCCGGGTAGGCCGCCGGGGGCGGGTTATAGTCGAGCTCCGCCGTCGACGGATAGTTGCCGGGGAATGGGGGGTAGCAGTCGCCGCAATCGCCGTAGGCCGGAAGGGTCCACAGCGGAAAGCCCAATCCCCGATCGTGGAAGCGCGAGAAGCGCCGGAGGTGCCGATCGAACGGCGCCCGGGCGAAGCGCGGATGGAAGGGCCGCGCCAGCGGATGAGGCGGCCCGGCATGCAGCAGCGACGCGCCGCCGGGCGCCCCCGATCCGGCCGAGGTCTCGATCGGGGTGAGAGCCACAATTCCCGCAAGAGCGGCAACCAACACAGCGGCCAGCCGAACACGCATCGCACGCTACTCCTGCCTGCGCAATCAAGGGCCGCATCTGAACTACACTAGCGTGCCCGGCGGCCGGCGCGCCAGCCGCCCCCTCGCACCTGGTTAACGCGTCGCGGCAGAGCCGCGCAGAGGCAGAACGGGGCCGACCGGCGCGCCCGCTGTGATAGGATGCGCCGAGAGCTTGCGAGAACGCGGACCGCAAGCCGGCGCACATCAGGCGAGGACGGCCGATGCTCAGCATGCCGGGTATTGCAAGGGTCTCCCGCGCGTGCGGGGCATTGCTCGCCGGCATGCTCTGCGGCCTTGCGGCGGCGGGCGCTTACGCCGCCGAGCCGGTCAAGGTCGGCTTCAGCATGGCGCTCACCGGCGGGGTAGCCTCTGCCGGCAAGCAGCTCCTCGCCGCGCTTGAGATCTGGCGCGACGACGTCAACGCCAAGGGCGGCCTGCTCAACCGGCCCCTCGAGCTCGTCTACTACGACGACCAGAGCAATCCGAGCACGGTGCCCGGCATCTACACCAAGCTGATCAGCGTCGACAAGGTCGATGCCCTGCTCGGCCCCTATGCGACCAACATGGTGGCGCCGGCGATGCCGATCATCATGCAGAACGACCGCACCACGATCAGCATGCTGGCGATCGGCATCAACAATCACTTCCGCTACCCGAGATACTTCTCGATGGTCGCGGTCGGTCCGCGCGGACCGGGCGCCTTCTCCGACGGCTTCTTCGCGCTCGCGCTCGAGCAGAATCCCAGGCCGCAGACCGTCACCATCGTCGCCGCCGACGCCGAGTTCGCGAAGACGGCGGCCGACGGCGCCCGGGAGAACGCGAAGGCGGCGGGGCTGCGCATCATCCACGACAAGTCGTATCCGCCGGGCACCACCGACTTCGCGCCGGTCGTGCGCGCGGTGCAGGCGGCCAATGCCGATATCGTCTATGTCGCGGCCTACCCGCCCGACACCGTCGGCATCGTGCGCGCGGCGGCCGAGATCGGGCTTTCGCCGAAGATGTTCGGCGGCGCCATGATCGGTCTCCTCGTCACCCCCATCAAGGTGCAGCTCGGGCCGCTCAGCAACGGCCTCATCATCGGCGAGAACTTCGTGCCGGCGCTGCGCGCGAGCTTCCCCGGTGCCGCCGAGCTGCTGCAGCGCTACCAGGCGAAAGCTGCCGCGCTGGGGACGGATGCCCTCGGCACCAATTTCGTGCCCTTCGGCTACGCCGCCGGCCAGGTTCTGGCCGAGTCGATCCGCGGGACCAGCGGCTTCGACGACAACAGACGCGCGGAATACATGCGCACCCATGCGTTCCAGACGGTGGTCGGGGAGGTCACCTTCGGCAGCGACGGCGAGTGGGCGCGATCGCGCATGTATTTCACCCAGTTCCAGAACGTCGCCGGCAACGATGTCGAGCAGTTCCGTGACGGCAGCAGGCAGGTGATCCTGTGGCCGCGGGAGAGCAAGACCGGCGAGATCATCTATCCCTACGGCAAGGCGAAGGCGCAATGAGCGCGCACCCTGCGGAAGGAACGATCACCTCGTGGCCATCTGAAAGTACTTGTCGTCGTAGTATTTCAGCGGGTCCGTGAGCGTCTTCCTCGGCTCGCCGTAGCGGCTCCGCAGCTCGAGGACCTTCCTCACTCCCTCGAGGTCGATCCTGGCCTTCGGCGTGAAGCCCTGCGGAGGTGCGAGCGCAGCGTAGGTCTTCGCGGCGAGCTCGGGCGACATCTGCTGCAGGTGCCCACGAAGGATCGCAATCGCCTCGTCCTTGTTGCCCGTCTTTCCGAGCCAATCGACGGCCTGCACGTAGGCGCGGATGAAGCCCTCGAGCGCCTTGGGATTGCTCTGCGCCCAGTCCCGGCGCGTTGCGCCGACGAGGCCCTGATAGTGCCCGTAGACGTCGATTGCCCGCTGCAGCACGTTGAAGCCGGCCGACTGGGCAATGATGTCGAACGGCGTGATCAGCATCGTTCCGACCTGCTTCTTCTGCTTGAGCTCGTCCCAGCGCTGCAGCACGCCGCCGGCCTTGACCACCTCGAAGTCGCCTTTCTTCAATCCGGCGCGCTCCAGGAGGTCGAGGAGGACGAAGGCATAGCCCGTCGTCAGCGCGTCGACCGAGAGGGTCCGTCCCTTGAGGTCGGCGTAGGTCTTCACCTCGGGAACAGTGACCAGGCTGAGGAATCCGTTGTCGCCTCCCATGAATGCGAATATGTCGGGCTGCCGGGTCACCTTGGCTTCGCCCTGGCCCTCCATGTAGGCGACCACATTGTCGATCGCAGTCAGCGCGATATCGAACCGGCCTTCGATCAGCCCGGTGAGCTGAAACACCGAGTTCGGGGTGTTCGTCAGCTGAACGTCGATCCCGCTCTGCGCGAAATAGCCCTTCTGCTGGGCGACCCAGATCGGCCAGTTGAAGCCGCCCGGAAACACGATCACCGAGATCGATTGCGGCGTCTGTGCCCGCAGCTCCGATGAGCTGCCCGACAACGCGGCCAGAACGCCAGCGAGCCCAAGCAACGACCCCATGATTCTACGCACCGGGAACATCATCGTCTCCTCCGAATTGCTGCGTTCGGTTGTCATCGCCGGGCTTGCCCCGGCCATCCCGATTCAGAATCGGGATGGCCGGCACGAGGCCGGCCATGAGGGCGGAAGCTTCTGTGCCGTTATCGCCCGTAGCTGCGGCATTGATATCCGGCGCGCCTCGCGGTGCCGAACGATGAACCCGGGTGCCGCTCGATCCGGGCTGCGCGCACCAAGGCCGGGCCTGCCTCACGCCTGGGCGCCCCAGGTCATGCGCTGCAGAACATCGTTGTCCTTGAAGAAATAATGCCGCAGCGCGCCGACGATGTGAATGACCACAAGTGCGGCGAGCAGGTAGGCGAGGACCTTGTGCGACTCCTCGATCCACTGGCGCATGCCGCGCTCCACTGCCGTGACCAGCGGCGGCACGTCGATCCCGAGCAGGTCCTTTGTCATCGGCTGGCGGAAGGTGGTGGCCACGAGCCAGCCGGTCACCGAGACGACGAACATGAAAAGGTAGAGCAAGAAATGTCCGGCATGCGCCGCGAGCCGTTCCCAGGTCTTGAGGTCGCTTGGCAGCTCGGGCACCGGATTGAGCCAGCGCCACAGCAGCCGCAACACGAGCAGGAACAAGAGATCGTAGCCGAGCGCCGAGTGCCAGGCATAGTTGGCGAGCCGATCCGGCCGCGGAGTCATGTGCGTCATCCACCAGCCGTGCCCGAGCAGCAGCAGGATCGCCGCCGCGGCGACCCAATGCAGCGTCTTCGCCGGCCAGCCCCACCGCGTCTTCGAATTGGCGATCATGCGTCCCGCGTCCTTTTCCCAAGGAGTACGTCGCCGTTGCGATCACGGCAAGCTTGCTCGCGAATGCATTTTTTGCCGGCGGGACTGCGACCGAGATGCGCGCCGGTGGCTCTCCACGTCCGGATGCCCGGTCGGCGCGGTCAGCCGCGGGCGCAGGGATCGCCTCACGGGCGATAACGTGGTTCTATCGTCGCGGTGCCCGCCGGCTGCCGCAATCGTTGCGCTGATCCTCGCAGCTCCTCCACCGACGATGATCGCACGCCGTGGCGAGGACTTGAGGAAGGTTGATGGAAGCGGACATGCTCCATTCCGCGGCGAGCGCGCTGCTGATCATCCTCGACCCGGTCCGCATGCTGTATCTGGTCGCCGGCGTGTGCATGGGCCTCGCGCTGGGCATCCTGCCGGGCATCGGCGGCATCGCCGGCCTCGCACTGCTGCTGCCGTTCACCTACAACCTCGATGCGCCCGCCGCGTTCGCGTTGCTGCTGGGCATGGGCTCGACCACGACGACCGCCGATCCGATCTCGGCCATCCTGTTCGGTGCGCCCGGGCATGCCGCTTCGGCCGCCACCACCCTCGACGGCTATCCGATGACCCGGCGGGGCGAAGCCGGCCGCGCCCTCGGGGCATCCTACATGTCGGCGCTGATCGGCGGCCTGTTCGGCGCCGCGCTGATGGGCGTGTCGCTGCCGCTGCTGCGTCCGATCATCCTGTTCATGGGCTCGCCCGAGCTGCTGGCGATCGCCGTGTTCGGCATCTCGATGGTGTCCTCGCTGTCGGGCAATGCGCCGCTGCGCGGCCTCGCAGCGGCCTGCTTCGGCATGATGCTGGCGATGATCGGAACCGACCCGCAGTCGGGGACGCTGCGCTGGACCCTGGACAGCCTTTATCTCTGGGAGGGCCTGCCGATCGTGCCGGTGACGCTCGGCATTTTCGCGCTGCCGGAGCTCTGCGATCTCGCGATCGGCCGGATGGCGGTGGTCCAGGAAGGCAAGAGCATCGACACCAAGACCGGCATGCTGCTCGGCATCAAGGACTGCCTCACGCACTGGTTCCTGATCCTGCGCTGCTCGTGGATCGGCGCGGCGATCGGCGCGATACCCGGGATCGGGGTGGCGGTCATCGACTGGATCGCCTACGGCCATGCGCTGCGCACCGAGAAGGGAGCCGCCGATACCTTCGGCAAGGGCGACGTGCGCGGCGTCATTGCCGCCGAGAGCTCGACCAATGCGCGCGAGGGCGGGCACCTGGTGCCGACCGTCGCCTTCGGAGTGCCGAGCAGCGCCGGCATGGCGATCCTGCTCGGTGCCTTCCTCATTCAGGGCCTGGTGCCCGGCCCCGACATGCTCACCAAGCACCTCGACATCACCTATTCGATGGTGTGGAGCATCGCCATCGCCAACATCGTCGGCTCCGGCCTGTGCTTCATGTTCAGCGGCCAGCTCGCGAAGCTCGCCACGCTGCGTTACACGCTGATCATGCCGTGCGTGCTCAGCCTCATCTACATCGGCGCCTTCGAGCACTCGCGCAACTGGGGAGATCTCTTCTCGTTGCTGTTCTTCGGCGTGCTCGGCTGGGCGATGAAGCATTTCCGCTGGCCGCGTCCGCCCCTGGTGCTCGGCTTCATCCTCGGGAGCATCCTCGAGCGCTACCTGTTCATCTCGATCGAGCGTTACGGCCTCGCCTGGATGCTGCGCCCGGTCGTCGTGGTCATGCTGGCGATGTCGGCGCTCAGCCTGTTGCGGCCGCTCCTGCAGGACATTCGCGCGCACCATGGAATAAGGGCGATGCTGTCGAGCTTCGGCCGTCCGCGCCTGTCCACCGACAACCTGTTTCCGGCTGCGCTGCTGGCGCTGCTCGTGGTGATGCTGTGGATGTCGCTCCCCTGGCCGTTAGAGGCCAAGATCGTCCCGACCATCGTCGGCATCGGTGCGATCATCGCCTGCTCGCTCAGCCTCGCCAACGACGTGCTCGGCGTGCGGCACGCAGCGGGCGGGGACGGGCTCGCCGAGGAGGCGCGAGCCGCCGTCTCGCAGAAGATCCACATGGACATCGCGTCCAAGACCGGGCACCTGCCCGGCTACGTGATCCTGATCCGCGGCTTCGTCTTCTTCGGCTGGATGGTCGCCTTCCTCGGCTCGATGGCGCTGGTGGGGCTCATTCCGACGGTGCCGATCTTCGTCATCGCCTATATGCGGCTCGAGGGACCGGAAAGGTGGCGCCACGCGGTGCTGATGGCGGCGGTCATGACGGCGCTGATCTACGGGGTTTTCGATCAGCTGCTCAGCATCCCCTGGCCGTCGACCGTGCTCGGCACCTGGTTCCCGGCGCTGAAGGTGATCCCGAGCGTGTAGTCTAGCTGCTTTCAACCAGGGGAGAATGCGATGCAAGCTCGTGCAGCACTGGCCCTCACTTTCGCGGTCGCGCTCGCGCCCGGCATGCTGCGGGCGCAGGAGCCATGGCCGGCTCGGCCGATCACCCTGCTCGTGCCCTACGGGGCGGGCGGATACACCGATCTGGTCGCCCGGTTGACCGCGGCCTACGCCGAGAAAGCCCTCGGCAAGCCCGTCATCGTCGATCATCGCGTGGGCGCGGGCGGCATCGTCGGCACCCAGGTGGTCGTGAATGCGCCGCCCGACGGCTACATGTTCTGCGTCTGCAGCATCGGCGCCATCTCGATCGCCCCCTTCGACCCCAGCCAGAAGGTCGGCTACGATCCGGTGCGGGATCTCGCCCCCGTCGGCATCGTCAGCTCGATCGCGCAGGTCGTCATCGTGCGTAAGGACCTGCCGGTGAGCACGCTGGCCGACCTCGTCGCCCATGCCAGGGCCAATCCGGGCAAGCTCAATTACGGCTCGAGCGGCGCCGGCGGGCTCACCCACTACTCGGTCGAGCTGTTCCAGGCGCGCACCGGCATCAAGGTGGTGCACATCCCGTTCAAGGGCGGGGCGCCGTCGACCACCGCGGTGATCGCCGGGGAGGTCGATTTCTCCTTCGCCAACATGACTGACGGCCTCCCCCAGGTCAGAGCCGGGACCGTGCGCGGCCTGGCCGTGACCTCGCACAAGCGGAGCCCCTACCTGCCCGAGCTTCCCACGGTGCAGGAGGCGGTTCTTCCCGGTTTTGTCGTCGAGACGTGGAACGGCATCATGGCCCCCTCCGCCACGCCGGAGCCGATCGTCCGCAGGCTGTCGGAAATCCTGATCAATATGGCTGACGACCCGGAGGTGAAGGAGGCCATGCGCCGGGCCGGCGCCGACACGGTCAAGACCACGCCCGAGGAGTACCGGGCGCAGATCCAAGAGGAGATCGCCCAGTGGAAGCCGTTGATCGGGGAGATCGCGGCGAAGAAATGATCGCGCCGAGGCTCGCCGCGCGAGCCTCGCCGCTCAGTTGGCGCGGGCGAACGAATAGGGGCTGATCTCGTCCGCCGTCCGGCAGTGCGGATCCCAGCTCTGCCAGCCGCTCCAGATCCGTTCGCCGGCGGCCTGCGCCTGCGCCCGCAGCCCGGCGAGATCGATGCCGGGGATGCGGCGGTCCTGCATCCGCACCACCCCGTCGACGATGACGGTCTCGACATCGTCGCCAATTCCGCAATCGACCAGGCTCCTGATCGGATCCCGCACCGGCCCGAAGCGAAGCGTGTCCCGGCCGGTAAGGTCGATGATGACGATGTCGGCCTTGGCGCCGGGAGCGAGCCTGCCGATGTCGTCGCGGCCGACCGTGTGCGCGCCGCCGAGAGTGGCAGCCTCGAACACCTCCGCGGCGGTCGCGGCCTTGAGGTTGCGGCTCGCCACCTTGCCGAAATAGGAGGCATTGCGCATCTGCAGGATCATGTCGCGCGGATAGGTGTCGGTGCCGAGCGCGATGTTCACGCCCGCCCTGCGATAGGCCTCCCAGCTGTCGAGGAAGCGCGCGCGGCGCGCGATGTTGACCGGGCAGTGCGAGATCGAGCAGCGATGCTCGCCCATGATCTCCAGATCGTGCGAGCCGGAGTAGTTCATCAGCGGGTTGTCGCAGGTGAAGTTGCCGTGGCCGATATTGAGCTTGCTCGACATCAGCCCGACCTCGCGCAGCAGCTCGACCGACGTCATCTGGTGCTCCCGGATGATGTCGAACACCTCGTGGATGTTGTAGGCGGCATGGATGGCAACCGGTAGGTCGCGATCGCCTGCCGCCGCGGCCGCCCTGCGCAGCAGAGCGACGGTGCAGGTCTCGATCTCGCGCGGCACCAGGATGCCGCGGACGCGGTCGCCGTGGGCGCCCTGGCGGCGGTCGATGAAGTCGAGCGCAAGCGCGAATTCGCGCTCGCCGGCGGCCTCGTCCACGACCCGGACCAGCCTGCCGCCCTCGCCGCCGATCCAGCGGCCGCTGTCGAAGCCCGGACCGAGATAGGCACGGATCCCGAGCTCGCCCGTGACCTGCAGCAGCGCCTCCTGCACCCGCAATTGGCTCCCGAACTCGACGAAGGTGGTGATGCCGTTGCGCAGGAGCTCCGCCACCGTGTAGCGGGCGTTGAAGAGCAGCTCTTCGGCGATCGAGCGGTCGTCGGGGCGGGCATAACGGGGGTCGCCGCCGACGCGCGTGCCCGCGCGTGCGACGCTTATCTCCAGGAAGGGCTGCCCGAAATAATCTCCCCGACCGATGTCGGAGATGAGCCGATGCGAAGCGCGATGGCCGGAATGCACGTGGGTGTCGATGAATCCCGGACCGACCAGCCGGTCGCGCGCGTCGATCTCACGGTCGATGCTGCCGTCGAAGCGCTCGCCGACGAACAGCACGACATTGCCTTCGTAGACCAGCTGGGCATCGCGCCAGAGCGTGTGCCGCCCGTCGGCATGACCCACGAGCCAGCCGCAGTTGATGCGCGTACGCATGAATAGCTATTGCGTTCGTTTCGCAGCCTCGGCCACGATCCCGTAGGCGGCGGCAAGCGCGGGCCGTTTCTTCGAGACGTCGTCGCCGACGCTCTTGATGGTGCTGATCATCGCGGCCTGCTCTTCCGCCGGCAGCGCGATCAGCTCGCCGCCCGCATCGGTCCAGACCTTGCGCGCGTTGTTGTTGAAGTCGATCGCGAATGAATTGATCGCCTTCGCCTCGCTTGCCGCGTGGGTGTCGATCATCCGCTGCAGATCGGGCGGCAGCGAATCGTGCCATTTCTTGCTGATCTCGGTGATGATGAAGATCGCCGGCTGGCCGATCTCGGTCACGTATTTGGCGGCGTCCTGGTATTTCATCGTCGTGAAAACCGTCAGCCCGGCGATGGCGCCGTCGATCGTGCCCTGGTGGATCGCCGGCAGCACGTCGCCCAACGTCATCGCCACCGGACTGGCGCCGAGCCGCTCGAGCGCCTGCGACTGGAAATCCGAGGTGAAGATGCGGATCTTCCTGCCCTTGAGGTCGGCGAGGCGGCGGACCGGGCGCTTGGCGATGAGCGAGTTGGGTATCGCCATCCACAGGGCGGCGCCGTGCAGCCCCTTGTTGGCGCCGAGGCCGAGCATCAGCTTGAGCACCTCGGGGTCGGCGGCGAGGCGCTGCCCGTGCTCCATGGATGTGACCAGGCCCGGCGCCGCCATGACCTCGAAGCGCTCGTCGATCCCGGAATAGAATTCGGGCGGGATGATCGCGCACTGGGCTGCTCCGAATTGCACCGCTTCGATCTGCCGCGGAATCGGTCCCAGCTGGCTCGCCGGATAGAGCTCGGGCTTGATCCGCCCGCCCGACTCCCGCTCGAGCACCGCCGCGTAGTTCTTTGCATACTGGTGCAGCGTGTCGTTCAGCGTCGGAAAGGTGATTTTCATTCGATATGTCTTCTCCTCCGCCGCGCCCGGGCTGCCGGCGATGGCAATCATCGAGATCGCAGCCACCCCTGCGATCCAGACCGCCCACGAGCGAATTCCATCGAGCCTCATACCCATGCTTGCCTCCTCCCGTTCTCGAGCACGCGTAGCATCTGCGTCCAACCGGGCCGGCGTGGCAAGGGCCGGCAGCATCTCGCGGTCATGGCTCGAGCTTGGTACCATGGCGAAGGAGGCTCGAGCGCTGCTCGTCGTCAATAAAGGAGCTTCGGCGATGAACACCCGCCGGATCGTGCTTGCAGCGATGGTTGCGACTTGCCTCACGGCCGGCGGGCCGGCCGCGGCGGAGGACTATCCCGCCCGCGTCGTGAAGATGATCGTGCCGTTTCCGCCGGGTGGCCCGATCGACACCATGGCGCGGCTGGTCGCCCACGACCTCGCGGGCAGGCTGCAGCACGAGGTGGTGGTGGAGAACAGGCCCGGTGCCGGCTCGACGCTGGGGGTCAAGGCTGCCGCAGCCGCCGAGCCCGACGGCCATACCCTGCTGTTCGGCTCGTCCGGCTCGCTTGCGGTGGCGCCGGCCCTCTACCCCAAGCTCGACATCGAGCCGCTCAGGCTGTTCGCGCCGGTCGCCTCGGTGTCACTGTTGCCGCACGTCTTCGTGGTGGCGCCTTCGCTGCCGGTGACCACGGTCGCCGAGTTCGTGGCCTATGCCAAGGCCAATCCCGGCCGGCTCAACTACGGTGCCGGTCTGGGGACGCCGCCGCACCTCCTGAGCACGCTCCTCAAGGCCAAGGCCGACATCGACGTCACCTATGTTCCCTACAAGGGGTCGGCGGCATCGATCACCGATCTACTCGCCGGGCAGACGCACTTCACCATCGACGGGCTGGTCGGCCTCTATCCACTGATCAAGGATGGAAAGCTGCGGCCCTTGGCGATTGCGCGCGGCGAGCGATGGCCGGCCTTGCCGGACGTCCCGACGCTCGTCGAAAGCGGGTTTCCCGATTTCACCCATGATGCCTGGACCGGCGTGGTCGCGCCGGCCGGCACGCCCGCCGGCATACTCGATACGCTCAACGGCGCGATCAATGCCGGTCTGCACTCGGCGGAGATGCAGGCGAGCCTCGCGCGGTTCAGCGCCATCGCCAAGCCGGGCAGCACGCGCGAGTTTCGCGAATTCATCGCCGGCGAGCTCGTGAAATGGGCGCAGCTCGTGAAGCTCTCCGGCGCAACCGCCGAATGAGCAACCTCAGGGCGCCTGCGCTTCGTGCTCGCGCAACCAGGCCCGTTCGGCCAGGCGAGCCTTGTTCAGATTGTGGACCGCTAAGCAGATGACGGCACCCAGTGCAAACGGCAGCGCCGACCAGGCATAGAGCTGCTGGACCGGAAGCGACACGAACAGCGCCCCGAGCAGCGGGCCGATGATCGAGCCGAGCCGGCCGATCCCCAGCTGCCACCCCGAGCCGTTGGCGCGCAACGAGGTCGGATAGACCAGTGCCCCCGCGACGTTGATGCCCGACTGGATGCCGAGCACGCAGAAGCCGGCGAAGAACGTGGCGACCATCAGAAGCGCCTGGGAAGCCATGCCCGCATATCCGATCGAGGCCACCACCGGCACCGCGATCAGGAACAGGATGGTGATGGCGAGAAAACGATATCTGTCCATCCAGCGCGCGAGCAGCAGCGAGCCGACGGTCCCGCCGACCTGCATTACCGACGTGGCGAGGGCGGCTGTTGCGGGCGGCAGACGGGCCGCGGTCAGCAACGTCGGGGTCCAGCTGAACAGGAAGAAAAAGCCCATCAAGTTGAGGGCGAACAGCAGCCACAGCAGCGGTGTGATGAGGGCGAGCCCTTCATGGAACAGGTAGGCGGGATTGAACCCCGGAAACTGCTTCTCGTCCTCGATGACGAACCGGGCATTCGCGGGCACGCGGAGCTGGGGTCGGATCGCCGCGATCACCGCCTCCATGTTGCGACGCTGGCTCTCGCGGAGCGCCATGAACTTGATGGATTCCGGCAGGCCGAGCATCGCCGCGAAGGCGATGACGATGGGTGCAATGCCGCCGATGAGAAAGAGGATCGGCCAGCCGTAGTGCGGCACCAGGGTCGCTGAAACCAGGCCCGGGATGGCCCCGCCGATCGGCACCAGGCCGACCGCAATGATCGCCAACGTCGCCCGCAGGCGTCGCGGCGCCGACTCCGCATTGATCGCGATGACGTTGGG
The DNA here is from genome assembly GCA_036406655.1 of Xanthobacteraceae bacterium. GTDB lineage: Bacteria > Pseudomonadota > Alphaproteobacteria > Rhizobiales > Xanthobacteraceae > VAZQ01. Next base: position 52,382 of record DASXAP010000165.1, on the reverse strand, counting down.
GATCACCCCGCCGATGCCGAGGCCGGCGACCAGCCGCAGCCAGAACAGCTGATCGAGGCTGGTGGAATAGGCAGCAATCCAGGTGAACGCCCCGAACAGCAGCATGGAGCTGATGAGCGCGGCCTTCCTGCCATAGTGGTCTCCGACCCAGCCGAAAATCGCGGAGCCGAAAAGGATGCCGACGAGGCTCGCGCTCAAGACCGGCCCCAGTGCCGATCGCTCGATGTGCCATGCTTCGACGAGATGCGGCGCCGCAAAGGCGATGGCGCCGATGTCGTAGCCGTCGATGAAGACGATGAACAGCGACCAGACGAGCAGCTTGATCTGAAACGGGCCGAGGCCGCGCTCGTTCAGCAGCTGGGAGACCTGCACTACCGGTTGATCAGCCATGGTGAGCCTCACTGCGGCACGGTCATCAATTCGAGCACGTGGCCGTTCGGGTCGCTGAAGTATAAGCCGCGGCCCCCGTTCCAGTCATTGAGCTTGCCATCGTCGAGGCTCCAAGGCGCGCTGCCATAGGCGAGTCCTGCCCGCTTGATCCGGCCGAAGATTGCGTCGAACTCGGGCTCGCTCACGTGAAACGCGTAGTGATGGCTTTCGAAGCTGTCGTCCTGATCGAACAGAAGCGTGAGGCTCTCGTTCACCCGCACCGGGGCGAAGTGGCCGCCCGCATGCGGGGGAGGCGTCAAGCCGAAAATTTCCGCAAAGAACCGGGCGGCAGCCACCTTGTCGCGCGCCGGAACGATGGTGTGATTGAGCAGGATGGTCATGGGCTTGCATTCCTCCGTTCCCGCCGGGTGACCTGTAGATCGCCCTCTCGGCGAGCCTCACGGCTGCGGGTCCTGCAGTGTGACCTCCATCACAGATGGGCTCGCGGTGCAGGGTTAATGATCCGGCAGTGGTCTTGATTCCGGACCGAAGCCTTGTGGAGGCTCAGGATGGGCGCGCAAGCTCTGCGGAACCGCGATGCAGAAAAGGACGAGCCTCGCTGCGAGGCTTGCGCCTCGCTTGCATCGGAATGCGAAGATTATTGGCAACAGGTCATGGACCGGATCTATGAAGCGCGGGCGATCTCTGCTCAGCGCGAAATTGCACGGCACCAGGATCTCGTCGCCTTGTTGCGGCCGAGGCTCGTGGGACGGAGCATGAGCTTTCGTGTTGCGCCGCTGATGGCAAAACTCGATCTCGGGAGGCGTTCCGCTCCCGGCCGGCAGCTGCGGAGATTTGGCCGGCAGGCTCGTGCCGTTCTGGTCACCGCGCGCCGGTCGGTGGAGCATTGGGGGCAATCCCTTCAGATTCGCAAATGAACGATCGAGGGCCCTGACGCCAGCTCCTGAAAAATGAAAACACCGGCGAGACCGTCGCCGGTGTCTGAACTATCGGCCCGCCCCCGCAACAAGCATTGAATCGGACGCGGGCTTCGTCTGCCGTGCTCGAGCTCAGAACGCGCCGAGCAGGATGGCGCCGATGAACGCGAGCACGGCGCACATCGCCAGCACATCGAGCCGCAAGGCAAGGTCCACGCGCAGTCTCCTTCGTCAGGATAAACGAATCTTAACAGAACGCCCGGCAAACGAGAAAGAGCAACCATGTTGCGCTGCAAAATTGCAGGGCAGCAATTTGCGACGCCCTCCAGCAAAGCCCTGATTTTGCGTTGAAACCGCCGGATAACGACCAGGCCCATGAGCATCCCCTGGAAGAAGGCCCGGCGTGCGTGTCAGGCACCCATGGAGCGGGGCGGCTACCACGGTCGGGCAGAATAATGGATGGACTCGCATATGGTTAACGGCAAATCTGCTCGCGGCCCGCGGAGCCATCAAGCATTCCTAAACCATGACGCGAGCCGTGCAGCAGGGCTTCGCTGTCGCCGTAAATCCTTGAAGTGCCATTAACAAACAGGATCGCATTCTCCGCCGCATGGGACGGCAGGCTCGCCCTTATCTCTTCGGCTGCATCATTTTCGCCCTCCTGTGCGTGCTTGCGGACTGCAGCGGAAGCTTCTTCGTCCAGCGCGAACCGTGGCGGCACGAGGCCGAGGTCGAGTGTCTCAATTCAGGCGCCATCGCTGAGGGCGCGGGCATGGTGCGGGTCAACGCGATCCGCGGGCCGGGAGTTTGCGGAGCCGATTTTCCGTTGCGGGTCTCGGCCCTGGGCGACAGCACGCCGCTCGGGTTTGCCGATGATCTGCGCCCGCCGCGGGCAATTCCCGCCCACCCCTCCTCCGCCGTTCCGCCGCCATGGCCGATTACCGGAGGGGCGTCTCCGCAACCGCAGGCATCGCCGCGCGTGCCCGGCGTGGCCGAGCCGTCGAGCGGCGGGCCTGAGCCTTATGCAGCGGCGAGGTCGGGCAGCAGTCCCTCCCATGGCCTGATACGCGAGCAGACGCCGGCTTCAACCCCATTCGGGCGCTCGTCCGGCGTCGTCCTCGCGACGACGATGCAGCCGGTTTCGGTCACGCCGACGGCAACGCTGGCATGTCCGATCGTGTCCGGGCTCGAGCGCTGGATCGCGCAAGCCGTGCAGCCGGCAGCGATCCGCTGGTTCGGATCACCGGTGTCCGAGATCAGGCAGATTTCCGCCTATTCATGCCGAGGCATGAACGGCAATCCGTATAGCCATATTTCCGAGCACGCCTTCGGCAACGCGCTCGACATCGCCTCCTTCACGCTCGCCGACGGCCGCACCGTCACTGTGAAGAACGGCTGGAATGGCCTGCCTGAAGAGCAAGGCTTTCTCCGTGACGTCCAGGCCGCTGCCTGCGACCAATTCACTACGGTGCTGGCGCCCGGCTCCAATGCCTACCATTACGACCACATCCACGTCGATCTGATGCGGCGAGCGGACGATCGCCACGCCTGCAATCCCCCCGCCTCCTCGGGCGAGGAAGCAGCGGCAAGAGCCGCGACCCGATACGCGGGCAGGCGAACGCCATCCGGTATCACCGGTGCGCTGACATCGCGCGCATCGCCGGCCCCGGTGGGCCGGCTGCGCTCCTACGCAGATGATCGTTTCCCGGTGCTGCCGCTCGCCGTGCCGGGCAACGACGGCGAGGATTGAGCGCCGGCTCGCCGATGGGAGCTGCGCTGCTCGTTCGTTGCCGCAATGGACGCACCGGCTTCGCAAGTCCGCCAATTCCATAGCGATTCGCGCAGCTTATCGACGGGCCTTTGCATCGGCACCGGCAACACCAATATTAACGCGGTCTTTACTCGGCCTTCGAGGGAGGAAGAAGCCATGCTCCGCCTTTGCTCGCGCGTGCTGCTCGCATTGTGCGCGGTGGTTGCAGCGGTGCTGCTGATCGTCTCTAGTGCCGACGCTCGGCCTCGATTCAGCGCAGGCAGCCGCGGCTCGCAGACGTTCTCGGCCCCGCCGTCGACAGCGACTTCGCCCAGTGCGAGGCCGATCGAGCGCAGCATGACGCAGCCCGGCACCAGGACCTTCGGGCAACGTCCGATGAGCGCTCCAAGCGGCGGCTTTTTCGGACGGCCCGGCTTCCTCGGCGGCTTGTTCGCCGGCTTCCTCGGTGCCGGCTTGCTCGGCATGCTGTTTGGCCACGGGTTCGCCGGCGGGCTCGGCGGTATTGCCTCGCTGTTCGGCCTCATGCTGCAGATCGGCTTGATTGCCGCGATCGGCTATCTGCTGTGGAACTGGTGGCAAAGGCGGAGCCAGCCGGCATTGGCCGGTGCCCCGCTGATGCGCGACCTGAGCTCGGGCTATCCCGGCGCGCGCCCGACATATGGAGTCGGCGGCGGCGGCGCTGCGGTTGCCGCGCGGACTCCGGGAGCGGACGAGGTCGGCCTCACCCCGGAGGACTTCAACACGTTCGAGCGCCTGCTCGGTGAAATCCAGACCGGCTACGGCGCCGAGGATCTCAATTGCCTGCGCGCGCGGGTAACGCCGGAGATGCTCTCCTATTTTGCCGAAGAGCTCGCAGCCAATGCGAGCAAGGGCGTGGTCAACCGGATCTCGGACGTGAAGCTCCTGCAGGGGGATCTGGCCGAGGCCTGGCGCGAAGGGGATATGGACTACGCCACGGTAGCCATGCGGTATTCGCTGACGGATCGGATGGTCGAGCGCGACGGCGCCCGCGTGCTGGAAGGCGGCGCCGACGAGGCGACGGAGGTGTGGACCTTCATGCGCAAGCGCGGCGGGCAGTGGTTGCTGTCGGCGATCCAGCAGACCTGAGGCGCAATCGCCGCTGTATCCCCGAGGGATGGCGGGGCGGCTTGCCCGGCCATCCTGTTCGTCGCCGGATTGAGCACGCATCGGCGCGCTTATGCAAAGACGCGGAGGGCCGAGACAAGCCCGGATAAGCCTCGGCCACGACGATCCGTGAAATTCGTTCCGGTCGGGCTCTGGGGGCGGGAGCGCCGCCTTCATGGCTGCCGCGAGGAACACCGACTGCCGCTCGACGTTCACCGCTCATGATCGAAACGATCGGCATCCATCAACCTGGCACCGCCGTGCCGTCGGCACGGCGCCACATCGAGCAGTGTCGGCGTGAGGTCGAAGCGGCCTGGATTCAGATCGAGGCCGCGAGGGATCTGCTCCAGCGCACCCGCTGGCTGCTCGCGCGCTGGGCGGAGTGCCAGCGGGTGCACGAGCACGGCGAGAGCGAAAGGCTCAAGGCACGCGATCGATCCGAGGCGGCTCGCATCGGCATGCTCGTGCCGTCGGCGCCGCAGACGTTGCCGCCGCGCCGCGACAGGAACGCGCGCCATCGCACGGGATCGCCGCAACGCCGGCGTCAGCTTTCGGGGCGGCCATAGCCGCCGGCCGTGGGCGTCTGGATGATGATCGCCTCGCCGGCATCGATCACGGTGGCGTCGCAGCCCTCGAGCATTTCCATCCGCCCGTCCCGCCGCCGGACCCAGTTCTCGCCGACTTGACCCGGCGCTCCGCCGAAAAGTCCGAACGGCGGCACGCGCCGATGGCCGGACAAGATGGTGCAATCCATCTTCTCCAGGAAGCGGATCGCTCGGCGGACCCCGTCGCCGGCGCTCCAGCGGCCGCGCCCGCCGGAGCCCGGGCGGATGTGGAAGTCCTCCAGCACCACCGGAAAGCGGAATTCGAGCACCTCGGGGTCGGTCAGGCGCGTGTTGGTCATGTGCGTGTGCACGGCATCCGTGCCGGGAAAGCCCGGACCTGCCGGTGAACCGGAGCAGATCGTCTCGTAATACTGGTATCTGGCATTGCCGAAGTTCAGATTGTTCATGGTGCCCTGCGCCGCCGCGAGCGCACCAAGGGCACCGAACAGCGTGTCGGTGACCGCCTGCGAGGTTTCCACGTTGCCGGCGACGACCGCGGCCGGATATTGCGGCGACAGCATCGATCGCTTGGGAATGACGATGTTGATCGGACGCAGGCAGCCGGCGTTCATCGGGATTTCGTCATCCACCATGACCCGAAACACGTAGAGCACCGCGGCGCGCGCCACCGGCTCGGGCGCATTGAAGTTCGTGGGCTGTTGCGGCGAGGTGCCGGTAAAGTCGACCGTCGCCTCACGCCTGTCCTTGTCGACGGTGATGCTGACCCGGATCCGGGTCCCCTGGTCCATCTCGTATTCGAACGATGCATCGTGGATGCGGTCGATCACGCGGCGGACGCTTTCGGCGGCATTGTCCTGGACGTGCTGCATGTAGGCCTTGACCACCGGCAGCGTGAACTGCGCCACCATCTTGCGCAGCTCCTGCGCGCCCTTCTCGTTCGCCGCGATCTGCGCCTTGATGTCATTGACGTTCTGCAGCGGGTTGCGGGCAGGATATTTGGCGCCCTCGAGCAGGTGGTAGAGCGCCTGCTCGCGGAAGCGTCCGCGATCGACCACCTTGAAGTTGTCGATGTAGACGCCCTCCTCCTCGATCGTGGTCGCGTTGGGCGACATCGAGCCCGGCGAGATGCCGCCGACGTCGGCGTGATGACCGCGCGAGGCCACCCAAAACAGGATTTCGCGCTGGGCGTCGTCGAAGACCGGCGTGCAGACGGTGATGTCGGGCAGATGCGTTCCCCCGTTATAGGGTGCGTTGATCGCGTACGCGTCGCCGGGTGCGACGCCGCCCTCGTTCTCGCGAATGATGCTCTCCACCGCGCGGTCCATCGAGCCGAGATGCACCGGCACGTGCGGGGCGTTGGCGACGAGCGTCGAATCGGCGGCGAACACCGCGCAGGAAAAGTCGAGTCGTTCCTTGATGTTGACGGAATAAGCCGTGTTCTGCAGCGATACTCCCATCTGCTCGGCGATCGACATGAACAGGTTGTTGAAGATTTCCAGCATCACCGGGTCGGCTGCGGTGCCGATCGCGCTCGTTCGGTCGAGCGGCACGACCCGTTCGAGCACGAGGTGGTTCTTGGCAGTGATCTCGGCCTGCCAGCCGTCCTCCACCACCACGGTCTGGTGCGGCTCGATGACGATCGCCGGACCGCGCACCTTGTGGCCTGGCGCAAGCTTCTCGCGGACATGCACTGCGGCCTCGCGCCACTCGCCGCCGGAATAGAAGCGCGTGAGCTGGACGGGAGCCGGCGGCCGGGCGTCGGTCGGCGCGTGCTCAGGTTCGCTGAATTTCGAGCCGCCGCCGATCGCCTCCACCGATACCGCTTCGACGACCAGCTCCTTCGAGTCGTCGATGAAGCCGAACCGCGATCGGTGCGCGGCTTCGAATGCGGATTTCATGGCGGCGAGCGAGGGCTCTCTCGAGCCGATCGGGGCGGGGCCGTTCGCCGAAGGGATTGACGAGAATGCCGGCACGACGAGGGCGGTATCGGTGCCGGAATAGCGGATATGTGCACGCACGTGCACCGCGATGGCGCCATCGGCGATGCCCTGGCCGATGATCTCGGTGCGGGCGTCGTCTCCGAGCCGCGTGCCGGTGCTCGTGATGGCGCGCAGCGCGGCCTCCCCGAGCGATTCCTCGATCGCCTGCTGGCGCGTTGCACGGATGTCGGCAAGCCCCATGCCATAGGCCGACATCAGGGAAGAGAACGGATGGATGAGCACCCGGGTCATGCCCAGCGCATCGGCAACCAGGCAGGCATGCTGGCCCCCTGCGCCGCCGAAGCAGTTCAGCGCATAGCGAGTGACATCGTAGCCGCGTTGCACGGAAATCTTCTTGATCGCATTGGCCATGTTCTCCACCGCGATCTTGATGAACCCGTCGGCTACCGCCTCGGCGCTGCGGCCGTCGCCGATCCTGTGCGCGAGTTCGGTAAATCCTGCCCGCACCGCCGCGGCATCGAGCGGCAGATCCTGCTGCGGTCCGAACATCCTGGGGAAGAAATCGGCGATCAGCTTGCCGACCATGACGTTCGCATCGGTGAGCGCGAGCGGGCCGCCGCGTCGATAGCACTTGGGGCCCGGATTGGCGGCGGCGGAATCCGGGCCGACCCGGAACCGGGCGCCGTCGAAATGCAGGATCGAGCCGCCGCCGGCCGCCACCGTATGGATCAGCATCATCGGTGCGCGCATGCGCACGCCGGCAACCTCGGTTTCGAAGGCACGCTCGTACTCGCCGTCGTAATGGGACACGTCGGTCGAGGTGCCGCCCATGTCGAAACCGATCAGGCGATGAAAGCCGGCAGACCGTCCGGTCTCCGCCATCCCGACCACACCCCCGGCCGGTCCGGACAGAATCGCATCCTTGCCCTGAAACAGCTCGGCCGCCGTGAGCCCGCCCGACGACATCATGAACATGAGGCGCGGCGAGTCTCGGTTCCCGAGCGAGGGGTGCTCGAGCTCCCCGCCCGCCCCCAGCTCCTGCGCGACCTGAGCCACGTAGCGCTCGAGGATGGGCGAGAGATAAGCGTCGACCACGGTGGTGTCGCCGCGCCCCACCAGCTTGATCAGCGGCGAGACCTCGTGACTGACCGACACCTGCGGGAAGCCCAGCTCGCGCGCGAGGGCGCCCACGCGCCGCTCATGCTCGGCGTGCCGGTAGGCATGCATGAAGACGATGGCGACCGCCCTGATCCCGGCGGCGAGGGCGGCCGCAAGCTCGGGCCGCACCTGAGAGAGATCGAGGGGGCGCTCGACCGTGCCGTCGGCGCGGACGCGCTCGTCCACCTCGACCACCCGCTCATAGAGCATTTCCGGCTTGATGATGTGACGCGCGAAGATCTTCGGGCGGGCCTGATGCCCGATCTTCAGCGCGTCGCGGAAGCCCCTGGTGATGAGGAGAAGCGTGCGCTCGCCCTTGCGCTCGAGCAGCGCATTGGTGGCGACGGTGGTGCCCATCTTGACGGCACCCACCAGCCCCGACGGGATCGTCTCGCCGGGCGCGAGCCCCAGCAGATCGCGGATCCCCTGCACGGCAGCGTCGCGATACGCCTCGGGATTGTCCGACAGCAGCTTATGCGCGACCAGGCTGCCATCGGGCCGCCGGCCGATCACGTCGGTGAAGGTACCGCCGCGATCGATCCAGAAATGCCAATCCGCCTTTGCCATGCCCTGATTGGCGGGGGCCCGACGGGTGTTCCGTCGAGCCCCCTTGAACATCAGCCGGCCTGTAAGCCGGGTTCTGTAGGGCGGGGACTTGCATCCCCGCGTGACGGCCATTCCTCTGCGACGCCGGTTGCCCGACGCCTCTAGCAACCTACCCGGACGGCTGGATCCGGACATCGATCCTGGCCTGCCCCGCGGAGGCGGGGCGCGGCCACGCCGTCCCTATTCGGTCTTGCTCCCGGTGGGGTTTGCCGTGCCGCTTGCGTTGCCGCCGGCGCGGTGCGCTCGTACCGCACCGTTTCACCCTTGCCGCTCCCGCTCGACCTTCCCGCAGGGCGGGCGAGATCGTGACTGGAAGCGGCGGTCTGTTCTCTGTGGCACTTTCCCTGGGCTTGAGGCCCGCCGGACGTTATCCGGCACCGCACGTCCGTGGAGTCCGGACTTTCCTCTCGCGGCCGGCCTTTCGGCCGTTGGCCCGAGCGGCCATCCGGCCGACTGACAAATAAGGGATGGGGGCTGAAGCGTCCGACGTCAAGCCCCCGCGCCGATGGTCCTCAACAACGATCCATGTGGCGCGTCAGCTCGCGCTAAAGCCCGCTATTCACTCGGCTGGAGCGAGGTCGCGCGGCGATCACGCGCGTCGAGCAACAGCTTCAATGTCTCTGCGCTCGATCTGTCCAGAACGCCATCAACCCGGCCCGGGCGATAGTGGCGCTGGAAGGCAGCAACGGCATCCCGGGTCGTGCTGTCGAGAGAGCCGGTTTGGGTCACCGCGTAACCATAGCGAGCTAGCAGCGTCTGCATCTCTTCGACGGCTGGACCGGAATCACCGAGCACGAAGATCGGCCCCGCCACTATCGGAGCCGGCTTGACCCAGAGGCCGATTCCGGAATCGGCAAGCAGCTTCCAGGGAAACTTCTCGCCCGGATCCTGCTTGCGGGAGGGCGCTACGTCGGAATGGGCGAGCACACGATTGGCGGGAATCCGGTGCCGCCTGAGGATGCTGCGGCACAGCGCCGTCACTGCTGCGATCTGTCGCTTGGGAAAGTCGGGATAGCCATGGTCGTGGCCGGGATTGGCGATCTCGATCCCGATCGAGCACGAGTTGATGTCGGTGTCGTCCGCCCAGGCGGAAGCCCCGGCATGCCAGGCACGTCGCGCTTCGGCCACCAGCTGCAGGACGTAGCCGTCCGGCAGCACCACATAATGAGCGGAGACTTCGCCCAAGGGACTGCACAGCTGCCTGATCGCGGCCTCGTCGTCTTGCATGCCGGTGTAGTGCAGCAAGAGCATATCCGGCCGGCGGCCGTTGCTTCGCTCATTATGGTTGGGCGACGGCCTCACCGCGGCGACCAGGCACGAGTCGGGGCGCAACTCTGACGCAACCGTGAGCATGGGCAGCACCAAGCGCTTGCGGGGGCCGACGGCACGTACGCAGCACAGCTCGGCGCGGCTCAATATGGAGGTTGAGCAGAAAGCCTGCGCCAATACAAGCGCCGGCGCCGTGTTCGCCGCCGCAGGCGTGAATTCCGATACGCTGTTGCTGTGCCGCCTCAGTTTTTAGGGGGTAGCGGCACGCTGCCTGCCAACAATCCGCACGGAGCCTCCGCGGGATCCACCGCCGAGCACCTTGCCCCGATAACCTTGGCCCAGCCGTTCCGGAAGCCCGACGACTTGCAGGTATTCGACGACCGACAGGCGAGCCGCATGCTCAACCATTCTTTAAGCCTGCCTCGCCTTAATAACGAATTGAAATTCCAACGGGCTTGGCTGCGGCGCGGTCAAAGCCGAACATTGACGCCCAGACATTCCCATGCTAGCCCATATATTCCCAAAAGGGCCCGCTGGCTGCGGCCGCACGCTTCTGCCCATCAGCTTAGTCGCAGTGGCGGGGGCCGGGCTGCCAGCGCAGCCGTGCGGCCTCGATCACGGATGCCATGGACCGCTTCGTGTCCCATTACACGTTGCGACTGGACGCAAAAGGCCGCGTCTCGATCCCGGCTCCATTCCGCGCGGTTCTGGCGCGCGACGGCTTCGACGGTCTCTACTGCTATCCGACGGTGGACCGCCCGGCCCTCGACGCAGGCGGCAACGCCTTGCTCAGGGAGATCGAGGCTTTGATTGCGCGTTTCCCTCCCTATTCGGAGGAGCGCGAGCAGCTCGCCGCGGCGCTCTACGGCACCAGCGAAGTCTTGAAAATAGACGGCGAGGGACGAGCGATTCTCACCGAGCCGCTGAAGAACCACGCCGGTGTGCGCGACGAGGTCGCCTTCGCCGGGCTGGGGCACAAGTTTCAGATCTGGGAGCCCGGGCGCTTCCGCGCGGAACTCGCGGAGGCCACCGAGAAGGTTCGCGCACTGAAGAAGCAGCTCGGCTCCCGGGTGGCGGCGGAAGGTCCGCATGGAGCACGGGAATGACGGCGAGCCGCGACAGCGCGGGCGCTGTCGCTGGCGGACTGGTTCGTCACATTCCCGTGCTCGCCCGCCCCGCGATCGAGCTCCTCAACGTTCGCCCCGGCGGCCTCTATATCGATGCGACATTCGGTGCTGGGGGCTATACCCGCGCCATCCTGGATCGGGCCGAGTGCCGGGTCATCGGCATCGACCGCGACGTACGGGCGATCGCGCTCGGGGCCGAGCTCGCGCAAGCCGCGGGCGATCGGCTCATCCTCGTCGAGGATCGCTTCTCCAACCTGCAGGCGGTCGCCGAACGCTGCGGCCAGGGACTCGAAGTGGAAGGGATCGTCTTCGATCTCGGCGTCTCCTCGATGCAGCTCGACGATGCCGAACGGGGTTTTTCCTTCCGCCACGATGCTCCCCTCGACATGCGCATGGGCGGCGAGGGACCGTCCGCGGCCGATGTCGTCGCGCACGCGTCCGAGCAGGATCTGACCGCCATCATCCGCATGCTGGGTGAGGAGCACCATGCGCGTGCCGTCGCACGGGCGCTGGTCGCCGCGCGTCGGAACGCCCCGATACGCAGCACGCGGGCGCTCGCTGACATCGTCACCCGCGTCGTCCGCGCGCGGCCCGGCGCCATTCATCCGGCCACGCGGACGTTTCAGGCCTTGCGGATCTTCGTCAACGAGGAGCTCAGCGAGCTCGCGGCGGGGCTGGCCGCGGCCGAGCGATTGCTCAAGCGGGGCGGGCGACTGGTCGTCGTCGCTTTCCATTCGCTGGAAGACCGCATGGTGAAGAGCTTCCTCGCCGGGCGCGACCCGCGGCAGGCTCCGTCCCGCCATCGGCCGGAACCTGCCCCTCCGGCGGCGACATTCCGCGTCCTGACCAGGCGGCCGGTCACTCCGGACGAGGCCGAAATCGCTGCCAACCCCCGCGCGCGCTCGGCCCGGCTCCGCGCCGCCGAGCGTAGCGAAGCGTCGCCGCCCCCCGCGGCAAATCGGGTTTCGAGCCTGCTGCCGAGGCTGCCATCGCCGGGCGAGATCGTCGCAAGCGCCCGCTCCGAACCTCGAGCACCGAGGGTCGGGCGGTGATGCGCCTCGTCAACGTTCTGGTGATCGCCGCGCTCGTGCTGGCGGCCGCCGCTGTCTACAAGATCAAGTTCGATTCGATCAGCCAGGCGCAGCACCTGGTCAAGCTGCGCATGGACATCCTCCGCGAGCAGGAGGCGATCGCTGCCTTGCGCGCGGAATGGGCCAGGCTCGATGCTCCGCCTCGAATTGAAGGATTGACGCGGCGCCATCTGATGCTGAAGCCGGTGGACGCGCGGCAATTCGATCGCCTCGACAGCTTGCCGGAGCGGCCGTCCGAGGTCGTGCCCGCGGACGAGCCGGATCCGATCGGCGTGGTGATCGCTGACCCGGCGCTGATCGAGCGTGCTGCGACCGGCAGCTTGCCGCCCGCCAGGAGGTGAATGCCGTGCAGACAGCCGTTGATCCAGGCCGCGAGCATTCGCCCAAGCCGCGCCGGCGGCGCCTCCTGCATACGCTGCTCTACGGCCGCGATGTGGATCGTGCGGCCAAGGCCAAGGCGCGCATCACCCTCGCCGCGCTGATCTGCGCCGTCGGCTATGGGGTCATCGCCGGGCGGCTGGTGATGCTTGCGACCGCGTCCGAAGGTCACCCCTGGCATCGGGCCGGCGCGCATGATGCGGTCGCCACGGCTCGTCCGGATATCCTCGATCGCAACGGAGAGATCCTCGCCACCGACGTGCGTGTGCCGTCGCTGTTCGCGGAGCCGCAGCGGATCATTGACGTGGATGAAGCCTCCGAGCTCCTCAGCGCGGTGATGACAGATGCCGATGCTGCCGAGCTGCGCGAGCGGCTCGCCTCCAAACGCCGCTTCGTCTGGCTGCGCCGGGAGATCACGCCGGCACAGCGCGAGCAGATCTATCGGCTCGGCCTGCCCGGCATCGGCTTCCTGCCCGAGAACAAGCGCGTCTATCCCAACGGCGCCGAAATCTCGCATCTCATCGGGCACGTCAATGTCGACAATCAGGGCATTGCCGGGATCGAGAAATGGCTCGACGGACACGGCCTTGCCGATCTGCATCTGGCCGGCCTCGCCAGTGACCGGATGCAGCGGCCGATCGAGCTTGCCGTCGATCTCGGGGTCCAGCACGCGCTGCGCGAGGAGCTCGTTGCCGCGCGCGCCAGGTTCAAGGCCATTGCCGCTGCCGGTCTCGTCACCGATGTGCATACCGGGGAAGTGGTCGCCATGGTCTCGGTGCCCGACTATGACCCGAACAACCCGCGCGAAGCCCTCGATGCCAACCGGATCAATCGGCTCACCACCGGGGTCTTCGAGATGGGGTCCACCTTCAAGGCGCTCACCATTGCGATGGCGCTCGACTCCGGCAAGGTCACCCTGAAATCCTCCTTCGACGCGCGTGCCCCCCTGCAGTACGGCAAGTTCACCATCCATGACTTCCACCCTCAGGCGCGCATCCTGACCGTGCCCGAGATCTTCACCTACTCCTCGAACATCGGCACCGCGCGGATGGCGGTGAGCCTCGGCGTCGACTACCACAAGGCGTTCCTGAAGAAATTGGGCCAGCTCGACAGGTTGCGCACCGAGCTGCCGGAGAGCGCTGAGCCGCTGGTGCCCAAGCGGTGGGTGGAGCTCAACACCGTGACCATCGCGTTCGGCCACGGCCTTTCGGTTGCGCCGTTGCAGGCGATGATGGCCGTCGGCGCCCTGGTCAACGGCGGCCATCTCATTCCGCCGACCTTCCTCAAGCGCGGTGAGGCCGAGGCGATGGCGCTTGCCAAGCGGGTGATCAAGCCCGAGACCAGCGAGCAGATGCGTTATCTGATGCGGCTGAACGTCGAGAAGGGCACGGCAACCAAGGCCGAGGTCGCGGGCTACTATGTCGGCGGCAAGACCGGCACATCCGAGAAGGTAGTGGGCGGCCGCTATTCAAAGACCAAGGTGCTCACCGTCTTCACCGCGGTGCTGCCCGCCGATGCGCCGCGTTACGCGCTCCTGATAATGCTCGATGAGCCGCAACCGCTGCCGGAGACGCACGGCTATGCCACTTCGGGCTGGAACGCGGTGCCGGTGGGCGGCAGCGTGGTCGCGCGAATAGCGCCGCTGCTCGGGCTCGAGCCGCGGTTCGATCTCCCCGCCGCCGACAAGCTCATCCTGGCGAGCGCCGGCGCACGGTAGTCATCCCGGATCGGGGTCGGCGACGGCCTCAGGCAGCCTCCCTGTCGCGCGAGCTGTTCCGGTGCGGGTCCTCCTCGATGAAACGGCCGGCTTCGGTCGAGGCGCACAGCCAGCGGACCAGGGACCTGAACGCTGCCGTTCGCGATTTGCCCTGCTGGCGTCGCGCGCGGAAAAACTGCAGCTGCCGGTGCGCCGAGGTCCCCTGCGCCCTGATATCGGCAAGATGCGGGATCTCCTCCGCGAGCCCGAGTGAAAGCAGATCCTCCCGAACGAGAGAGATGGTCTCCTCGAGCAGAACGGAAAAGTGCTTCGGCGCCATGGTGCGCGTGTCGACATAGGTGCCGTCCGTTCCATAGCGCTGCGCCCGCCAGCGATTCTCCTCGGTGAGCCCGCGTACGAGGGCCGAATAGCTGGCGTTCACCTCCGGATGGTTGACGAGGTGCCTGACCAGTGCCCGATAAAGCCCCGCGATCGCCACGGCATGATCGACGCAGGTGCAGGAATCGGTGAGCCTGAGCTCGAGGGTGGGATGTCGCAGGGAGGGGCGCAGCGCCCACCAGATGTAGGTCGCATCGGCGATGATCCTGCTTCCGACGAGGGCTCCGACATACTCCTCGTACTCGGCGAGGGAGCGGAACATCTCCGGGAATCCGGAGCGGGGGAACGCATCGTTGAGCGCATTGCGATACCCGAGAAGGCCGGTCTCCGTGCCCGCCCAGAACGGGGAGGAGGTGCTGAGCGCGAGCAGAATCGGCAGGAAGGGGACCATGCGATGCATGATCTCCACCCGCTTGTCGGGATCGGGCACCTCGACATGCACATGCAGGCCGCAGATGGCGCTGTTCAGGCCGACCATCCCCAGCTCGTCGATCACCTTGGTGTAGCGCCGCTTGCGGGTTGTCCTGTGTTGTTGCGGCCGAGCCAAAGGATGCGTGCCGGCGGCGAGAATGCCGATCCGATGCTCGCGGCCCACCTCGGCAAGCACCTTGCGAAACAATTGCAATTGCTCTCTCGCGGCGGCGGGACAGCCGAGGGGCTCGGTCGCGACCTCGATTTGCGACTGAAGCAGCTCCGCCATCAGCTGACCGCGCAATCGGGCTCGTGCTGCCGTCATGAAGGCGCGGGAGAGCTTCGTCTTGACCCCGCCGGTCCGCTGATCGACGAGAAAATATTCTTCCTCTATGCCGAACGGATACTCCGTCATTCGGCCGCTCCGACGGTCAAGGTTGAGCAACCCTGCGGTTCGGGAGCCGACGCGCGCCGGGCGGACGCATTCAACACGGCAGCCAACGCGTTCTCCTCGATCCAATGCTGCGGTAGCTTTGACCCCGCTCAAGCTTCGTCTCATAACGCGGAAGCGCATCGTTTGTTCGGGCTCAACCCACAGCTCCAGACGGTTGATTGCCGGCACGATCGAAGGTCGCCACCGCGATGAGGTCGAGCATCGGCCGCACGGCGGGATATTGACGCAATGATCACCGACACGCCATGAAGCTTCCCGATGCACTTCCCGACGGTGCCGTTTTCGATCCGCGCTTCGCCTCGCTCGAGATCGTTGGTGTCAGTGCCGACAGCCGCACGGTCAGGCCAGGCGAGCTGTTCGTGGCGGTCGCCGGCACCCGTGACGATGGGCTGCGCTACCTCGATCGAGCCGTCGCGGCCGGGGCTGTGGCGGTCGTTGCGGAGCATGGGCCGCCGACGCCTGTTCCGCGCGGCATTGCCTTGGTCAGGGTTGCCGATGCGCACCGCGCTCTGGCGCTGCTGGCAGCCCGATTCCATCCCCGCCAGCCAAGGGTCATAGCTGCCGTCACCGGGACCAGCGGCAAGACCTCGGTTGTCGCATTCACGCGTCAGATCTGGTCCGCGCTTGGCGAGCCGGCGGCCAGCATCGGTACCGTCGGGCTCGTCTCGCCGCGACGCGAAGCCTACGGCTCGCTCACCACCCCGGATCCGGTCGCGCTGCATCGCTCTCTCGAAGCTCTCGCCGGCGAAGGGGTGACTCACCTCGCCATGGAAGCGTCCTCGCACGGGCTCGAGCAGCGTCGGCTCGACGGCGTACGGATCGCCGCCGCCGGCTTCACCAATCTCAGCCGCGATCACCTCGACTATCATCCCACTCTCGACGCGTACTTCGCAGCCAAGCTCAGGCTGTTCGCCGAGCTTGTCGAGCCGGGCGGTGCCGCGGTAATCGCCGCCGATCATGACTATGCCGATGCGGTGATTGCCACGGTGCGGCAGCGAGGTCTGCGGCTGCTGACCGTCGGCCGGCGGGGCGAGAGCATTCGGCTCCTGGATGTCGCGATCGACGGATTTGCCCAGGTGGTGAGCCTCCGCCACGCCGGCAAGGATTTGACGTTGCGGTTGCCGCTGCCGGGCGCATTTCAGATCGAGAACGCGCTGGTCGCGGCCGGCCTTGCGATCGCCACGGGAAGTGAGCCGGGGCGGGCGCTCTCGGTGCTCGCGCAGCTCAGGGGCGCCAAGGGTCGTCTCGAGCTCGTGGGCGAGAAGAACGGCGCACCGATATTCGTCGACTATGCGCACAAGCCCGATGCGCTCGCCAAGGCGCTGGAGGCGCTGCGGCCTTACGCGGCCAGTCGGCTCGTGGTGGTGTTCGGCTGCGGCGGCGATCGCGATCCCGGCAAGCGGCCGATGATGGGGGCGATCGCCGCCGCCAACGCCGATCGGGTCATCGTCACCGACGACAATCCGCGCACCGAGCCGGCAGCGGCGATACGTGCCGCGATCCTGGCGGGAGCGCCGGGCGCCGTCGAGATCGCCGACCGGCGGGAGGCGATCGGCGCCTCGGTGGCGGAGCTGCGCCGCGGGGACGTGCTGCTCATCGCCGGCAAGGGCCATGAAACCGGCCAAATCATCGGCAAACAGGTCCTTCCGTTCAGCGACCACGAGGCGGTCGCCGCCGCGCTCGAGGAGAAGGCTCGCTGATGCCGGCTTCACGATCTTTCGGCCCGAGCCGCGCCCCCTCTCGCCGCTGCACGTTTCCCTGTGGCGGGCGCGCATGACGGCCGCCCGCCCGCTCTGGACCATCGAGGCGATGGCGGCGGCAATGGGCGCGCAGCGCTGC
Organism: Xanthobacteraceae bacterium; assembly: GCA_036406655.1. Taxonomy (GTDB): domain Bacteria; phylum Pseudomonadota; class Alphaproteobacteria; order Rhizobiales; family Xanthobacteraceae; genus VAZQ01. The sequence continues at coordinate 35,245 of DASXAP010000165.1, read as the reverse complement.
GGCAGGCTGTCGCCGGCGATACGCGGCATCTCGATAGACAGCCGCACCATCGCCCCGGGCGAGGCTTTTTTTGCGATAAAGGGCGACAGCCGCGACGGGCACGACTTCGTCACCGCGGCATTGAGTGCCGGTGCGAGCCTGGCGGTGGTGGCCGCCGAGCGGCGCGCGGAGCATGCCTCCGATGCGCCGCTGCTCGTGGTCGGCAACGTGCTCGACGGCCTGCGCGACCTTGCCCGAGCCGCGCGCGCGCGCGCCAGCACGCGAATCGTGGGTGTCACCGGCTCGGTCGGCAAGACCGGCACCAAGGAGGCGCTGCGGCTGGCGCTCGCGGAGGACGGGGAGACGCATGCATCGATTGCCTCCTACAACAACCATTGGGGCGTGCCGCTGTCGCTCGCGCGCTGTCCTGCGAGCGCACGCTATGCAGTGTTCGAGCTGGGCATGAACCATGCCGGCGAGATCGAGCCGCTCGCTCGTCTGGTGCGACCGCATGTTGCGATAATCACCGCGATCGAGCCGGTCCATCTCGAGTTCTTCGGGTCGATCGAGGCGATCGCCGACGCCAAGGCGGAAATGTTCCGCGGCGTCGAGCGCGGCGGATCGGCCGTGCTCAACCGGGACAATGCACAGTTTGCCCGCCTCGAGGGCGCGGCGCGCGACGCCGGCATCTCGCGTGTGGTCTCCTTCGGCGAGGCGGCGGATGCCGATGCGCGACTCGTCAGATGCGCCCTGCTCGCCGACAGCTCGACGGTGGAAGCCTGCATCATGGGCACGGAGGTCACCTACAAGCTCGGCGCGCCCGGCCGGCATCTGGTCATGAACTCACTGGCGGTCCTCGCGACGGTCGGGCTGCTCGGTGCCGATCTGGCGCTGGGCACGCTCGCCCTCGCGCGGTGGCGGCCGGGGAGCGGGCGCGGCGCCCGCATGCTGCTCGAGGTCGGTGGGGGCACAGCGGTGCTGATCGACGAGAGCTATAACGCCAATCCCGCCTCGATGCGTGCCGCGCTCGCCCTGCTCGGGCAAGTCGAGATGGGCGCCCGCGGCCGCCGTATCGCCGTGCTGGGAGACATGCTGGAGCTCGGAGCGCGGGGGGCCGAGCTGCATCGCGAGCTCGCCGAAGCCGTGGTCGTGCATGACGTCGATCTCGTTTTCTGCTGCGGCCCGCTCATGCGCGAGCTGTGGGAGGCGCTTCCCTCGAGCCGGAGGGGAGGCTATGCGGAGAGCTCGACGAAACTGCAACCCGAGGTTCTGTCCGCCGTGCAAGGAGGCGATGCGATCATGATCAAGGGCTCACTCGGCTCGCGGATGGCGCCCATTGTGAGGACCCTGCAGGATCGGTATCGCCGCGAGCAGCTGACGGCTGCGCGATCGCAAGGCTGAACGATGCTGTACTGGCTCTCGGCATTCTCGGACACGATCGGTCTGCTCAACGTCTTGCGCTATATCACCTTCCGCACCGGCGGGGCGGTGATGACGGCCCTCGTCTTTGTGTTCCTGTTCGGTCCCTGGCTGATCGATCACCTGAGGCTCAGGCAGGGCAAAGGCCAGCCGATTCGCGCCGATGGGCCGCAGTCGCACCTCGTCACGAAGAAAGGCACGCCGACGATGGGCGGCATCATGATCCTGTCCGGGGTCGTGGTGGCAACGCTGCTATGGGCCAATCTCGCCAACCGCTACGTCTGGATCGTGCTCGGGCTGACGCTCACGTTCGGCATCATCGGCTTCTACGACGACTACCTCAAGGTGACCAAGCAGACCCATGTCGGGTTCTCCGGCAAGATCCGCTTCGCGGCGGAGCTGCTGATCGCGGCGGCGGCCTGTTATTTCATCGTGCTGCTCGGGCGAGCGCCGTTCGCGAGCTCGCTCACGTTCCCGTTCTTCAAGGAGCTGATCCTGCCGCTGGGCTGGTTCTTCATCGTGCTCGGCAGCTTCGTGATCGTGGGCGCGGGCAATGCGGTCAACCTGACCGACGGTCTCGACGGCCTCGCCATCGTCCCGGTGATCATCGCCACCGGCTGTTTCGGCGTCTTTGCCTGGGTGGTGGGCAACGCCTTCATCTCGGACTATCTGCAGCTTCATTTCGTGGCCGGCACGGGCGAGCTGGCGGTCTTGTGCGGTGCCGTGATCGGCTCGGGGATAGGCTTTCTCTGGTTCAATGCGCCACCGGCTTCGATCTTCATGGGAGACACCGGCTCGCTTGCGCTCGGCGGCATGCTGGGCACGGTCGCGGTAGCGACCAAGCAGGAGATCGTCCTCGCCATCGTCGGCGGCCTGTTCGTTCTGGAAGCGGTGTCGGTGATCGTGCAGGTGGTTTCCTTCAAGCTCACCGGCAAGCGGGTGTTCAGGATGGCGCCGCTGCACCATCATTTCGAGCAGCAGGGATGGACGGAGCCGCAGATCGTGATCCGCTTCTGGATCATCGCGGTGGTCCTCGCGCTGGCGGGGCTGTCCACCCTGAAGCTGCGGTGAGCGCGGCGTTCCCATGCCGCCGCTCCTGCACCTGCGGCGTTCCCCCTGACTGATGACCCCGGTCACCACGTTCAAAGGCAGGAAGGTTGCCGTCTTCGGCTTGGGCGGCTCCGGGCTCGCCAGCGCCAGCGCGCTGCGCGCCGGTGGCGCCGACGTGGTGGGCTGGGACGACGACGCCGATACTGTCGCCAAGGCCGCCATGGCCGGAATCGCGACGGCGGACTTCCGGCAGATCGACTGGCCGGGCGTCGCCGCGCTGGTGCTCGCCCCCGGGGTTCCGCTCACCCATCCGGCGCCGCACTGGGCCGCCCGGCTGGCGCAGGCGGCGGCGGTCGAGGTGATCGGCGACATCGAGCTGTTTTGCCGCGAGCGCCGCCGCAGCGCCCCCGACGCTCCGTTCGTTGCCATCACCGGCACGAACGGCAAATCGACGACAACCGCGCTCGTCGCGCATTTGCTGCGCTCGGCCGGCCACGATGCGCAGATGGGCGGCAATATCGGCACCGCAATCCTCTCGCTCGATCCTCCGCATGCGCGCCGCGTGCACGTGATCGAGGTCTCGTCCTATCAGATCGATCTTGCGCCTACTCTCGATCCTTCGGTCGGCGTCCTCATCAATGTCAGCGAGGACCACCTCGACCGGCACGGCACCTTGCAGGGCTATGCTGCGGTGAAGGAGCGCCTCGTCGCCGGAGTTCAGACGAACGGCACTGCCGTCGTCGGTGTCGACGATCAGTGGTGTGCCGCCGCTGCCGATCGCATCGAGCGCGCCGGCAAGCGGATCGTGCGTGTCTCGGTCCAGCGGCCCCTTGCCGACGGGATCTACGTGCAGGCAGACAGGATCATGCAGGCGAGCGCTGCCGGCGCGCGCGTGGTCGCTCGCATCGCCGGCATCGGCTCGCTGCGCGGGCTGCACAACGCGCAGAATTCGGCCTGTGCCGCCGGCGCCGCGCTCGCGCTCGGCCTGTCCGCCGAGCAGGTCCAGCGGGGGCTCGCGTCCTTTCCCGGGCTCGCCCACCGGATGGAGCAGGTGGCACGCCTGGGTGCCGTGCTGTTCGTCAACGATTCGAAAGCGACCAACGCGGATTCGGCCGCCCAGGCGCTGGCCTGCTTCTCCGATATCTTCTGGATCGCCGGCGGCCAGCCCAAGACCGGCGGCCTCGCTTCGCTCCGACGATTTTTCCCGCGCATCCGCAAGGCCTACCTGATCGGCGAGGCGGCAGCCGGCTTTGCCGCCGAGCTGGAGGGGCAGGCGCCCCATGTCATTGCCGGTACCCTCGATCGTGCCGTCGAGCTCGCCGCCCGCGATGCCGCTGCCTCCGACCTCGCCGAGCCGATCGTGCTGCTGTCGCCGGCCTGCGCCTCGTTCGACCAGTTCCGCAATTTCGAGGTCCGCGGCGATGCTTTCCGCCGACGGGTCGGACAGCTTCCCGGCATCGAGCTGCTTGCACCAGCACGAGGCTGACGCCCGCCACGGGACCGGCCTCCCACGGCTCGATCTTAATCTGCTGGAAACGATAGCGGAGGCAGGAATGGGAGGGGACGAGCGCCCGTCTGATGGAGGGGAGCATGGTGTCGCGGCTGGAACGCACGGCCTTTGCCGCGTGGTGGTGGACGGTGGACCGCCCGCTGCTCGGGGCACTGCTGGCGCTGATGCTGGGCGGCATCGTGCTGTCGCTCGCGGCCAGCCCGCCGGTCGCCGCCCGGCTCGGCCTCGATCCGTTCTACTTCGTCAGCCGCCATGTGCTCTATCTGCTGCCGGCGCTCGTGGTCCTGCTGGCCACCTCGTTCCTGCCGCCGCGGCACATCCGCCGGGTCGCACTGGTCGTCTTCGTGCTGAGCCTGGTGCTGGTCGCCGCGACGCTCCACTACGGCGCCGAGGTGAAGGGCGCGCGGCGGTGGATCGTCCTCCTCGGCATCAACGTTCAGCCCTCGGAGTTCCTCAAGCCCGCTTTCGTGATCCTGATCGCCTGGCTCTTCGCCGAGACCGAGCGCCGCCCGGAAATGCCGGCCAACAGCGTGGCTCTGGCCCTGCTCGCGATCACGGTGACCGGGCTCGTGCTGCAGCCCGACTTCGGGCAGACGATGCTCCTGGCGCTCGTGTGGAGCGCCTTGTTCTTCCTGGCGGGCATGCGACTCCTGTGGGTCGGCGGCCTCGCCGGGGCGGCAGCGCTCGGGCTTGCCAGCGCCTATGCTTTCATCCCGCACGTGGCGCGCCGGATCGAGCGGTTCCGTGATCCTTCCTCGGGCGACACTTTCAACATCGACCAGGCGCTCGAGTCGTTCCAGCGCGGCGGCTGGTTCGGTCAGGGTCCCGGCGAGGGGAGGGTCAAGCGTATCCTGCCGGAGAGCCACACCGATTTCGTGTTCGCGGTCGCAGCCGAGGAATTCGGGATCGTGCTGTGCCTGCTGCTCGTTGCGCTGTTCGCTTTCATCGTCATGCGCGCTCTGCGCAATGCGATCCGCACCGAGGATCACTTTGCCCGTTTCGCGGTCTCGGGACTGGCGATCCTGTTCGGGCTGCAATCGGCCATCAACATGGCGGTGAACTTGCATCTCATGCCGGCGAAGGGCATGACGCTGCCGTTCATCTCCTATGGCGGCTCATCGATGATCTCTCTCGCCTACGGCATGGGCATGCTGCTTGCTCTCGGGCGTGAACAGCCGCGCGCCGCGCTGCTCACCCAAGAGGCCATTCTCGCGGGTGGCCGGAGCGCTGCCTGATGCAGGCGGGCGGGGCGCCGCTCGTCGTCCTGGCGGCGGGCGGAACCGGCGGGCATCTGTTCCCGGCACAGGCGCTGGCGGAGATGCTGGGCCGGCGCGGCATCGTCGTCGAGCTCGCGACCGATGCCCGCGCCGAATCCTACGGCCGATTTCCCGCTCGTGCGACTCACATCGTCGCCAGTGCGACCATACGCAGCCTCAATCCTTTGTCTGTCGCGCGAACCGCGGCAAACCTCGCGAGGGGCACCGTGCAGTCCTGGCGTCTCTTCGGTCGGCTGCGGCCAAGCGCCGTGGTCGGCTTCGGCGGCTATCCCACTCTCCCGCCGTTGCTTGCGGCAAGGCTGCGCGGGATCCCCGTCGTGATCCACGAGCAGAACGCAGTGATGGGTCGCGGCAATCGATTGCTGGCGCCGCTTGCCGACGCAATCGCCGTCAGCCTCGGCGGCGTGCTCGAGGGCCGGCCGTCGTTGGCTCGCAAGGCCACCCGCACCGGCAATCCGGTGCGCCCGGCGGTGATCGCAGCCGCGGCCAGGCCCTACGTCCCGCCCGATATGAATGGGCAGCTGCGCCTGCTCGTGTACGGCGGGAGCCAGGGCGCGCGGATCATGGCCGAGGTGGTGCCGGCCGCGCTCGGGCGGCTCGACCCCGCTTTGCAGGGACGCCTCTCGGTCGTGCAGCAGGCCCGCCCGGAGGATGTCGCGCGCGTCGCGGAAACCTATCGTCGGGCGCGGATCGCGGCCGAGATCGAGCCGTTCTTCGGCGATCTGCCGGCTCGCATCGCTGCCGCGCACCTCGTCGTCTGCCGCTCGGGTGCTTCGACCGCCGCCGAGCTTGCGGCCATCGGACGGCCCGCCATACTCGTGCCATTGCCGCATGCGCTCGATCAGGACCAGTCCGCGAATGCTGCCGTTCTCGAGCGGGCCGGCGGTGCGATGCGCCTGCAGCAGGTCGACTTCACGCCGGCTCGCCTGGCGGCGGAGATCGGCGAGCTTGCCGGCGCCCCGCAGAAGCTCGCGGCAATGGCCGCCGCTGCCCGCTCGCAGGGTGTCACCGACGGCGCCGAGCGGCTCGCCGACTTGGTCCTGAAAACGATGTCCGGGGGGCGTCGATGAAACTGCCGAGCGACATTGGGCCGATCCACTTCATCGGCATCGGCGGCATCGGCATGAGCGGCATCGCCGAGGTGCTGATCAATCTCGGCTACAGCGTGCAGGGATCGGATGCTTCCGACAGCGCCAATGTGAAGCGTCTGCGCGAGAATGGGGCCAGAATCTCGGTTGGGCATTCCGCGGCTGCCCTCGGTTCGGCGAAGGTGGTCGTGGTCTCGACCGCCATCAAGCGCGACAACCCCGAGCTCATCGCGGCACGCGCCAAACGTCTGCCCGTCGTGCGCCGCGCCGAGATGCTCGCCGAGCTGATGCGCCTCAAGCGCTGCGTCGCGGTCGCCGGCACCCACGGCAAGACCACGACCACCTCGCTGGTCGCCGCGCTGATCGATGCCGGCGGCTTCGATCCCACCGTGATCAACGGCGGGATCATCAATGCCTACGGCACCAATGCGCGGCTCGGAGCCGGCGATTGGATGGTGGTCGAGGCCGATGAATCCGACGGCACCTTCCTCAAGCTTCCCGCCGACATCGCCATCGTCACCAACGTGGACCCTGAGCACCTCGATCACTTCAAGACGTTCGAGGCGGTGCAGGAGGCATTTCGCGCCTTCGTGGAGAACGTGCCGTTCTACGGCTTCGCGGTCATGTGCACGGACCACCCGGTGGTGCAGCTCCTGGTCGGGCAGGTCACCGACCGGCGCGTCGTCACCTACGGCGAGAATCTGCAGGCGGACGTGCGGCTCGCCGATCTCGACCATGCCGCCGGACGCTCGCGCTTTTCCGTCGTCTTTCGCGACCGCGCCGGCGAGGTCGCGCACGAGATCAGGGAGCTCACGCTGCCGATGCCCGGGCGCCACAATGCCCTCAACGCCACCGCCGCCATCGCGGTCGCACGCGAGCTCGGGGTGGCCGACGACGTCATCCGCAAGGCGCTCGAGGGATTCGGCGGGGTGCGCCGGCGCTTCACCCGGACCGGCGAGTGGAACGGCATTCCCATCATCGACGACTACGGCCATCATCCGGTGGAGATTGCCGCGGTCTTGCGCGCGGCGCGTGAGTCCTGCGATGGGCAGGTGATCGCGGTGGTGCAGCCGCACCGCTATACCCGCCTTGCCTCGCTGTTCGAGCAATTCTCGACCTGCTTCAATGACGCCGACACCGTGATCGTGGCGCATGTCTATCCAGCCGGCGAGGCGCCAATTCCCGGCGCCGACCGCGATGCGCTGGTCCAGGGACTGCGCGCGCACGGGCACCGCCAGGCCGTTGCGCTCGACGGTCCCTCCGATCTCCCGCGCATGATCAAGCGGCTGGCCCGGTCGGGCGACATCGTGGTGTGTCTCGGCGCCGGGAGCATCACCCAATGGGCCTACGCGCTGCCGGCCGAGCTCGCCGCGCTCGACGCGGCCGCATGATGGATCTGCTTTGCCTGCGCGCATTTGCATCGATGACGCCGTTTCCCGACCTCAGCCCCGATCTCAAGCGCCGCATGCCGAACCTGCGCGGCCGGCTGTTGGCCAATCAATCGCTCGCCGACCTCACATGGTTCCGCGTCGGCGGGGCGGCGCAGATCCTGCTCGTGCCCGAGGACGCGGACGACCTCGGTTATTTCCTTGCGCACTTGCCGGACCGCATTCCGGTCACCGTCATCGGGCTCGGCTCGAACCTGATTGTGCGCGACGGCGGCGTCCCGGGTGTGGTCGTCCGGCTCGGCCGCGGCTTCGCCGAGATCAAGGTCGAGGACGGCTGGCGCATTCGCGCCGGCTGCGCCGTCCCCGACGTGAAGGTCAGTCGCGCCGCGCAGGAGGCGGCGATCGCGGGGCTGGCCTTCTTCCGTGGCATCCCCGGTGCAGTCGGAGGAGCCTTGCGGATGAACGGCGGTGCCTATGGCCGCGAGACCAAGGATGTCCTGGTGGAGGCGCGCGGGGTCGATCGGCAGGGCCGCCCGCGCGTCTTCGCCCTTCCCGACATGGGCTACAGCTACCGCCACTGCGGCCTGAGCGAAGACATCATCTTCACCGAGGCGCTGTTTCAAGGTTCGCCCGGCGATCCCGCCGGCATCGCCGCCGAGATGGAGAAGATCACGGAATCACGCGAGGCAACCCAGCCGATCAAGAGCAGGACCGGGGGCTCGACATTCAAGAACCCGCCCGGGCGCAAGGCCTGGCAGCTGATCGACGCCGCGGGGTGTCGCGGGTTGCGACTGGGCGACGCGCAGGTCTCGGAGATGCACTGCAACTTCCTGATCAATCTCGGCAACGCCACTGCTGCGGAGATCGAGCAGTTGGGTGAGAGGGTGCGGCGCCGCGTCCGGGAGAAGTGCGGGCTCGAGCTGGAATGGGAGATCAAGCGGATCGGGGTTGCTGCCCCGCTCGATCTTGGGAGGGCGTGCTCACCTGCGCCCGAAGCCGCAGGCTGAGCTTTCCCGCGCTGACCGCTCCGTCTCGGAGCGTAGAAAATGCGAGCCTGACTCTCGACGGCGCGGCCGTTCTCGATTCTATTTGGCACAAGCGAATCAGCCTTTCGGCCTGGACAGCATGAGCAAGCATGTCGCGGTTCTTATGGGGGGCTGGTCGGCCGAGCGCGCGGTCTCGCTGCGCTCGGGGAAAGCCTGCGCAGAGGCGCTCGAGAGGCTCGGTTATCGGGTCACCCGCATCGACGTCGGGCGCGACATCGCCTCGGTGCTCACGACTGTGAGGCCCGATGTCGCCCTCAACGTCCTGCATGGGCGGCCGGGCGAGGACGGCACGCTCCAGGGCATACTGGAAATCCTCGCCATTCCCTACAGCCATTCCGGCGTGCTGGCTTCCGCCCTGGCGATGCAGAAGGACCTCGCCAAGATCGTATTCCGTGCCGCCGCCGTGCCGGTGGCGGAAGGAGTGTTGGAATCGCGCTTCAAGGTTGCGGCAGGCCACGTGCTGCCGCCGCCCTATGTGGTCAAGCCGATCGCCGAAGGGTCCAGCGTCGGCGTTTTCATGGTGGCCGCGGATCACGCCCATCCTCCCCAGGAGCTCACGCGCGAGGATTGGCCCTATGGGGAACGGGTTATGGTGGAAAAATATATCGCCGGCAAGGAGTTGACCTGCACAATCATGGGCGAGGAGGCGCTTGGCGTCATCGAGATCGTGCCGGCGGTAAGATTTTACGATTACGAAGCCAAATACGCCCCGGGCGGCTCGAAGCATCTTCTGCCGGCGGAGATTTCATCATTTGTTTACCAAGAGGTCCGAAGACTAGCCTTGGCGGCGCATCGCGCGCTGGGTTGCCGAGGCGTGAGCCGTGCGGATTTCCGTTACGACGATCGCATCGAAGGGGCGGGGGGACTTGTCTGTCTCGAGGTCAACACCCAACCCGGCATGACCGAAACGTCGCTCGTGCCCGAGCTTGCGGCGCACGCGGGCATCACGTTCGATGAGCTGGTGCGATGGATGATCGAGGACGCCTCGCTCAATCGGTGAAGGGGACCGCGCGCCGGCGGCTCGGCGGAAGCTCGGCCGGCTCGGGCTTTGCGCGCGCCGCGCACGCCGCCATCCAGCGCGCGCTGTGCCTGGCGCGTCTGCTGGACCGCTGGTCCCCTCGGCTCGCTGTCTGGCTGCCGCGCAGGATCGGCGTCGCCGCCACGGCGGCACTGATGCTGGCGAGCGTCGGCTACGGCGCTATCAAGGGCGGGCATGTTCCGATCCTTGTCGGAGCCGTCACCGAGACTCTCGACCAGCTCGGCAATGCCGCCGGCTTCCGCATCGTCTCGATCTCGCTTGCCGGCAACCGGCATGTCACTCGCGAGGAGGTCCTCGCCGGCGCCGGCATCACCGGCACCAGCTCGCTTCTGTTTCTTGACGTCGAGCGGGTACGCGAGCGGCTGCGCGCCAATCCGTGGATCGCCGATGCCGCCGTGCTCAAGCTCTATCCCGGAGAGCTGCAGATCGCGATCCGCGAGCGTGTGGCTTTCGCGTTATGGCAAAAGGACCGCCGCCTCTCGGTCATTGCCGACGACGGCACCGTGCTCGAGCCCTATGTGGCGCCCGCTCTGATCGAGTTGCCGCTCGTCGTCGGCGCCGGCGCGCAAGGCCGAGCCAAGGAATTTCTCGCCTTGCTGGATCGCCATCCCGCCCTGCGCGGCTTCGTCCGCGCTTCGGTGCTGGTCGGAGAACGGCGCTGGAACCTGCGGCTCAAGAACGGGATCGATGTCGAGCTGCCGGAGCACGGAGTTGCGCCGGCGCTCGAGACGCTGGTCCGTGTCGATCACGAGAAGCGCCTGCTCAGCCGGGACATTGCCAGCATCGATCTGCGGCTGCCCGATCAGGTGACGGTGCGGCTTTCCGAGGCGGCCGCGCAGGCGCGCATCGAGCTGCTCAAGGACAAGCCGAGAAAGAAGGGTGGCAACGCATGACCGTCCTTCCGTTCGGCCTCACCCCCAAGATGAAGCCGCTGGCGCATAACCGGTCGATGCTGGTCGCCGTGCTGGATGTGGGAACCGGCAAGCTCGCCTGCCTGATCGGCCGCCTCAAGCCGCGGCCGTCGCAGGACGCCCCGCGCCGGCGCAGCCATTCCATCGAGCTGATCGGATTCGGCCACACGTTCGCCCGCGGCATGAAAGCCGGGGCCGTGGTGGACCTCGCCGGGGCCGAGGCCGCGCTGCGGCAGTGCCTCGACCTCGCGGAGCGATCCGCCAGGCTCCAGCTCGACGCGGTGCTGGTAGCGGTGTCTGCCGGCCGCCCCGCGAGCGAGCACATCTCCGCGTCGGTGGAGGTCGCGGGCTCGGCAATCGGCGAGCGCGACATCGCCCGCGTGCTGGCGGCCGGCAGCCGCCACTCCGCGCGCGAGGGTCGCGCCGTGCTGCATTCGCTGCCGGTCGGCTTCGTGATCGACGGCGCGACCGGCGTGCGCGATCCGCGTGGAATGCTGGGCCGCCGCTTCGGCATCGACATGCACGTCGTCACCACCGACATTTCGGTCGCGCGCAATCTTATGCTGGCGATCGAGCGCTGTCATCTGAAGGTCGAGACGATGGTGACGAGCCCGTACATGGCCGGGCTCTCCACCCTCGTCGACGACGAAGCCGAGCTCGGGGCCGCAGTGGTCGACATGGGCGCAGGCACCACCACGATCGGGGTCTTCGCCGGCGGCGGTTTCGTGCATGCCGACGGTTTTGCGCTCGGCGGGGGGCACGTCACGATGGATCTCGCGCGCGGTCTCAATGCCCGTCTGGCCGACGCCGAGCGCATCAAGACCCTCCATGGCAGCGTGCTGGCCGGCGCTTCCGACGAGCGTGACATGATAGCGGTACCGTCGTTCGACAACGACGAGCGCGAGGCGCCGCAGTTCGTCTCCCGCGCCAACCTCGTCCGCATCATCAGGCCGCGGGTCGAGGAGATTCTGGAGATGGTGCGCGACCGGCTCGCAGCCTCGCCCTTCGCGACCGAGCCGCGCGGGCGGGTAGTGCTGACCGGCGGCGCCTGCCAGCTGACGGGACTCTCCGGCTTGGCCGCGCAAATCTTGGGCCGGCCGGTGCGCATCGGCCGGCCGCTGGCCATTTCCGGGCTGCCGGACGAAGCGAAGGGGCCGGCTTTCGCCGTGGCGACGGGACTGCTGGTCTATCCGCAGGCGGCGCATCTCGAGCATTTCGAACCGCGGCGAACGCGGCACACCACGACAGGCGGCGGCTATATCGCGCGGGTCGGACGATGGCTACGCGAGAGCTTTTGACGACTCGTCATGACAGTCCATCGGCCGGGTGGCGGACCGGCCGGACCCGGCGGTGACTTCCGCGTATGAAGAGGCAAACATGAGCATCAATCTGAAGATCCCCGACATTCGCGAGCTGAAGCCGCGGATCACCGTGTTCGGGACGGGCGGCGCCGGCGGCAACGCCGTCAACAACATGATCGCGAGCGGGCTGCAGGGCGTCGATTTCGTCGTCGCCAATACCGACGCCCAGGCGCTGACGATGTCGAAGGCCGAGCGCATCATCCAGATGGGCGTGCAGGTCACCGAAGGCCTCGGCGCGGGCTCCCAGCCGGAGGTCGGGCGGGCCGCTGCCGAGGAGGTGATCGACGAGATTCGGGATCATCTCCAGGGCGCGCACATGGTGTTCGTGACCGCCGGCATGGGCGGCGGCACCGGCACCGGCGCTGCGCCGGTCGTGGCGCGCTGCGCGAAGGAGGTGGGTATCCTCACGGTCGGGGTGGTCACCAAGCCGTTCCATTTCGAGGGCGTGCGGCGGATGCGCGTCGCCGAAGCGGGGATCAGCGAGCTGCATAAGGTCGTGGACACCCTGCTCATCATTCCCAACCAGAATCTGTTTCGGGTCGCCAATGAGAAGACGACCTTTGCCGATGCCTTCGCGATGGCCGACCAGGTGCTCTATTCGGGCGTGGCGTGCATCACCGACCTCATGGTCAAGGAGGGGCTGATCAATCTCGACTTCGCCGACGTGCGGGCGGTGATGCGCGAGATGGGCAAGGCGATGATGGGCACCGGCGAGGCCTCGGGCGAGAAACGGGCCCTGTCCGCGGCCGAGGCGGCGATCTCCAACCCGCTGATCGACGATGCCTCGATGAAGGGTGCCAAGGGCCTCCTGATCTCGATCACCGGGGGCAAGGACCTCACCCTCTACGAGGTCGACGAAGCTGCCACGCGCATCCGCGAGGAGGTCGACCAGGAGGCCAATATCATCGTCGGCGCGACCTTCGACGAGAGTCTCGAAGGCATCATCCGGGTCTCGGTGGTTGCGACCGGCATCGATCAGGCTGCATTGTCGCGGCCCATGTCGGCGCCGGAGTCGCGGATTGCCGAGCTGACGCAGAAGCTGCGCGCCGATCAGGCACGCGGGGAGCAGCAGCGGGGCACCGGCGAGCGGCCGGAACGCAGCGAGCCGCGCCCGGCTCCGCTCGCAACGCCGGTGGCCCCGCCGATTCCGCCACAGTCGATGCCCGAGGCTATCGAGAACGCGGCCAAAGCCGCGGTGGCGGCGGCGGTGCTGCCCATGGTCGAGGATGTCACCATCCGGCCGATCCCGCCGAAGCCCTCGCTCTTTCCCGAGCAGGTCGCACCGGCATCGGAGCACGTACCGGTCCCCCGCGCCTTCATCCCTCCTGCGCCCGAGCGCACGGGCGGCCGGCCGCCGCGCATGCCGCGAATGGACGAGCTGCCTCGCCCGGCGCAGGCCGAGCTGCGCGCACAGCGGGGCGAGGAGCCGGACGCCGAGCATCCGGAAAAGCGGAAGATGGGCCTGCTCCGGCGACTTGCCGCGGTTGGCCTTGGACGCCGCGAGGAGGACGATCCGGAGGCGCTGTCTGCAAATGTCCGGCCGGTTCGGCCCCCGCCGCGACCCGCGGAACGTGCCGCCCCCACGCCGCGGTCGGCTCCGCCGACCTCGCCGCGCGGCCCTGATCCGGTATCGGAATACGCCAAGCGGCCGGCCCACCAGGCGCTCGACCCGCACGGACGGCAGGCTCCTGTGCATAACTCTGTGGAGGAGGATCAACTCGATATCCCCGCTTTTCTCCGCCGGCAGGCGAACTGAGGTCTCCGTCCAGCGCCGAGCAATGCCAGGGGCGGGTTGACATGGCAGCGCTAGCCGCCCCGCCGGCGGCTACCCAGCCTCGCACCTGAATGAAACCGAGCATTTGGGCCAAGGACAGGCCGCTCGGGCCGTCGCTCCTGCGCGAGCCAGACTTGCGTCCATCCAGCAGGCATGGGGTTGCCGCAGCGCCGCCTTCGATTGCGGCAGGAGGACGGTAACACTCGGTAAGAAAGCGTGAATTGGCCTTCCCAGCAGCCGTGCTAACCTGCCCGGGTCAAAGGGGTTTTCGTTCGGGGGGACAGCGCGGCCAGATTCTTGCCCGCGGGCCGAGTATCAGCCTTACCGATGGCAGGACTGCGACGTGTCGTCGCCCGCAGGATTCCACCGCGCGCCGCCTGACAAGCGGCGGCCGGGAGGCGGGGCGGGTTGGGATGAAAGTCGCCAGGCAGACCACGTTGCGCGACCACGCCACGTTGCTGGGCGTGGGCGTCCATTCCGGGTTGCCGGTAGCGCTGACGATATACCCCGCCGACGCCGACACCGGCCTGCGCTTCATCCGAACCGGCATTCCGGGCGGCAGCAGCCGGGAAATCATAGCCGACATGAGCGCGGTGACGGCGACCGAATTCGCTACGGTTCTGGGAGACGCATCGGGACCACTGATTTCGACCGCCGAGCACGTCCTGGCTGCACTCTCGGGACTCGGCGTCGATAATGCTCTGGTCGAGATCGACGGCCCCGAAGCGCCGATAATGGATGGCAGCGCCGCACCATTCGTTGCGGCGATCGACGCCGTGGGCATCGTGAGACTCAACGAGCCGCGCCGCTACATCAAGGTGCTCAAGCCCGTCCGCGTCGCCATGGGGGATGCTTTCGGCGAGATCTGGCCCAACCCGTGGGGCTTCCGGATCGAGGCCGAGGTCGAGTTCGATCATGAGCTCATCGGTCGCCAATGCCTGTCGCTCAACGTCAAGCCGGAGAGCTTCCGGCGCGAGATCGCCCGCGCTCGCACCTTTGGTTTCATGCGCGATGCGACGAGCTTGTGGAATTCCGGCTACGCGCTCGGCGCCTCGCTGGAAAACACGCTGGTGGTGAGCGAGAGCCGCATCCTCAACCCGGAAGGTGCCCGTTTCCCCGACGAGTTCGTCCGCCACAAGGTGCTCGACGCAGTCGGAGACCTCGCGCTGGCCGGTGGACCGTTGCTTGCCACCTACCGCTCGGTGCGCGGCGGCCACAAGCTCAACTATGCCGTGCTCTGTGCGCTGATGTCGGATACCCGCGCCTGGGCCTGGGTCGACAGCGAGGGACCGCGCCTGCGCGCTCATGCCGAGCGGGTGGGCCGGGTCGCGGCTGCGTTCGGCCCCGAGATTTCCTGACGTCCGCCGCAGCCGGGGCCGATTGCGCTGCCACATTCCGGGCGGAATGTCGGCCTATTTCCTAACTTGCGCAGTGGGTTAAGAGGCAACAGCCGGTTAGCGCGGCAGCGGATTGAACCTCGCGTCGGGGGAGGGGATCCTCATCCAACCCATGATCTGGTGCTCGGCGACGACCAGCAAGATCGGGCGCAGCGCGCGTGCGCTCGCGCGTCTCGTGCCGCTGCTGGCGCTCATCCTGATCGGCGGCTGCAGCAACCTGTTCGACAAGGATCCCATCGTTCCCGACCAGCCGGCGGACAAGCTCTACAACGAGGGCCTTTACCTGCTGAACGTCAAGAAGTCCTACAAGGATGCAGCCAAGAAGTTCGAGGAGGTCGATCGCCAGCATCCCTATTCCGACTGGGCGCGCAAGGCGCTGATCATGACCGCCTTTGCCCACTACCAGGCAGGCTCGTACAATGACTGCATCCAGGCGTCACGGCGCTATGTCACGCTGCATCCGGGAAGTCCCGACGCCGCGTATGCGCAGTTCCTGATCGCTTCCTCCTATTTCGATCAGATGCCGGAAATTTCCCGCGACCAGGAGCCCACCGACAAGGCGGTGCAGGCTTTCGAGGAGCTCGT
This sequence comes from Xanthobacteraceae bacterium, assembly GCA_036406655.1. Lineage (GTDB taxonomy): Bacteria > Pseudomonadota > Alphaproteobacteria > Rhizobiales > Xanthobacteraceae > VAZQ01. The sequence continues at coordinate 19,421 of DASXAP010000165.1, read as the reverse complement.
CCGCAAGTATCCGACCTCCGAATACGTTGAAAGTGCCAAGCGCAAGGTCCAGATCGCGCGCGACCAGCTGGCCGGCAAGGAGATGGATGTCGGACGTCAATTGCTTAACTCGAGAAACTACACCGGCGCGATCAACCGCTTCAAGATCGTGGTGACGCGCTACCAGCGGACCCGCCACGTCGAGGAGGCGCTGCTCCGGCTGACCGAAGCCTACATGGCGCTCGGTATTGTCGACGAGGCGCAAACCTCGGCTGCCGTGCTCGGGCACAACTTCCCGGAAAGCCGCTGGTACAAGGACGCCTTTGCCCTGATGCAGTCGAAGGGACTGCAGCCGAGCGAGAACAAGGGTTCCTGGATCAGCCGGGCATTCAAGCTCGGCTAGCGCTCGGCATGCTGGCCCGGCTCTCGGTCCGCGACATCGTCCTGATCGACCGGCTCGACCTCGATTTCGCGGCGGGCCTGTCGGTGCTCACTGGCGAGACCGGGGCGGGCAAATCCATCCTGCTCGACGCCTTCGCGCTGGCGCTCGGCGCCCGTGGCGACGCGGCGCTGGTGCGGCACGGCGCCGAGCAGGGCCAGGTGACCGCGTCGTTCGAGCTCCCCGCGGATGCTTCGGTGCGCGCGGCGATGGCGGCCAACGGCATCCCGGCGGAGGACGAGCTGATCCTGCGCCGCGTCCAGCTTGCCGACGGCCGGACCCGCGCCTTCGTCAACGATCAGCCGGTGAGCGCGCAGACGCTCAAGACCCTGGGGACGGCGCTGGTCGAGATCCACGGCCAGCATGACGAGCGGGCGTTGGTCGACGTGGCAACACACCGCCGCCTGCTCGATGCGTTCGGCGGTCTCGAGCAGCGGGCGGCTGAGGTCGAGGCTCTTTGGCAGGAGCGGTTGGCGCGCGAGAACGAGGTCACCGCACACCGGGCGGAGGTCGAGCATGCCCGGCGGGAGGCCGACTTCCTCCGGCACGCCACCGACGAGCTGCGCCGGCTTGCCCCCGCGCCCTCGGAGGAGAGTGCGTTGGCCGCAAGACGAGCCGCCATGATGCAGGCGGAGAGGGTCGTCGCCGACCTGCGCGAGGCGCATGATGCGCTGGCAGGAGCCCAGTCGCCGCTGCCTGCACTCTCGGCCGCGCTGCGCCGGCTCGAGCGGCGCGTGGCGCAGGCTCCAACCCTGATCGAGCCGACGGTGAAGGCCCTCGATGCCGCCCTTTCCGCGCTGAGCGAAGCGGGCGCGCATCTCGATGCGGCACTCGGCGCCGCCGAGCAGGATCCGCGCGAGCTCGAGCGCATCGAGGAGCGATTGTTTGCCCTGCGCGCGGCTGCCCGCAAATACAACGTCCCGGTCGACGACCTCGAGGCGCTGGCGAGACGGCACGCCGGTGAGCTCGGCCTGATCGAGGCGGGTGCCGAGCGGCTGGCGCAGCTCGAAGCCGAGGCCGGGGAAGCCGAGCTGCGTTATCGGCAGGCAGCGGCTGCGCTGTCCCTCGAGCGCCGGCAAGCGGCGGCAACGCTGGACGGGGCGGTGAACGGCGAGCTCAGGCCGCTCAAGCTCGAACGCGCTCGGTTTTCCACGGAGATCGAGGAGGGCCGGGCGGGTCCGCAGGGGACCGATCGGGTCGAGTTCTGGGTGCAGACCAATCCGGGCACCCGGCCGGGACCGCTGGTCAAGGTCGCTTCCGGCGGCGAGCTCGCGCGCTTTCTGCTTGCGCTCAAGGTGGTGCTGGCCGACCGCGGCTCGGCGCCGACCCTGGTTTTCGACGAGATCGACACCGGGGCGGGCGGTGCCGTCGCCGATGCCATCGGCGTGCGGCTCGCCAGGCTCGGCCGGCGTGCCCAGGTGATCGCGGTGACGCATGCTCCGCAGGTCGCCGCGCGCGCCGACCGCCATTACCTCATCACCAAGAGCATGCTCGATCGCGGCAGGCGCGCGGTGACCCGGGTTGTCGAGCTCGCCGCCGACCGGCGCCGGGAGGAGATCGCGCGCATGCTCGCCGGCGCCGAGATAACCGCGGAGGCGCGCGCGGCCGCCGAGCGGCTGATCAAGGCAGCGGGGTAATCAGCGAAAAAGATGGTAGCCACCGCGCCACCTCCAATAAGTTGTTCCAACGGAAGATGACCGACTGAGGGAAGAGAGCGCAGCGGCTGTGCGCGCTGCACGGCTCTTGTGCCGGCAGGCGTGGCGGGCCAGATCTTGCTGGCCCAATTCTCGTGCCGCGGCAACAAAGCCATGGTCGAAGTCCGCAAGCTCCCGACCGACCGACTCACCGAGGCGCAGGCCAGGTCCGAGCTTCAGCGGCTGGCCGACGAGATCGCCGCCCACGACCGGCGCTACTATCAGGAGGATGCGCCGATCGTTTCCGACGCGGAATACGATGCGCTGCGCCGCCGCAACGAGGAGATCGAGGCGAGATTCCCGAGCTTGGTCCGCGCGGACTCGCCCTCGCGCCGGGTCGGCGCGCAGCCCTCGCAGAAATTCGCCAAGGTGCGTCACGCCGTGCCGATGCTGTCGCTCGGCAACGCCCTTTCCGACCAGGAGGTGACCGACTTCGTCGATCGGGTGCGCCGGTTCCTGCGGCTGCCGGCGGAAGCCAAGGTGGTGTTCACGGCGGAGCCCAAGATCGACGGACTCTCCTGCTCGTTGCGCTACGAGGGCGGCCGGCTGGTGCGCGCGGCCACCCGCGGCGACGGCAGCGAGGGCGAGGACGTCACTGCGAACGTGCGCACGCTCGAGGACGTCCCCGCTCAGCTGCGCGGCAAGGATCTGCCGGACATATGCGAGGCTCGCGGCGAGGTCTACATGACGAAATCCGCGTTCCTCAAGCTCAACGAGCGGCAAAGGTCGGAAGGCCGGCAGGTATTCGCCAATCCGCGCAACTCGGCAGCGGGCTCGCTCCGCCAGCTCGATCCGAGCATCACCGCGGCGCGGCCGCTCGGCTTCTTCGCCTATGGGTGGGGCGAGATGAGCGACATGCCTGCACCGACCCAGTCGGGGATGGTGAACTGGTTCGCCGCCCGCGGTTTCAAGATCAACCCGCTGATGCGCCTGTGCGACTCCATCGATGCCATGCTCGCCTTCCACCGCGAGATCGAGGTGCAGCGCGCCTCGCTCGACTACGACATCGATGGTGTCGTCTACAAGCTCGATCGGATCGATTGGCAGCAGCGTCTCGGTTTCGTCTCCCGCAATCCGCGCTGGGCGATTGCGCACAAGTTTCCGGCGGAGAAGGCGATGACCGTCGTCAAGGCGATCGACATCCAGGTCGGCCGCACCGGTGCGCTCACGCCGGTCGCCAAGCTGGAGCCGGTGACGGTGGGCGGGGTGGTGGTGCAGAACGCGACCCTGCATAACGCCGACGAGATCGCGCGGCTCGACGTGCGGGTCGGCGACACCGTGACCATCCAGCGCGCCGGTGACGTCATCCCGCAGGTGCTCGGGGTGGTGCTGGAGCGGCGACCGAGAGGGGCGAAACCTTATGCTTTCCCCCGGCACTGCCCTTGTCCGCTCCGCAGCGCCGTGGTCCGCGACGAGACCGCCGCCGGCGCGGAAGGCGCCGTCGCCCGCTGCACCGGGGAGCTCGCCTGCCCGTATCAGAAGGTCGAGCACCTCAAGCATTTTGTCTCCCGCCGCGCCTTCGATATCGAGGGGCTGGGAGAGAAGCAGATCGAGCTGTTTTTCGAGCAAGGCTGGATCAAGGAGCCAGCTGATATCTTCACGCTCGAGGCGCGCAACGCCAGGATCGGGCTCGAGCGGCAGGAAGGCTTCGGCGAGGTCTCGGTGCGCAACCTGTTCAATGCGATCCGGGCGCGCCGGGCGATAACGCTCGATCGCTTCATCTACGCGCTCGGCATGCGTCACGTGGGCGAGACCACGGCGCGCGCCTTGGCGCGCGGCTATCTGAGCTGGCGCGCGTTCCATGATGCCTGCCGGAAGATCGCGGCGGGCGACCCGGAGACCCGCGCCGAGCTCGACAATCTCGACCAGATCGGCGGGACCGTCATCGACAGCATCGCCGCCTATTTCGGCGAGGCCCACAACCGCGGCATGATCGAGCGGCTGGTCGCGCAAGTGAAGATTCTCGACGTCGAGAAGTCGGCAGCGGACACGGCGGTCGCCGGCAAGACCGTGGTGTTCACCGGGTCGCTCGAGCAGATGACGCGCGAGGAGGCAAAAGCCATGGCCGAGCGGCTCGGCGCCAAGGTCGCCGGATCGGTGTCGAAGAAGACCGACTATGTCGTCGCCGGTCCGGGTGCCGGCTCCAAGCTCGGCAAGGCCAGGGAGGCCGGCGTCACAGTGCTCAGCGAGGACGAGTGGTTTGCGCTCATCGGCAGGACAGACGACAGACGACGGGCGACGGACGACAGATGAGGCGCGGGGCGGAAATTCGGGATGACGCCACTGCTTCCGGCTATTCCGTCCTCCGTGCTCCGGCGTCCGTCGTCCGTTTTCGCACCAGCCCGAACACCGCCGCGGCGGTTGCAATCCCGAACAGCAGCATCAACCAGATCAACGGCATCGCATCCACGGACTCAGCCACCACGTAGCCTCCGAGCTGAGCGGCAGCGGCGCAGATCAGCATCTGGATGAAGCCGGTCATCCCCGAAGCGGTTCCGGACACCTGCGGACGAATGCTGACGGCGCCGGCGACCGCGGTCGGCAGCAGGAGCCCGTTGCCGGCGCCGATGATCAGCTGCGGCAGGAAGATCGTGATCATCTCCGCGCCGGGAAAGGCGATGTAGACGGCGGCATTGATCAGGCAGCCGACGACGGTCAGGGCTATTCCCCACCAGATCAGCGTATCGATGCCGGCGCGGGTGGCGAGCCGCGCCACCAGGAAATTGCCGCTCATGAAGCCGAACGCCGGCAGGAAGAACCAGAGTCCGTATTCCGCCGAGCTGTGCCCCAGCATTCCCACCACCACGTAGGGGGCGCCGCCGAGAAAGCTGAAGAACGGCCCGGAGCCGAGCCCGGCGCACAACGCATAGCCGAAGAAGCGCGGGCTTGTTGCCAGGAAGGCGACGTCGGCACCCAGGCGGATGGGGGCGGCGGATCCGCCCGGGAGCCGGCGGGTCTCCGGTAATATCAGGACCGTCCACAGGAAGATCGTGAGGCTCAGCCCGGCGGTGAAGACGAAGATCGCCTCCCAGCCGAACAGGGTGTCGAGCACGCCGCCGATCAGAGGCGCGGCCATCGGCATGATCACCATGACCGAGGTGATCAGCCCGATCATCGAAGCAGCGCGCTCGCGCTCGTAGAGATCGCGGATGATCGCGCGGCCGATGGTCTGCCCGGTCGAGGCGCCGAGCGACTGCACGATGCGCGCGGCGATCAGGGCAGCGATGGTGCCGGCGAAGATCGCGGCGGTGCCGGCGAGGGTGGCAAGCGCGAGCCCGGTCAGGACGACCGGCCGCCGGCCGAACCGGTCGGACAGCGGTCCGAACAGCAGCTGCGCCGGCGCGAGCCCGAGCAGATAGAGCGAGACCGTCAACTGGACGCTCGCCGCATCGGTTGCGAACTTCGCCATCAGGCCCGGGAGCGCCGGCACCAGGATGTTGAGCGACAGCGAGCTCACCCCGGTCATCGCCACCAGCAGCGCCAGCAGCCGCCGCGGGGTGCGCTGCGCCGTGCTCGACGCGGGATCGGGATGGCTCGGCTCGAGCAAGGCGCGGGCGCTCAGTTCGGTCCGAGCGGGCGCGTCGCCTGCGCGAGCCAGGCACCGGTCTCGCCGTCGACGAGCGGCGACAGCGTCTGCGCGACCCGCGCATGATAGCGGTCGAGCCAGCTCCTCTCTTCGGCTGTCAGCATCCCCTCGACGACCAGTCGGCGGTCGATCGGGGCGAGGGTGAGCGTCTCGAATGCATTGAGCGCCTTCTCGGCGCCGGCGACCGCGGCGGCCGGGACCACCAGCACGAGATTCTCGATGCGAATGCCGAAGCCGCCCGCCTTGTAGTAGCCGGGCTCGTTCGACAGGATCATGCCGCGCAACAGCGCGGTGGTGCCGAGCTTGGAGATGCGCGCGGGACCTTCGTGGACGGAGAGGTAGCTGCCGACACCGTGGCCGGTGCCGTGGTCGAAATCGAGCCCCTGCGCCCACAGGAACTGGCGCGCGAACGAATCGAGCTGCGCTCCGGTGATCCCCTCGGGGAAGACCGCGCAGGCGACGGCGATATGTCCCTTGAGCACGCGGGTGAACCGGTCACGCATCTCCGTGCTCGGGGCGCCTATGGCGACGGTGCGGGTGATGTCGGTGGTGCCGTCCTCGTACTGGCCGCCGGAATCGACCAGGAGCAGCTCGCCCGGTTCGATGCGGCGGTTGCTCTTCGTGGTGACGCGGTAGTGCACGATGGCGCCGTCCGGGCCCGCGCCGGCGATGGTCGGGAACGAGATATCCTTGAGCAACCCGGTGTCGCGGCGAAAGCTCTCCAGGGCCGCGACGGCGTCGATCTCGGTCAGCATCCCGCGCGGCGCCTCGCGATCGAGCCAGGCGAGGAAGCGGGTGACCGCCGCGCCATCGCGGGCGTGGGCGGCGCGCGCGCCGGCGAGCTCCGCGTCGTTCTTCACTGCCTTCATCAGGGCAATCGGATCGGGGCCGCGCGTGACCTTGCCGCCTTCCCTGGTGAGGAGCTGCGCCAGCGCATCGGCCGCGGTCGCCCGATCGAGCCGGACGGTCAGCTTCGCCCGGCCGAGCGCCGCCACGGCGCTGGGCAGATCGGCGTCCTCGCGCACATCGGCCAGCGCTTCGAGCCGGTGGCGGACGTCGTTCGACAGCTTGCGGCCGTCGAGGAACAGCGCCGGCCGGCCCTCCCGCGGAACGAGGGCGAAGGCGAGCAGTAAAGGCGTGTGAACGACGTCGGCGCCGCGAATGTTGAAGGTCCAGGCGACGGCTTGCGGGTCGGACACCAGCAGCGCGTCGGCGCGCAGCTTGCTCAATTCGGCGCGCACGCGATCGAGCTTCAGCTCGGCTCCTTCGCCCGCGAACCGCAGCCCGTGCAACGTCACCGCGCCGAGCGGCGGCGGCGGCCGGTCGCTCCAGATCGCGTCGACCGGATCGGGCTCGACCGGCACCAGGGTCGCCCCCGCGGCGGCGCAAGCCTTGGCAAGCTTCGCGACCCCCTCGACCGTATGCAGCCAGGGATCATAGCCGAGGCGATCGCTGCCGTTGAGGTTCTGCTCGAGCCAGCGCTCGGGCGGCGCGTCGACCAGGTGCTCGACGGCGAATAGCGCTTGGTCCACCTGCTCACGCGCCTGCAGCATGTAACGGCCGTCGACGAGCAGCACCGCGCGCTGCATCAGCACGATCGCCAGGCCGGCCGAGCCGGTGAAACCGGTCAACCAGGCGAGCCGCTGCTCGCTCGCCGGCAGATATTCGTTCTGCTGGCGGTCGGCATGGGGCACGATCCAGCCGGTGAGGTTGCGCCGCGCAAGCTCGGTCCGCAGCGCAGCGATCCGCCCGGCGCTCGCCGCCGGCTCGCTGCGCTCCTCGAAGGATTGAAAGCGGGCCTCGAACATCGCGGCCATCTATATGGGCGGGCCGGCACCCGGGCAATGCGCGCCGCATCGCCGGGAGGTCCAGACCGTAATCCTTCTTGGCCTGCGTTGCTGCGGGCGTATCTCAGGCGCACGGCCTCCGCATCCGATCGGTCTGCCGCCGGCCGGGACGGACGAGCACGAGGGTAGCCCAGCCCTCGATTCGAATGCGCCGTTCCAGCACGAATCCGCGCGCGCGGTAGCTCGCAAGCGCGCCCGCGGCCTGCCCGAGGAGGAGACCCGCGAGCACCACATGCGCGTTCGGCGCCGCGAGCCGGAGAAGCGGCGTCGAGAGCTGCTGCAGCGGCTCGAGCAGGATATTGGCGAGGAGCAGTGCAAATGGCCCGCGCTGCCGGAACCGATGCGGGGCGACCCCGCCGGCATGGATCAGCTCGACCGCGCGGGCCACTCGATTGAGCCGGACATTGTCCCGCGCAACTGCGACCGCGCGCCGATCGATGTCGCTCGCGAGCACCGGCCGCCGCAGCGCTTTGGCAGCCGCGATGGCGAGCACGCCGGTGCCGGTGCCGATATCGAGCACGCCGATGGGCGAGCGCCTGCGGGTGACGAAAGCCCAAGGCGCGCCGCGCTGCTGTGCCCGCGCCCTTTCGCTCCGCCGCAAGCCGGCAAGGGGACGGCGCGGCACTGCCGTGAACGTCGGCGGAATGGCCGGCCGCTTCCTGCCCGCGGTCTTGGCGATCCCATCGAGCGCCAGTAGGCAGCCGCGGGTGCTGCCGTGGTGACCGGTGCCGAACGCCAATCCCGCCTCGATCTCGATGCCGATCCGGTTTGCCCCGATGCGGCTGCGCGCATGTGCTCCGTGCACGACGAAGCGTCCCGCCTCGACGGGGCTGAAGGCTTCTGCGCTCCTGCGCACCCAATCCTGCGCCGCCAGCGTTTCGAAGGTGAGCGTCCGGGCGGCGGCACTGCCGGCTTCGGCTGCGATCGTCTGCCGCACCGCCGCCTCGTCGGGATGATCGCGGAAGTGCAGCGTGAGCGACCAGCGGCCCGCCGCATCCTCGAACACGCCGACGGCGACCTCCTCGGCCGGGAAATGCTCGCTGAGCGCGCCGAAAAGCTTCCGCGCGGTGTCGGCATCGGTCTCGAGCCGCGCCGCCGCCGTGGCAGCCGGCGGTGTCGCGCCGGCATCGTTTCGTCTCATTCCCAACGTCGATCCCGGTCCGGTAGGATGCGCTGAGCGCATGTCGATGACGCGCGTTTCATGCGCCAACTGGACCCCATGATGCGCGCGATACCCGTCGCCTCCGGTTCCCGCAAGGTCGACGGCCTATCGTCTGCTGCCCAGGCTCCATCCTTACGCCTGACTGTCTTTTCTCACCCCTTCGCTGAAGCTCCCCGGTGCATGAACAATTGAAGCTCCAATCGGTCGAGAGCAGGTCGTCCTGGGTGGTCGCCGCGGTCGTCCTGGTCATCCTGACGATCGCCTTCGGTGCCCCCTGGGTCACCATCGTCGCGCTGAAGGCGATCGCCGCCGATACCGGCGGGCTGCGCGCCGTGCCGGCGCTCGCCGCGGCGCTGGCCTGGATCGGCTTCGGGACCGGAGGCATCGTCATCGCCCGCGTCGCCGAGCGGGTAGGGGTGCGCTGGACCGTGATCGTCGGGGCGGTGATGATCGCCATAGGGCTCGCGCTTTCCACCGGCGGCGCCAGCTGGCAGCTCTATCTGGGCCAGGGAGTGTTCGTGGGCTTCCTCGGCATCGGCGGGATGAACTCGCCGTTCTACGTGTATGTCAGCCGCTGGTTCGATCGCCGCCGCGGCTCGGCGCTGGCGCTCATCTCGAGCGGTGCCTACCTCGCCGGCGCGGTCTGGCCGCCCCTGTTCGAGCGCACCGTCGCGTTCGTCGGCTGGCGGCAGACCATGCTGTATTTCGGGGTGATCGAGGCATTGACGGTCGTGCCGCTCGCGGCGATCTTTCTGCGGGCGCCGCCGGAACTGTCGCTGCCCGGCGGCATGCTCGGCTCCTCCGCGAGCCCGAAGCCCGTCCTCGGCTTGCCTGCCGAGCTGGTATTCTCGCTGATCGCCGTCGCGGTCGTGTTCTGCTGCATCACCATGGCGATGCCGCAGGCGCATCTGCCGGCGCTGTGCGGCGACCTCGGCATCCTTCCCTCGCACGGGGCAGCGATGCTCTCGGTCCTGCTCGGGACTGCGTTCTTCAGCCGCCAGCTCTGGGGGTGGATCTCCGATCGCTTCGGCGGGCTCCGGACGGTGCTCACGGGATCGCTGTTCCAGATCATGGCGATGACGGCGTTCACGCTGACCCAGGACGAGATCGGCCTGTTCACAGTCGCGGCGGCCTTCGGGCTCGGCTTCGCCGGCATCATCCCCGCCTACGTCCTGGCGATCCGGGAGCTCTTTCCCGCCGCGCAGGCCTATTGGCGGATCCCGACATTTCTCCTCTGCAGCGGGGTCGGGATGGCCGCGGGCGGCTTCATCGCCGGCACGCTCTATGACCGTTTCGGCACCTACGCGGTGGCCTTCGCCGCCGGGGTTGCCGCCAACGCCGTCAACCTGGCGATCATCGGGACGCTGGTGCTTCGCCAGCGATTCTGGCGTAGGATGGCTTGAGCGGAAAGCGCGAGCGCCATCGCGGCGAGCAGCGCGATCGCGCGTAGCGCTTTAGCGAATCGTAGTCCGATCGGACAAAGCAGCCTCGCACCACCGGGGCTCGTCCGCGCATGACGGAGCCGAGAACGAGCGGCAAAGGACGGAGCAAGCATCATGACGTTCCGCATCGCAGTCGTGCAGCCGATCTGCCATCGCCCCGGCACCGACGAAGCCAATGTCGCCGATGCCGTGCGCGCGATCGAGCGCGCAGCCGGCGAGGGAGCACACTTCGTCTGCTTCCCCGAGACCTATCCCGGCCCGTGGCGGATGCCGGCAAGCTTCGATCCGACTCCTGCCATGGTCGAGGCGGCGGCCAGGCACAGCACGCATGTGGTGTTCGGCACCATCGCCCCCATCGATGCGCGCGCGGCGACCGCCCATAACCTCATTTGCATGGCTTATCCCGACGGTCGCCAGCCGGCGCGTTACCGCCGTACGCATCCGAACGGGCCCTGGATCTACACCGGCGGCACGGCCTGGGAATTCCAGTGGGTGCCCGGCAACGAGTTCCCGGTTTTCGACACCGTGCACGGCCGGGTGGGCTTGGCGATGTGCAGCGAGGTCTACGTGCCGGAGGTCGCCCGCGCGCTCGCGCTGCGCGGCGCCGAATTGATCTTCATGCCGGCGGGCAAGGACAAGAACAGGCTGTGGGCGACCTGGCGGGCGCTCATCTGGGCGCGCGCGATCGAGAATCTCGCGATCGTGGTGACCACGCAGAACCTGTTCGATCATTCCGAGCGCGGGCTCGCCATGGTCGCCGGGCCCGAGGAGATCCTGTTCGAGAGCACGATCGCCGGGACCACCGTGGTCGACGTGAGTCTCGAGCGCGTACGCTGGCTGCGCGCGACCCGCGATAAGGTCGGCTCTTCGGTGGAGTGCGCGGTCAAGCAGGGTCTGCTTGGCCCGCAGTGGCAGCGGCCCGAGCTCTACGACCTGATCCATCCGCGCCCGCTGCGGGAGGCGGCGGAGTAGAGCGCAAGCCCGCCTTGGCGGCAGCTCCGATCCGCCAGCGCGCAGGCAAGGCACGACGGCGAATCCGGGAGCACGACGGTCGGCCCGGCAAAGCCGTCTAGCGCCGTGTCCGCTTCGCCGGCAATGTTGCGGCAGGCGATTTTGCCGTCCCCGGGAAAGAGCTTTTTCGTTGACTGCCATGCTCCGGAAAACGATTGCCGCCGTGACCTTGACGATCGTCGTGCCGACCGCGCTTTCGCTGCGGGCGGCCGATGCCGCCAAGCGACAAAGCCGCCCGCAATCGGGAGCGGCAGTCAGCACGGAAGCGCCTTCGCTCGACGGCCGCGTTCTCGGCTATCCGCGGACCTGCGGGAGCAACACTTTCATCTACGGTCCTCAGGGCGGCCCGATCGGCCCCTATTGCCACTGAGCCGTCGGCCCTTGCTGCCCGCCCCGCTCTAACGCACAATTCTTCGCCTGCCACCTCCGGAAATGCGGTCATGTACATCGCCGAGACCAAGCGGTTGACCTATGCGGGCGCGAAGAAGATAGCGGCCACCGCGGTCGAGGAGGCGCGGAAGGCGGGGATCGCGATCTCCTGCTGTATCACAGACGCCGGCGGCCACGTCGTCGTGCTCGAGCGGATGGACGGCGGGCGTTTCCACACCCTGCATTCGTGCACGACCAAGGCGGTATGCGCCGCATCCAACCGGCGCGCCACCACCGCCAAGGGCGCGGTGGGGCAGGACCTCGACATGACGCACGCGCTGGGGCTTGCGCTCGCTGCCGGACCCGAGCGCTGGACCGCGATGGAAGGCGGGGTGCCGGTGCTCGTCGACGGCGAGTGCCTCGGCGGGGTCGGCGTCAGCGGCGGCGACTGGCAGACCGACCTGCGCATCGCCCAGGCGGCGGTCGAGTCGATCGGCGCGAGCTGGAAATAGCATGCCCGAGCCAGTCCGCGTGGCCTGCATCGGCATGGGATGGTGGTCGGACGTGCTCGCCGATGCGATCAAGCGCTCGGGCAAGCTCGAGATCGTGGCGTGCTTCACCCGCTCCGCGGACAAGCGCACGGCCTTCGCGAGCAAATACGGCTGTCGGGCGGCCGCGAGCTACGAGGCGATACTCGCCGATCCCGCAGTCGAGGCCATCGTCAACACCACCCCCAATGATGCGCACCTGCCGACCACGCGCGCGGCAGCAGCGGCTGGCAAGCATGTCTTCCTCGACAAGCCGATCGCCAACCACGTGTCCGACGGCCGCGCCATCACCGATGCCTGCCGCAGCGCCGGCGTGGTGCTGGCCATGGGCTACCAGCGCCGGCGCGAGAGCCACTTCCGCTGGATCCGCCGGCAGATCGACGCCGGCGCCTTCGGCCGGCTGATCAACGCCGAGGCAAACATCAGCCGCGACCGTCTCGGCAAGATCGATCTCGGCTCCTGGCGCTACCAAGCTGCCGGCATGCCGGGCGGGGTGATGCTGCAGGTCGGCATCCACTACACCGACGTGCTGAGCTACCTCATGGGACCGATCCGGGCGGTGCGCGGCCAGTCCGCCCAGCTGGTGCTACCCGGCGACAATCCCGACGTGGCGAGCATGATCCTCGAGCACGAGAGCGGCGCGCTCTCGACGCTCAACGCCAGCTATGCATCGGCCTCCGAATACTACCTGATGAACATCTACGGCAAGGAGGCCACGGCCTGCTACGATCTGCACAACGGGCTGCGCCTCATCAGGCGCGGCGAAGCAAGGCCGGTGCCGGTGGCGACGACGAAGAGCGACACCTTCGTCGAGGAGCTCGAGGAGTTCGCCGCGGCCATTCGCGGCCATGGCGCGCCGGAAGTGGGCGGTGACTATGCCACGACCTCGCTTGCGGTCGTGCGTGCGGGCATCCTCTCGGCCCGCGAGGGCCGCAGGGTCGAGGTGGCGGAGATTCTGCGGACCGACTGACCAGCAGGGCGGCAACAACCCGCTTGGCGCAACGCCGATGCGACCCGCATGATCGGGCGCGTCTGCCGATGCCGGCGAATAGCTGTTTCGGCTGATCGGCCACCGCAGAGTCCCTCGCTGTTGTGGTGGGCCCGGCGGCCCAGGTCAGCGAGGAGAAGCAGGATGACCGCTCAATCCAGACTGGTGCTCGGTTCGGTCACCTTCGCGGTGCTGTGGACGGTAGGCATGATCTGGTGGACCGGAACCGAGGCCGCGAACGTCGTCATTCTGTCGGTCAGCGGCGTCGTGGCGGGGATCATCTGGTATTTCGCCATGCGCTGGTGGATCCGTTCGCTGCGCAGGCGCCAGCGTGGGTAGGGCAACACGCCTGACGATCGTGCCGGAGCCGGGCGGCCCGTGCCGCGTCCGGGCTCGGTGCGATCGAACCCGATCAGAGCCTTGTCATGGCCGGGCGGGGAGACCCGAGTCCCGGCCATGCCGATCGTGAGCCAGCGTGGCGTCGTCGGCGGGATGCGCGGACAACAAATGCCCTGCTGATGCGGACGTGACTCGCACCAGCTCTAATACCTGGGGCCGATCGCGGGTCCCGCACCCATGCCCCACAGCAGGTTCAGGCCCACCTTGAAGACGCTCTTGGTTTCCCTGACCTCGACCGGGAAGCCGAAGGTGTTGCCGAAGCAGGCCACCAGCCCGCAGACGAGGTTGTCGCGGTTGGTGCCGAAATCGTAATAGTCGTACTCGACGAAGCCGGTGACCCAGTTGGTGAACGCGTATTCGCCGCCGATCCCCACGGTCCAGCCGCTGCGCGTGTTGCTCAGGGTGGCGACGGCGCCGGTCGGAATGAAGCTGAAGTTCAGGTCATCGCGCTCCCAGGCGGCGCCGCCCTTGACGTAGCCGAGGAAGCCGCCCCAGGCATAGCCGACACGCCCCGTCACCGAGGCCACCGACTTGACCGAGAAGCTGTCGGTGAAGCTCGCGAAGACCGCGCCGGCCCGGTCGAGATGCGCATCGGTCCAGTCGTAATCGCCCTGGATGCCGAGCACCCATCCGCCGGCAAACTGGTAATTGCAGCCGGCCTGCAGGCCGCCTGCCACGCTGCTGGCATTCGCGCTGAACGATTCGGCGAAGAACGGGTCGGGACCGAAGCTGGGAAGAATATTGAAATCCTTCTGCACCCAGAGACCGCCGACGTTTCCGCCGATGTAGCAGCCGGTCCAGCTGAACACGTAGACGGGTGGCGGCGGCGGCCTGCGTGCCGGCACACGCAGATCGGCGGCGGCCGCCGGAGCAGCCGCGAGCGCGGCGAAAGCAAGAGTTGCGAGCAAGACCTTCTTCATGACACCCCCTTTTGTGCGCTCGACCGGCTTACTCTAGCCCAACTGGGCTGCCGAAGCTGTCGTCCGATTGCCACAGCTCCCGAGATTCGGGCGGCGCCGTCCAGATGATACCTTCCAATCTGTTGCTTGGTACCTTCGTGCCACACTGCAGGGGCGGGCGAATCACGTCATCGGGCAACGATAGGCACCGCATTGCGCGCGGCTCGGCTTGCCGGAATAGGCTCGCTATCCCGCCGCTTACCCTTCCAGAAATGCGTGGCAGATTTGCCACACCATTTTTCTTTTTGACGCTCAGCCGCGGAATTGCACTTCCGGTATCTCGGCTCGCCATCTTTTCGCGGCTCGCGGGAGTGAGGCTCCTGAACGGAGCTGCCGGGGAGGCGAGCGTGAGCGAATATCGCGAGGATTTCATCCAGGCGCTGCGTCAAGGCAAGCAAATGCGCGACTGCGTCTTCCGTGTGCTCGAGCAGCGCCACACCGAGGATTTCGCCAACGGCTCGAACGGGGTGAAGTACTACACGGATGTGTTCGACGCCGTCCGTGCCGCCGACGTGCCGGAAGCCGTCGAAGAGTTCGAACGCCGCTTCTCGCCGCTGCTCGATCCGGACGGCGCGCGCGCGCGGGGAGCACCACCGGCGGACGCCGCGACGACAGCGTCGAGCCGTCAAGGGGGCTGGCTCGGGGCCGCGCTCAGCACGGCGGCACTGCTGGCGGCGACCTTCCTCTGGCTCAGCGCCGTCCCGACTCCGCCGAAGCGGAGCCTCGCACTCACCGCGCCGGCCGTGACGGCAGCCATTCCCGAGCCAACCACGGACCTGCCGGAGGCCACGGCCGATCGGGCGGCGCCCGCCGATCCCGGCGAGGCACCGGTTCAGGCACCCGCCGGCGCACCCGATCTCGACGCGGTAAGTAGCGAGCAAGCCGCTCAGGAGTGAGAGCTCCGGCGAGGCTTATCGCTGCCGCTCCTCGAGGGGCGCGGGGGCGCGCGCATGGTCGATGCGCCAGCGCACCTTCATGCGGCGCCTCTCCCGATCCTTGACCGCACCTGGCGATGCCTGTCTCATGGCATCATCCGAGCTCGCGGATCGGGATGCGAGCCTCTGTGCCCGGTGCGCGAAATTCGGGACCCTCATTTCGCCGGCCGTTCAAGTGCGCCACCTGCTGCGGGACGAACAGGAGGAAAAATGAACCCGTCTTCGTCGATCGCCCGCACCGTCATCGGGGCGGCGCTGCTGGCCGCCACGACGCTCGCGGCTTCCGGCCAGAGCTTTCCCGGCAAGCCGATCCACCTCATCCTTCCCTATATTCCCGGCGGCATCATCGATACCGCCGGCCGCAATATCGCGCTGCGGCTGAGCGAGAGCCTGGGCCAGTCGGTGGTGGCGGAGAACCGGCCGGGTGCCGGCGGCATGGTGGGCGCCGATGTGGTCGCCCGTTCGGCAGCCGACGGCTACACGATCCTGCTGACCGATCCGGGGCTGGTGTCGAACCCCACCCTGCAGAAGGACGTTCCCTACGAGCTTTCCAAGCTGCAGGCGGTATCGATCGTCGGCTCCTCGCCGGCAGTGATCGTCGCCTCGCTCGCCCTGCCGGTGAAGAGCTTCCCCGAGCTCATCACCTACGCCAAGGCCAATCCGGGCAAGCTCAACTTCGCCTCTGCCGGCATCGGCACCGCCCCGCATCTCGCCGGCGAGATGATCAAGCTGCGCGCCGGGATCGAGATGACCCATGTGCCCTATCGCGGCATCGGCGCCGCCTACCCGGACGTGCTGAGCGGGAAGGTGCAGCTCGCTTTCTCCAGCATTGCCGGGGCGGTGCCGTTCACCAGCGACAACCGGGTGCGGCCGCTCGCCACCACCGGATCCAAGCGCAGCCCGGTCTATTCCGACGTGCCGACGGTGGCGGAGACGCTGCCCGGCTTCGACGTCGACCTCTGGATCGGTATCTATGCGCCCGCCGGCATGCCGCCGGCGGTGCTGGGGAAGCTCAGCAGCGAGATCAACAAGGTGCTGCAGCATCCCGAGCTGAAGGCAGCCTTCGCCAAGATCGGGGTCGAGCCGCGCGGGACCACGCCCGAGCAGGGCGCCGCCTTCACCAGCGCCGAGTTCGACAAGTGGCGGACGGTCATCCTCGAGGGCAAGATCCAGCCGGAATAGCAGATAGAATTCGTCGAGGCCGGGTTGTTCGCATGGCGGGTCGAGGCGCACCATGCATGACCTGCCACCTCGCGGGTGCTCTCGTCGCGCGCCGGACCCACCATGAGCATCGCGGCAAACGACTGGTGGGTTTCGGCGCGCAACATGCGAGCAAGAAACGCAGCGTCCCTCCCGCGCCTCAACCCACCCTACGGCTGGCGACCGCCGGTGAGCTCGCGCGGCTGCGGATGCAAGGATCCGATTCGACGGGAGGATCGTCAGGAGAAGGGGTCTCGCACGTCGAGCGACCGGAATCTGCGGAAATCGCGGTCATTGGAGTAAAGCGTGCGGACGCCGTGCTGAAGCAGGATGGCTGCCACGTGCGCGTCGGGCACGAGGTTTCCCCGGACGGGAGTGTCGCCGGCAACGTGCCTGTAGGCTTCCATGAAGCCGTCCAGCTCAGACACCGCACGCGCGTGCGGCAGCTCGATCAGCGCCGAGACGTTGCCGAGCGCTTCATCCGCAGACAGCGGGGCGGAGAAGATGCGCGGATGTGTAGCAATGCGTAGATATGACATCAGCGTCGGCCAGGCCAGGCACATTATTTCCGGGCCTGCGGCGCAAGATTCGATAAAGCGACGGGCGCGAGCGTGACGGGCGCTGGACCGATCCGACGCGTAGAGGAGCACATTCACGTCGAGGGAGTAGCTCACGATCGCTCCGCATCCAGAGCCAGGTGCACGGCCTCCTTGTCCATCAGATCGATGCGGGACTTCATAGGTCGAGAGGTCCAGCGGAACGATCTCCTGCCGGATGATGGGCGACGACGGGCGAGCGCCTCGGCAAGCAGCTCAGAGACGATGACGCCCAAGGAGCGGCCTTCCCTCTCGTGGATGGCCTTGACCTCTTTGAGAATGGGATCAGCAATGTCGATCGTCGTCCGCATGATGATTGATGCTATGCGAGTCAACATCTGATGTCAAAGGAGCCCTTGGCCCATCCTGGGCACTGCTTCATCCGGCCTGCCGCGGGTCAACGCGCGGAAGCGGACGCCCGCTCGGGCGATGCCGCGCCGCCCCGCGCCTCATCCGGCCATTCCTTTGCCGGATCGGTGTGAAATTCGATCGCGCCGTCGCGACCGGATTGCAGGCGGGTGACCACGCGCCAGTGCACGTCGTCGGTTTCGGGAAAATCCAGGCGAAAATGCGCGCCGCGGCTTTCCCTGCGCTCGAGCGCGGCATGCGCGAGAAGCCGGCCGAGCAGCGCGAGGTTGCGCACGGAAAGCGCGCTTTCCAGCTCCTCGCTCAGCGCCTGCGCGGAGTCGCGGGCCCTTTGGTGCAGCCGCATCGCCGGGACGTCCTCGCGCTCGATGCGTTCGTATTCCGACAGCGCTTCCTCGAGCGTCCGCTGCTCGCGGATCGGGCCGAGCCTGTTGTGCGCCAGCATGCGACAGGCCATGCGCAGATCCGACTGCAGGGGACCGCTGTCACGAGCCATCAGACCGGCGAGCCATGCGCGCTCGGTCTCGGGGATGCCCTCGCGGTTGAGCTCGGGCAAGCTCACCCGCGCTTCTCGCGCCAGCGCCGCCGCCTTCCT
Source organism: Xanthobacteraceae bacterium (assembly GCA_036406655.1). GTDB lineage: Bacteria > Pseudomonadota > Alphaproteobacteria > Rhizobiales > Xanthobacteraceae > VAZQ01. The sequence continues at coordinate 1,306 of DASXAP010000165.1, read as the reverse complement.
GCCCGCGCGACGGCCGAAAACCAGCGAGGCCGCCAGGGCCGAGCCGCCGATGCGGTTGCCGCCATGAATGCCGCCCGCGGTCTCGCCGGCGGCGAAGAGACCCGCGACCGGCGTCCTGCCGTCGGCATCGATTGCAAGACCGCCCAGCCAGGTGTGGCTCCCCGGTGCCACCTCGAGCGGCGTCCTGGTGATGTCGATGCCGCGATGCAGGCAGCTCCGGTAGACGTGCGGAATCTGCTTCTGGATGATCTCAAGCGGGACGCGGGTAGCGTCCATGAAAATGCCGCCGGTCGAGCCGGCGCGCCCGGCGTGGATTTCCTTCGCCATGGCGAGGATCACCTCGGAACGGGTCGACTGCTCCGCCGTATCGGGAAAATAGCGCTTGAGAAATTCCTCGCCGTTCCGGTTCCTGAACACCGCGCCGGCGTTGATGAAGCCGGTGGGATGCGGCGCGAAGCCGAACATTTCCTTGGGCGAGCAGCACATCGCCTGGAAGTCGATCATCTCGATGCCGAGCAGCGGGACGCCGGCGCGGAATCCCAGCACGTACCCGTCCCCGGTCACCTGCGGCGGATTGTCGTTGACATAGAAGAGGCCGCTTCCCCCGCCGGTGCAGAGGATGATCTGCTGGGCCTGGTAGATGACGAGAGCGCCCGTGCGGTAGTCGACCCCCCACGCGCCGATCACTCTATCGCGCGACTTGATGAGGTCGACGACGGCGGTCATCGAATGCTTCTCGATCCGCGCGTCGGCGCGCAGCTTCTTCGACAGGACCTTGGTGAGCATGTTGCCGGTCGTGTCGTAGTGGTGGCAGGCCCTCGCCCGGGAGTGGCTGGGAAACATCTTCAGGTCGAGCGCGCCGTCGGTTCCGCGCACGAATTCCGCGCCCCAGGCTTCGAGATCGTGCACCACCCCGATGATGTCGTAGATCCAGGCGCGTGCGAGCTCGGGATCGATCAGCTCGCCGCCGTGCCTGAGGATGTCCTGCAGATGCAGCTCGGGGCTGTCGTCGCGGCCCATGGCGGCGGCGAAGCCGCCGCGCGCGACCGTGGTGGTGCCGCTAGTGGCGCGTCCCTTGGTCGCCTGAATGACCGGCACCCCGGCTTCCGCGCATTCGAATGCGGCCATGGTGCCGGCGGCGCCTCCGCCGACGATCAGCACATCGGTCTGGTGGCGCAGCACGGGAATCTCGGGCTCGGGCGGACGGCCGGGTCTGGAGGTCATCGATACGTCACGCTCTGTGCAATCTCCGCGAACGCCTTCACGCAGGCGTCGGCGAAAGCGGGGTCATTGATGTGTAGCGGAA
>DASXAP010000164.1:0-33747 GCA_036406655.1 Xanthobacteraceae bacterium | reverse complement strand
ATAGCAACACCTCCCCCCGCTCCATCAGGTAATTGACCGTTGTTGTTGTTGCCCCAACCCCAGTCCATACCGCTGCTGTCGAGCGCAACAGTGTGATATCCGCCAAGAGGCGGGCCGCCAAGCAACTGGCCAACGCCGATGGACGCTGCGATTGTTGTTACCTTCAAGTAAATTACTGGCACGGTATCCGCAGAGCCCTCGGCGGCTGATACGCAATCAACACCACCGGGGGGGATTATACAGCCCAGGGCGGGGCCACCAGGGTCGGATATCAACACCCGTGCCCCAGCCTGACCATCGCTGTTTAGTCCCCAGCAAGTCACGGTGGAATCCGCCACGATTGCACACGTATGGTACGCGCCTGCCGCAATCTGTTTGGTCAATGGACCTACCGCGCCGAGGGCCACTGACACGGGCGTGGGGGTGTGGTCGGACGGGGTGCTGCCAGCCCCAAGTTGTCCATCCTTGTTGAGCCCCCAGCAAGAAGCTGACCCGCCGGCGTGAACCACGCAGGTGTGAGCGCCGCCGGCGGTCACGGCCACGGCTTCGGAGATACCGGGAACCGTCATCGGCGTGGCATTGCTTGTTGGAAAGCTTATCGCATCGCCTGTTTGGCCATTGTCGTTCTTACCCCAGCACGAAACTGTTCCATCGGCCAGGAGAGCACAGGTGTGATGGCCGCCTGCGGCAACTGCAACTGCGTTCGTAATCCCCGTGACCGGTGATGGTGCCAGAGGCAAACTGGTAGTTATACCGGTGCCTGTTTGCCCTTCGACATTGTACCCCCAACACACTACGTCGCCGGCCAGTGGTCGCAGCGCGCAAGTATGATATGCGCCGGCAGCCACCGTTTTGAACTTCGAACGGAAATATGCGATCACGCGGTTGGACGCCCCGATCGTCACGCTACAGGTGGAGCTCGTACCGCTGCATGAAGCTCCGCCCCAGCCAGCGAACACCGAGGTCGCGTCGGGCGTCGGCGTCAGGGTGATTATCTGTCCTTCTGAGACCCCTGGGGGTGTGCAGTCAGACAAGCAAGAAAATTCCGGCGCCGCCACGCTGCCGCCGCCGGGCCCGCCAAAAAATATCGAAAGCGTCGCTGGGACCAGTGGCTTGATGCCACCCGGCAGCGGCTTGCTGTCCTCGGGCGGCCCGATCACGACGTCGCCGGGCGATCGAATCGGGCAGGCAGGCCCGTACTGGAATTTCCAACGGCATGTTGTAGTGGTCGTGCTGGTGCTTGGCGCTAGAAAGAAGCCTCCGCTTCCCATTGTTGGCGGTGGATTGCTATTGCCTTCGATGCAAGTGCTCATGGGGTCAGCGGACGGGATCGTTGGAAAGTCAATCTCTTGGACAGTGCCATGAAATGAGCTGCCGCCGCTCTTAGGCGTGACGAGAATCCCCTGTGGATCCGTGTGTAGGCCCGTGGAAGTCTTGATATTTATCCGGCCATCAGTTGATATCCAAAACCACAGTTGACCGCCCGATGCTCCGCCGTTGGTCGTCCAGCTATTCGCGGCATTGTCCCCGCCGCCAGTGACGGCCCATTTTTCCGCGTACAACTTACCCGCGCCAAACGGCGTGACCATCTGAGGAACATCGATCGTCCATGTATGTGTTTCCGTGTTTTGGTAGTTATGGTTTTTGTCTGTGGGGTTAACTGTACACGTCGCTGAGCCCGACCAATCGTCCGCGAACGCCGGTCGATCCCACACTGCCGTCGTGGCGAGCGTGGCTACTATGACAACATGCGTCAAACGATGCGACATGGCGTATCCCCCGTTCGCTCCGGCGAGGTCGAGGCTCACCACGGAGCAGCTCAAGTTAGCATTTTTCTAGCGTTAGGTATGTGATTCGATGTCCGCTTGGGTCAGGCGGCGCTCTGACCAGCCGTGTCCCCTTCTTCCAGCTGCGACATTGGCCCACCATATTCCGTTGGTCCGACCGTCCGACTCTGCTTAGCCTCGCCGCGAGGTCGGGCGGATCGCCGGAAGAACAGATCAAAGCAATTGCCCGACCCCGGTTGATCGGCCTGTCGCGATGCGGCAACATCCGGCGCAGCCCGGGGTAATGATCTTCCGACCTCATTGCGACGAGGCGGACGCGGACAAGGAGAGATCGGCGATGTCGAACCCACGCATCAGCTATGTCGACCCGGCGAGCCTCGACGACGCGGCCATGCACGCCGAGTTCGAGCGCTGCGCGCGCGAGGGAACCCCGCGCCCGGAGAGCCAGGCGATCCGCGCCCACGTGCCCGCGGTGTTCTGGTCGTTCGCCAACAGCTGGCGCGACGTGTTCAAGAACGGGGTCGCCGACCACAACATCAAGGAGCTGTGCCGCATCTACGTCTCGCGCTCGGTGCTGTGCGAGTTCTGCGGCAACCAGCGCTCGGTGAAGGCGGCGAAGCAGGGACTGGTCGAGGACGACTACCGCGACTTGATCAACTTCGAGAGCTCGGCGCGTTACGACGAGCGGCAGAAGGCGGCGCTCGCCTATGCCGAGGCGATCACCTGGGATCTTCCGGTGGACGACAAGTTCTGGGCGCGGCTGCACGGGCATTTCAGCGAGCCCGAGCTCGTCGAGATCGGCTATTTCGTCGCCTTGACCATGGGGCAGCAGCGCTGGCTGCGCACCCTCGACATCGAGCATCACCGGATTCTGGCCGGCACCGACGCATCCATGGCGCCCGGCTTCGAGACCGAGGAGGCGCTCAGACGGTCGAAACAGGCACCCGACTACTGGGCGAGCCGGAAGCCGAGCCCTTCCAGCCAGGCAGCCGAGTGACGGCGTCAGGCGAGATCGGAGCTGCTTCGGGATGGGTGACGTCTATCCCGTCGTGAAGGTCGCCGCCGTTCAGGCCGCCTCCGTGTTCCTCGATCGCGAGGGGTCGACCGCGAAGGCGTGCCGGCTCATCCGCGAGGCCGGACGCAACGGCGCCCGGGTGATCGGATTTCCCGAAGGATTCGTTCCCGCCCATCCGGTCTGGTACCACCACCATTCCGCGACCGGCGCGCTCTCCAACCGGCTGGCGACCGAGCTGTTCAAGAACTCCGTCGAGATTCCGGGACCGGAGATCGAGGCGCTCGGCGCCGCCGCCCGCGACGCCAATGCCTATGTCGTGGTCGGGGTCTGTGAGAAGCTGCCGGGCACGATGGGGACGATGTTCAACACGCAGGTATACATCGCCCCCGACGGGCATTGCATCGGCAAGCATCAGAAGATCATGCCGACGGTGGGCGAGCGGCTCGTGCACATGGGCGGGTTCGGCGACACGTTCGGAGCGTTTCAGAGCGAGTTCGGGCCGATGAGCGGGCTCATCTGCGGCGAGAACTCGAACCCGCTGGCGGTGTTCGCGCTGACCGCCGAGGGCACCCGCATTCACGTCATGAGCTGGCCGAACCATTTCCCGGTGAGCGGCGATCCCCTGCGCAATCGCGTCGCGATCGACTCGCAGGCCTTCGCGCAGATGAGCAAGGCTTTCGTGATCTCCGCCTGCGGCACCGTCGACGAGCACATGATCGCGATGCTCGAGCCGGATCCCGCGGCCGAGGCGTTCCTGCGCAGCCCGGACTGCAGCGGCGGCAGCCTCGTCGTTGCTCCGAGCAGCCGCATCATCGCCGGCCCGATGGGTGCCGAGGAGGGCATCCTGTATGCCGAGTGCAATCTCGAGCTCGCCATCCAGATGAAGCTGCGCCACGATTTTGCCGGCCACTACAACCGTCCCGACATCTTTCACCTGCAGATCAATCGTGCCGCCCCGAGCCTCTACTCCGTGCATGGCCGGGAAGGACCGCCGCTCGCGGCAGCCGGAGGCGCGGCTGGGAAAATCTCGCGGACGGCGGATGCGCTGCTGACGCCGCCGGACATCGCCTCTGCAGGGGACCGCCGCTATCGGAGCACGTGAGACGCGCCGCCTCGCGCGGCCCAGCCGCCGCCTCGCGCCTCAGCCGGCGGCGCGCGCCCGCGCCTCGGCAGCGCCGAGGCGCTCCCGCACGAGCTTGCTCACGCTCATGAGATCGACCTTGCCGGTGCCGAGCATCGGCAGCCTGTCCTCGATCCATATCTCGGCGGGCAGCATCAGCTCGGAGGCATGCCGGGCCCTCGCGAAGGCAACGAGCTCGCCGCGCGTGGCGTTCTTCTGCTCGGTGAGCAGGATGAGGCGTTCCCCTTTGCGAAGATCGGGCACCGCGACCGCCGCCAGCGGCGCATTCGGCCACAGCTCCGCGGCGAGCGCCTCCACTGCGGCGAGCGAGATCATCTCGCCGCCGACCTTGGCGAAGCGCTTGGCGCGTCCCTTGATCGCGACGAAGCCCTGCTCGTCGATGGTGACGATGTCGCCGGTATCGTGCCAGCCCTCGGCCGGAGGCTCCAGCACGCCGGGTCGATCCACCCTGAGATAGCCGAGCATCACGTTCGGCCCGCGCACATAGAGGCGTCCGCCTTCGTCGACGCCTTCGACCTTCTCCAGCCTCGCCTCCATCCCGGGCAGCATGCGCCCGACCGTGCCGAACTTGTTGAACATCGGCGTGTTCAGGGCGAGCGCCGGCGCCGTCTCGGTCACTCCGTAGCCCTCGAGGATGCGCAGGCCGAACTTCTCCATGTAGACGCGCCGGGTCGGTTCCTTGACCGGCTCCGCGCCGGCGAGAATATAGCGCAGCGAGCGGAAATCATAGGGATGGGCGGCGCGGGCGTAGCCGTTGAGGAAGGTGTCGGTGCCGAACAGGATCGTGGCATTCACCCCATAGATCAGCTCCGACACGGTGCGATAGTGGAGCGGCGAGGGATAGAGATAGATGCGCACACCGGAAACGAGCGGCAGGATCAGCCCGACGGTCAGTCCGAAGGAATGGAACACCGGCAGCACGTTGAACACCTTGTCCTCGCGTCCGAAATCGATGCGGGCGGCGGCCTGCGCGGCGTTCGCCAGCATGTTGCGGTGCGACAGGACCACGCCCTTCGGCACGCCTTCCGAGCCCGAGGTGAACAGGATCGCGGCCCAGTCGTCCGGCGTGCGCCGGACCAGCGGGGTGCTTGCGCGCACGAGTCCGCGCAGCTTGTCGGCGAGGGTGATTCCGGCGCGGATGTCCTCGAGATAGAGGATTTGCACGCTCTTCTCGATGGCGGCCACCAGCTGGCCGAGCTTGCCCCTCTCGATGAAGGCGCGCGAGGTCAGGATCGCTGCAACCTGCGCCGCCCTGCAGGCGGCGAGGATATTGGCGGCGCCGGAGGTGAAATTGATCATCGCCGGCACGCGGCCGGCCGTCATCAGGCCGAGGATGGTGACGGCCGCGCCGTTGGCGTTCGGCAGCATCACGCCGACCGGGCGCCCTTCCGGCGCCAGCGGCATCAGCCTGGCGCCGAGGATCGCGGCGCCGGCGAGCAGCTTCCGGTAGCTCAGCGCCCCGGTGACCGGGTCTTCGACCGCAACACGGCTGCGCCCGTGCGTTTCGGCAGCCTCGATCACGGCCTCCACCACGGTTCGATCCGTCGAGGTGGTGCGGAACACGAGGTCCGACATGATCCCGTAGAGCGCGGCGCCCGCCGCGAGGCGGCGCTTGCGGCCCTTGAGCTCGGGATCGACCGCGAGCTTCACCGGCTCGAGCACCGTCACCTTCACCTTGGGAAACCAGCGCCGCCGCACCTTGGACCGGGACAGCCGGCTGAACGGGGTCTGCTCGAGGCCTTCGATCCGCACCGGCACGATCTCGGCATGGGTCTTGTCGGCGATCATGGCGGCGCCGTCGTAGACCTTCATCAGGCTCCCGGTGACGGTGATGCGTCCTTCCGGGAAGATGATCAACGCGTTGCCCGCCTTGACCGCGTCGATCAGGGAACGGATCGCCATCGGCTTCATCGGATCGAGCGGCAGCGCGTTGGTGAGGCGGAGGAACGGGCGCACCCACCAGTGCTTGGCGATGCCTACGTCGATGGCGAAGACCGGCTTGCGGTTGCGCAACGACATGGCCAGCCCGGCGTCGAGGAAGCTCACATGATTGAGCGCGATGATGACGTTGGGTCCGGCGTTGTTCAGGTTGTCGATCCCGTTCACCTGGATCCGGAACAACGTCCGATAGATGATGGAAAGCGCATCGCTCAGGGCACTCGCCGGCATGGTGCGGCCGATGCCGACAGCGACGAGGATGCTGCAGGCGCCGAGCAGAAGGAACAGCTGCGAGGTGGTCAGCCCGGCAAGCTGCAGCAGCGCCACGAGGAGCGCGCTGCCGGCCATGAAGGCGGCGTTGAGCACGTTGACGCCGGCGACCACGCGCGCCCGGCGGTCGGCCCCGGCCCAGGCCTGCACCGCTGCGAACACCGGCACGATGAACAGTCCGCCGGCAATCGCCAGACCGGCGAGATCGACCGCGAGGCGCAGCGCGCGCCAGGAGCCGAACAGCGCCGAGAAGCCGGAAAAGCCGGGGATCGGCCCCGCTCCCCAGGTCGACCACCCGAGATCGGCGCAGAAGATGCCCAGCAGCAGCGCGGCGATCACCGTCGGCAGGAGAATGATGCGTCCGGCCGCGAGCCAGGCGGCGAGACCCGAGCCGATCGCGATCGAGATCGAGAACACCGCAAGGCACGCGGTGACCACCTCTTCGTCGCCGCCGAGCACGTTCTTCACCAAGGGCGGCATGAGCGAGAGCGCGACCGCGCCGACGAGCCAGAACCAGCTGGTCACGACGGCGCCCCACAGCAGCCGCGGGTCCTCGCGCAGATATTTCAAGAGCCCGCCGGTCGAGGCGAGGATGTTGGGCTGGACGTGGAGGTCGGGCGCCGCCTGTCCAGTGCGCGGGATCAGGAGGCTCGCGCCCCAGCACAGCAGCGAGAACACGATCATGAGCGCGGCGAATCTCGCGGGATCGCCCCCGTCCTTGGCGGCGAGGCCGCCGACGATCGTGCCCAGCAGGATGGCGATGAAGGTCGCGCCCTCGACCAGCGCATTGCCGGCGGGCAATTCGGAGCGGGCGAGATGATCGGGGAGGATCCCGTACTTGATCGGCCCGAACAGCGAGGCGATCACGCCGAACAGGAACAAGGCGACATAGAGCACATAGATCGAGCTTTTGCCGTAGCCGCGCGAATGCAGCCAGAACCCGAGCACGGCGATGATCGCAACCCCGATCTCGGCGAGCTTGAGCCGTTGCGCGATCAGTGCCTTGTCGAAACGGTCGGCAAGCTGTCCGCCGAGCGCGGAGAGAATGAAATACGGGGCGATGAAGATGGCCGCGGCCAGCGTGATCAGCGGCTCGGCCTCGGCGCCGCCGACCCTGAACAGGATCAGGAATACCAGGGCATTCTTGAGGAAATTGTCGCTGAACGCGGAAAAGAACTGGGTCCAGAACAGGGGCGCAAAGCGCCGCGTCATGAGCAGGGACGAGGACATGGATGGCTCGGCTCCTTCAGTCGGATCGGGCGGCCTTTGCTGGACTTGCTTACAAGACGACAATTTGGGCAAAAGGACAATCGCCTGCCAGAGCGCGGGCGCCGACTTCATTTCCCTCGATGCTGACGGCAGAGGCGCGCGGCGGCCCGGCCTTGCCTTGACGGCACGTTCTATGCGCAATTATGCCGCTCCCGCCGGGGCGCCGGCGCCGTCCGCCATCGACCCATCCGAGGCATCGACATGACCCCGTTCGAACTCCTCGAGCCGACCTCGCTGCACGAGGCGATCGGGCTGCTCGACCCCGACGATCCCGCCGTGCGTCCGATCGCCGGCGGCACCGCGCTCATGCTGATGATGAAGGCGGGGGTGTTCCGGCCGCGGCGGCTGGTAAGCCTGCGCAAGCTCGACCACCGCTATTCGGAGATCGCCGCCGGACCCGACGGCCATCTCACCATCGGCGCGATGACCCCCCTCGCCGCCGTCGAGCGCTCGCCCGAGGTGGCGCGGCTTGCGCCGGTCATCCGCGGAGCGATGCGGCGGCTCTCGAACATTCGCGTCCGCAACGTCGCCACCGTCGGCGGCAATCTCGCCCATGGCGATCCGCACATGGACCTGCCGCCGATCCTCATTGCACTGGGCGCGGAAGTGCTGGTTGCCGGACCCCAGCGTGAGCGCAACGTCGCGCTCGAGAGCCTGTTCGTCGGCTATTTCGAGACCGCGCTCGGCAGGAACGAGCTCATCGCCGCGTTGCGCATTCCGCAGCAGGGCGCGAAGCGGGCGGCCTATCTCAAGGTCACGACCGGGTCGGCCGAGGACTGGCCGGCGCTCGGGGTGGCGGTGGCGCTCGACGCCGCCGACTCGGCGATCAGGTCGGCGCGCATCGTGGTCAGCGCCGCGACCGAGAAGGCCGTTCGCCTCAAGACCGCGGAAGCGGCGCTCGCCGAAACGCGCGGCGACGCGAGCGGCGTGCGCGGGGCCGCCGATGCCGCGGCCGCAGAGGCCGAATGCATCTCCGACGTGCGCGGCTCGGCCGCCTACAAGCGCGAGCTCATCCGCGTCCATGTCGCGCGCGCGATACGGCAGGCACTCAACTCGAACGGAGCTGCGAACTGATGGCAAGCACGACTTCACGCGCGCCGGCGGTCGGCGCCCAGGTCGGCCGCTCGGTGCCGAGGCTCGAGGCGCGGGAGAAGGTCACCGGTCGCGCCGAATACACCCACACCATGCGGTTGCCGGGCATGCTGCAGGCGAAGATCTTCCGCAGCACCGTTGCGCACGGCCGCATCAAGTCGATCGACGTGAGCGCGGCGAGGAAGCTCGCGGGCGTCTACCGGGTGGTCACGGCCGAGGAGGTGCGCAAGGTCATTCCCGAGCCCTATTACGGCCCCGCCTTCCACGACCAGCCGATCCTGGCGATCGACAAGGTGCACTACGTCGGCGAGCCGGTGGCCGCCGTGCTCGCTGCCGACCCGCACGTCGCCGAGGCGGCGGCGCAGCTCATCGTCGCCGAATACGAGGAGCTGCCGGCGGTCTTCGACGAGCTGGAGGCGGCCGAGAACAAGATCCTGGTGCACGCGGAGCTCAAGCCGGCCGGCACCTTTGCCGATCTCAAGCACCTCAAGGGCCGCAAGGGCACCAACATCGCGCTCGATTTCCGGCTTCGCCGCGGCGACGTGGAGAAGGCCTTCGCCCGGGCCGCGCACGTCTTCGAGCACACCTTCCGCACCCAGAAGGTCCTGCACCTGGCGCTCGAGCCCTATGCCTCGATCGCGGACTGGAAGGAGACCGGCGTCACCATCTACAGCGGCGCGCAGGGACCCTCGTTCGTGCGCACCGAGATCGCGCGGCTGCTCGGCTGGCCGGAGAACCGGGTGCGCGTCAGGGTTCCCTATCTCGGCGGCGGCTTCGGCGGCAAGCTCTACATCAAGATGGAGGCGCTGGCGACGGCGCTGTCGATGATCGCGCGCCGGCCGGTGAAGGTCGCGCTCACCATGGAGGAGCAGTTCTACACCATCACCAAGCACCCGAGCACGTTCCGCATCAAGTCCGCCGTGGATGCCGAGGGCCGGATCACCGCGCGCAAATGCGAGGTGTGGTGGAACGGCGGCGCCTATGCCGATGTCGGGCCGCGGGTGACGCAGAAGTCCGGCTTCACCGCGTCGGGGCCCTACGACATCGACAACGTCGCCATCGACTCCTACGCGCTCTACACCAACCTGCCGCCGGCAGGGGCGTTGCGCGGGTTCGGCATCCCGCAGCTGGTCTGGGGCTACGAGAGCCACACCGACATGATGGCGCGCGCGCTCAAGCTCGACCCGATCGAGTTCCGCCGCAAGAACATGATGCGCGAGGGCGGGCCGCACACGACCGGCCAGATCCTCGAGGACGCCAAGCACGCGCGCGCGCTCGAGCGCGTCGCCGAGCGGCTGAGCTGGAGCAAGCCGTTCGATCGCGGCAGCGGCAGCGTGCGGCGCGGCCGCGGGGTCGCGTTCGCGATCAAGGCGGTCATCTCGCCCACCACCTCGGTCGCCAACCTCGTCATCGCCGCCGACGGCAGCGTCACCCTCTATTGCGGCACCGTCGACATGGGCCAGGGCTCCGATACCGCGATGGCGCAGATCGTCGGCGAGGTGCTCGACATTCCGGCCGAGACGGTCAAGCTGGTGCAGCGCGACACCGACGTAACCCCCTACGACATGGGCACGCTGGGATCGCGTTCGCTGTTCCACATGGGCCACGCGGTGCGGCTTGCCGCCGAGGAGGCGCGCGCCAAGATCAGGGCACTGGCGCGCGAGGTGGGCGAGCCCGAGGGCAGCAATATTCCGCTCGCCGACCTGTTCAAGAAGAAGTACGGCATGCAGGCCGGCAACATCGTGACGAGCGGCAGCTACAAGCCCGATTACATTCCGCCCGATCCGACCACCGGCCTGACCACCAAGGTGACGCCGTTCTGGATGTGCGCGGCCGCCGGCGTCGAGGTCGAGGTCGACACCGAGACCGGTCACGTCAGGATCGCGCGCCTGATCAATGTCGTCGACTGCGGGCGGCCGGTGAACCCGAAGATCGTCGAGACGCAGATTTCCGGCGCCACGCTGATGCAGCTCGGCTTCACGATGTTCGAGAAGATGCATATCGACGCCGGCCAGGTCACCAATGCGTCGCTCGCCGACTACAAGATTCCGGGCATGCTCGACGTGCCGCGGGTGATGGAGAACGAGGCGGTCGATGCGCACCAGTCGAACGGCCCGTTCGGCGCCAAGGGAGTGGGCGAGACCGCGACCTTCTGCATCTCGCCGGCCGTCGCCAATGCCATCGACGATGCCTGCGGCGTTCGCCTCACCGAATTGCCGCTGAGCCCCGAGGCCGTGTTCCGCGCGCTGCGCGCCAAGGCCGGCAAGCCGCTCGAGGACGACGCATGAGGCGCACGATCAGCTTCACCCTCAACGGCGAGCCGGTCTCCGCCGAGATCGAGCCGCACCACAACCTCGTCGAGGTCCTGCAGCGGGAGTTCAGCCTCACCGGCGCGCGCGAGAGCTGCGGGCAGGGCATGTGCGGCTGCTGCACCGTGCTGGTGAACGGCACCGCCGTCTCCGGCTGCCTCTATCTCGCCGCCTTCGTCGACGGCGCCGAGGTGAGAACCGTCGAATCGCTCGCGAGCGCGGAGCGGCTGAGCCCGGTGCAGGAGGCGTTCATCGAAGCCGGCGCGTTCCAATGCGGCTACTGCACGCCGGGCTTTCTGCTCATGACGACCCAGCTGCTCGATCGGCATCCCGAGCCGGACGAGGACGAGATCAGGCATTATCTCTCCGGCAACCTCTGCCGCTGCGCCACCTATCCCGAGGTCGTCGAGGCGGTGAAGATCGCGGCGCGCAAGCGCAAGGAGGCGGGCGCTTGATATTTTCACTCTGGCTTCGCACATTGACGCTGCACAGAAGAGGCAACTTTGGCCAGCATCACCATTCGTAATGTTGATGAGACGCTCAAACAGCGGCTCAAAGCACGTGCGGCTGAGCATGGGCAGAGCGTGGAGGCTGAGGCTCGTGACATTCTCCGAGAAGCGCTTGCCAAGCGTCCATCTGTTTCGGCACCTGAAAATCTTTATGAGGCGATCCGCGCAGTCGTCGAACCCCTCGGCGGCATCGAAATAGCGACGAATCGGCGAGAGCGAGTGCGCGAACCACCCGGGTTCGAATAAATCGAACAATGATCATATTGGACACGAACGTTCTTTCCGAGGTGATGAGATCATCCCCGGCAAGGAAGGTCGCCGTGTGGATGGCTCGTCAGAATGTTCGCGATCTGTTTTCAACAGCGATTACCGAGGCGGAAATTCTCCTCGGTATCGCACTTCTGCCGGACAGTCGTCGCAGAGACGATCTTAAGGCAGCCGCCCGACGCATCTTCGCTCTGTTTGCATCGCGCGTTTTAGTGTTCGATAGCGCAGCTGCCCAATCATTTGCAGAGCTCGTGAGCCAACGGCGGCTTGCGGGTCGGCCGATCAACGACTTTGATGCCCGGATTGCAACCATCGCGCGCTCGAACGGCATGGCGCTGGCGACGCGCAACATCGCCGATTTTGAAGGAGCCGGGATCAACTTGATCGACCCGTGGAATGCCTGACCGCACCCGGACGCACATATACTGCCGTAAGGAGCGAGCGGCATGAGCCATGAGGCGATGCATGTCGAGACCGACGTCCTGGTGATCGGCTCGGGCGGCGCCGGCATGTATGCCGCGATCGAGGCGGCGCGCGCCGGCTGCAGCACCTTCCTGATCGACCGCAGCCTGATCGGGCGCGGCGGCGCCACTGTCATGGCGCAGATGACCGTGGCCGCGGCGCTCGGCTCGCAGACGCCCGATCACTGGGGCCACCACCTCAAGGACACGCTCGAGGCCGGGCGCGGGCTCTGCGACGAGCGCCTCGCCCGGCTCCTGTGCGAGGAAGGTCCCGACTGCATCCGCGAGATGGACGGATGGGGGGTCGGCTGGGCGCGCAGCAACGGCCGCATTACCCAGGCGCTCGCGCCCGGCCACGACCGGCCGCGCTGCGTCTACGTGGATTTTCTCAATACCGGTCCCGCGGTGTCGAAGACGCTGCGCGCCGTGGTCACGCGCCACAAGGGCATCCGCAAGGCCGGCGATCTCCTGGTCATGGATCTCGTGCGGACCGGCGAGGGGGTCGCGGGCGCGGTGGCGCTGCACCTGCCGAGCGGCGCCCCGGTGACGATCGCCGCCAAGAGCACGATCATCGCCACCGGCGGCCTCACTCGTCTCTACCGGCGCAACAGTGCCTCCGCCAACATGGGCGGGGACGGCTACGCGCTCGCGTTGCGCGCCGGTGCAGCGCTGACCGACATGGAGTTCGTGCAGTTCTTCCCGATCGGGCACCTCGCGCCGCGGCTGATCGGCATGGACCCGATCATGTGGGATCCGTTCCGCTACAAGCTCGGCGGCCGGCTCCTCAACAACCGGGGCGAGGAGCTCACCGCCCGCTACGGCGTGACCGAGCAGGGCCGATACGTGGTCACCCGCGATCTCGCCACCTACGCCATCGTCAAGGAGGTGGAGGCGGGGCGCGGCTCGCCGCACGGCGGGGCCTTCCTGAGCTTCCAGCACTGCTCCGAGGCCGAGCTGCGGGGGGCTTTCGGCCCGGTCATCGATCGGCTCGCCAGGAACGGCATCGACCTCACCAGGATGCCGGTCGAGGTGGCGCCGATCGCGCATTATCACATGGGCGGCGTGGTTGCCGATGCGCGGATGCAGACCGAGATGCCGGGCCTGCTCGTGGCGGGCGAGGCGGTGGGCGGCGCCAACGGCGCCAACCGCCTGTCGGGCAACGCCATCACCGAGGCGCTGGTGTTCGGGCGCCGCGCCGGCCGCAGCGCGGCAGAGCGGGCGCGGCGCGTCCGCACGCAGGGGTTCGATCAGGCCTCCGCTCGCGCCGCGCTCGATCTCGCGACCCCCGGTGCGGCGCGAAGCGACATCAATACCGCGGCGATGATCGAGAGGCTCCAGCGGCTCATGGCCGACGATGTCGGCCCGTTCCGCACCGAGGCCGGGCTCCGGCGGGCGCTGGCCGGGATCGATGATCTGGCGCAGGCGCTCGGCGAGCGCCCGCGCGGCGGCGGCGCCTTCGACCTGCAAAGGCTCGAATGGTTCGACCTGCGCAACATGCTCGCGGTCGCCCGCGCCGTGGCCTTGGCCGCGCTCGCTCGCACCGAGAGCCGCGGCGCGCATCAGCGCGAGGACCATCCCGGCATGCTGCCGCAATGGCAGCTCAACCAGCGCCTGCGGCTCGGCGTGTCGGGCATGGCGCTGACCCCGGCGCCGCTGCGGACCCCGGTCGCCGCGCAATGAGCTTGATCGCGCAGCTCACCGTGTGGCGCGGCGAGACGGCGGCGGCCGGGCGCTGGGAACGTCACGACGTGCCGTTCGAGCCCGGGCAGTCGGTGCTCGACGGCCTGCGCTGGATCCGGGTGAACCGCGATCCGAGCCTCGCCATTCGTTTCTCCTGCATCAACGCCAACGCCTGCAAGGAATGCATGATCGAGCTCGACGGCAGGACCGTCTATGCCTGCACGGCGCGCCTCGAGGCGCGGCCGATGACGGTGGCGCCGCTTTCCAACAAGCGGCTCGTTCGCGATCTCGTCACCGAGATCGCGCCGCCGGCGGAGCGGTTCTCGGGGTGAGTGCCCTTTCCCGTGACACTGATTTAGACGAGCGGGTTGCGGACCGCCAAGCCTGAGAAGCGGCCGAAATCGCGATCGGCTGACCAGAGCTCGCGAATCCCGTGGTGCCGGCACAGTGCGGCTACGCGCGCATCGTGGATCCGCGCCCCTGTAATGCGGCTGCTGGTCACGACCGAACGTAATGCACTCCAGTACTGCTCTGTCTCGGCGAGCAACACCAGTGACGGCACCTCGAGCCAGGCTTCGACCTGATCGAGTGCCACGGCAACGGGGGTCGGCGGGTCGTAGATGCGCGGATGGGTGACGACAGCCAGGAACTCGTGCAAGCACGGCCAGGGAATGGCCCATGGCGCCGAGCCAGCAGCGAGATCCGAAATGCACCGCGCAGCGGCCGAATGGAAGGCCGAATCCGCGCGGTGCGAATAAACCAGGACGTTGGTGTCAACGGCGATCACCGCCGCGTCCTTCGTAGGAAATATCCCGCAGCCGGTCCCATCCGGCGTCGGCGAGCTCTGGGCGGAGCCCGCGCCCCTTGAAGCTCACCTCCCTCAGCTGGAATCGCTTCTTCTTTCTGTTCCTCTCGGCAAGGACCTGACGCAGTCCCTGTTCCACCAACGCTCGCAAGGTCGTCCGCTCACGAGCAGCTACCTTGCGGGCTTCGTGCAGCAGAGGGTCGGCAATCTCGAGTGTCGTTTTCATACAGCTATATTGATCACCCAGTATGGCTAGCCATATCTAGCATCCTCGGGATGCTTTGCATAGTCGTGGACGGGTGGAAGCCCGCGCAGCGGGCGATACCCATCAGATGTGCGGCACGGGCGATGGGTATCGCGCGCACCGAGCGCGCGCTCAACCCATCCTACGCCAGTACGCCACATCGTCGTTGAGCATGCGGGAGCATATCTATTGCAGCTCTCTGCGGACGATGGCGGCGCCGGCGACGAGCGCCGCGAGCTTGCCGAAGGCGGTGGCACGCGGGAGATATTTCATGCCGCAGTCGGGCGCCGGGACGAGCCTGTCGGGCGCGACGTATTGCAGGCCGCGGCGGATGCGCTCGGCGACCCGTGCCGGGGTCTCGACCTCGCGATCGCCGAGATCGAGCACGCCGAGCACGATCGTCTTGCCGGCAAGCTCGCGTAGGACGCCGAGGTCGAGCTTGGGCTGCGCCGCCTCGATCGAGACCTGCGCGGCGATGCTGTCGGCGAGCTCCGGCAGGAAGGCATAGCCCGCCGGCTTGGCACTGCCCGGCACCACGGCGGCGTAACCGAAGCAGAGGTGCACGACGGTGGGCACGCGGATGCCTTCGAGCGCGCGGTTGATCGCCTTGACCGCGTAGCGCCTGGCCGCCGCGGGATCGTTGCGCACCCACGGCTCGTCGAGCTGAATGACGTCGGCGCCGGCGCTCTGCAGGTCGCGCGCCTCCTCGTTCACCGCGACCGCGAGGTCCATGATCATCTCCTCCTCGTCGCGGTAGAAATCGTTCTTCGCCTGCTGGGCCATGGTGAACGGCCCCGGCAGCGTGATCTTGGCCGGCAGATCGGTGTTGCGGCGCAGGAACTCCATGTCGCGCACCTCGACCGGCCGGCGGCGGCGGAGCCTGCCAGTGACGCGCGGCACCGGGGTGAGCGTGCCGGAACGCGACTGCACGTGTCCGGGATGCTCGAGGTCGATGCCCGCGAGCGCGGTGGCGAACCGGTTGGAGTAGCTCTCGCGCCGCACCTCGCCGTCGGTGATGATGTCGAGCCCGGCGCGCTCCATGTCGCGGATGGCGAGCAAGGTGGCGTCGTCCTGCGCCTGCTCGAGGAGCGGCTCGGGGATCCGCCATATCTGCTCGAGCCGGGTCCGCGGCACGAGCTTCGACAGCATTGCGCGGTCCACCAGCCAGTCCGGCTGGGGATAGCTGCCGACGACGGTGGTGGGCAGGATTTTCGCTGGCATGATGCGCCGGTACCGGACAGGAGGAGAGGAAGGAGAGCCGATGCTCGAATTCGATTTCCTGCTCTCGCTCACCGCCGAGGTGGGAGAGCTCATCTCGCTCGGAGCGGGCCCGCTGGGCGAGCGGCGGGTAGTGTACATCACCGGCGGCAGCTTCGCAGGCCCGTCGCTCGAGGGCGAGGTGCTCGGCGGGGCCGACTGGCAGATCCTGCGCGGCGACGGTGCGCTTGAGCTCGATGCGCGCTATGCCATCCGCGAGGCGCGCGGCGGCGTGGCGCAGGTCCGCAGCCAGGGCTACCGGTATGGTCCACCCGAGGTGATGGCGCGGCTCGCCCGCGGCGAGGACGTCGACCCCGCGAGCTACTATTTTCGCTCGATCATGCGGTTCGAGACCGGCGCGAGCGAGCTCGCCTGGCTCAACCGGACAATCGGCATCGCCACCGCCGAGCGCAAGGCGCGACGCGTGGAGCTGCGCGTGTGGCGGCTGCTGTAGCCCGAGCGAATGGATCCCCGACCGAGAACGGCAGCAGCCGGCGCGAGCAGCAGCGCCGCGGCGGGCATCGGGCTGATGCTCGCGGGAATTGCGCTCTTCTCGCTCAACGACGCCCTCGGCAAGTGGCTCTTGGCGACCTATTCGGTGGGCGAGCTGCTGCTGGTTCGAAGCGTCACTGCGCTCGTCCTGCTGGCCCCGTTCGTGCATCGGGCCGGGATTGCCGCCTTCACGCGGGCGCCGCGGCCAAAGCTGCAGGCGCTGCGCATCCTGCTCTCGACGTTCGAGGTGGCGATGTTCTTCTGGGCGGTGTCGTATCTGCCGCTCGCCGACACGGTCACCTTCTATCTCGCCGGCCCGATCTACGTCACCGCGCTTTCGGTCGTGCTGCTCGGGGAAGAGGTCGGCTGGCGCCGCTGGACCGCCGTGCTGATCGGCTTTGCCGGAGTGCTCCTGGCATTGCGGCCGTCGGCGGCGAGCCTCACGCTGCCCGCGATCATTGCGCTCGTCGGCAGCATGATCTTTGCCCTGCTGATGATCGCGACGCGGCTGCTGCGCGACACTTCCAACACCGTGCTGGTCGCCGGCCAGCTAGCCGGGACGCTGCTGTTCGGCGCGGTCGTCGCGCCGTTCGCATGGGTCACGCCGTCCCTGGGCGATCTCGGCCTCCTCTCGCTCTTCGGCGTGGTGTCGATCATCGCGCTGGCCTGCGTCAACCGCGCCTTGAAGCTTGCCCCGGCAAGCATCGTCGTGCCGTATCAGTACACGATCATCGTCTGGGCCGTGGTTCTCGGGCTTCTCGTCTTCGGCGATCGGCCGGACGCCTTCACGCTCGGCGGCGCAGCGGTGATCATCATCGCCGGCCTCTACATCTTCTGGCGCGAGCAGCGGCAGCGCCGGCAGGACGCCGCGCCCGAGCTGCATCCCTGAGCGCCCTGCCGGTCCGGGCAGGTGCGCTAGGTGCGGGTGCCGTTCAGGAGATTCATGGCCGCGGCGTGCACGCGCCTGTCGCCGGCGGCGATGATGCGGCCGCCGGCATGCGGCGCACCCCCTTCCCAGGTGGTGATCACGCCTCCGGCACCGCCGATGATCGGGATGAGCGGGAGCACGTCATGGGGCTTGAGCTCGGTCTCGATGACGACGTCGATGTGGCCCGCGGCCACCATGCAATAGGCGTAGCAGTCGCCGCCGTAGCGCGAGAGCCGCACGTCCTTCTCGACCCGCTGGAAGCTCGCCCGATCCGATGCATTCATCAGCAGCGGGCTGGTGGTGAACAGGATCGCGTCGGCGAGCGCGGCGCAGGCGCGCACCCGCAGCTCGCGCGCGCCGGCCGGGCCGCGATACTGCGCCTTGCGGCCGTCGCCGCTGAACCGCTCGCGGGTGAAAGGCTGGTTCATCACGCCGAACACCGGCTCCCCCGCGCGCAGGAGGCCGATCAGGGTGCCCCAGTTGGGCATGCCGGAGATGAAGGATTTGGTGCCGTCGATGGGGTCGAGGACCCAGACATATTCCGCCTCGGGGCCTTCCTTGCCGTATTCCTCGCCGATGATGCCGTGATCGGGGAAGGTGCGCCGGATCAGCGCCCGCATCGCCATTTCCGCGGCCTGGTCGGCCGCCGTCACCGGGTCGAAGCTGCCGGGGCGGGCCTTGTTCGCGATGCTCAGCGCGGTGCGGAAGAACGGCAGGATCGTCTCCCCCGACACCACCGCGAGCTCGTCGATGAAAGCCGAGAAGTCGACCGCCGTCATGCCGCCCAACCTCCTTCGATCCCCTGCCCATCCGTTCCCGGCCGGTCGATGGCCGCGGGCCGGCCGCGGCCCCAACCATCCGCTTGCCGGCCGGCACGCCGCATGCGACCTAAGCCGCCCCGCCGCCGGGCCCCGGCCGGGTCAAAGGCCCGCCTCATGAGCACCCCCATGCTTCCGCGCCCGGCGGTTTCCGGCGCCGCCGCGACGCTGGTCGCAACGCTCATCTCGATCTACATTGTCAGCCAGTTCCTGCGCAATTCGATCGGCGTCATCGCCCCCGATCTGGCGGCGGAGCTCGGCCTCTCCGCGGCCGAGATCGGGCTTCTCTCGAGCGTCTTCTTTCTTTCGTTCAGCGCGGCGCAGATCCCGCTGGGGATGGCGCTCGACCAGTTCGGACCCCGCCGCTGCCTCCTCGTCGGCACGGCGATCACCGTGCTCGCCGCGATCCTGTTTGCGCTGGCGGCGAGCCCGGGCCTCCTGATCCTCGGCCGCGCGCTCCTCGGCATCGGCGTCGCCGGGGCATTGGTCGCCCCGCTCGCCGTGTATGCCACGGCCTTTCCGCCCCGCCGCTTCGCAACGCTCACCGGGCTGCAGGTGGGCATCGGCACCACCGGCACGCTGCTCGCCACCGCGCCGCTCGCGTGGGCGAGCGCGACCATCGGCTGGCGCAGCAGCTTTCTCGCCGTCGCAGGCTTCACGCTCGCCATCGGCGTCTTGATCGCCGCTGTCGTGAGGCACGCCGGGCACCCGACGCACGGCCGCCGCGAAAGCCTCAAGGAGAGCACCGCCGGCATTGCCGCCGTCCTGCGCACCCCGTCGGTGGGGCGGCTGTTCGCCATGAATCTCGTGGTCTATTCGAGCTTTGCCCTGATCGTCGGGCTCTGGGGCGGCCCCTACCTCACCCACGTCTACGGCTTCAGTCTCGAGGAGCGGGGCAACTTCCTGCTGATCCCGGTGCTCGCCCAGATCGCTGGCCTCATCCTCTGGGGGCTGACCGATCGCCTCGCCGGAAGCTACCGGCTGCCGGTGCTTGCGGGGTCGGTGGCGACCGCCGCCGCGCTCGGCTACCTGGCCCTCGTGGGCACGCTGCCGCCCGCCGCGCTTGCCGCGTGGTTCGCCGGATTCGGGTTCATCTCAGCCTATACCCCGGTCCTGCTCGCGCATGGCAATGCGCTCTTTGCGCCGCACCAGGTGGGGCGCGGCCTGACCATCCTGAACATGGGCTCCATGGGGGGCGTCTTCGTCGTTCAGGCGATCAGCGGATTCCTCATCGGACAGTTTCCCATAACGCATGATGGCGGCTATGCGCTTTCTGCCTATCGCCTCGTTTTCGGTCTGCAGGCAGGCCTCATCCTGTTGGCGTGCCTTGTCTATTTCGGCTCGCGGGACCCCCTTCGAGCTTGCCCCGGAGGCCCGCTGGGAAGCGGGGGACCGGCCGCCGGTTCCGGCAGATAGGTCAGAGCGGCTTACATTTTTACTTGCTATTTGTGCGATGCGATGTATCTTGTTGCGGTGCGGTAGCGTTTCGCGTTACCGCCGCCCTCCTTGGGCGTTTCCTCCCTAGACTTGGGCCGCCTGCATCGCAGGCGGCCCATTTTTACGTCCGATCATTCGGCCGCCGCCCGGTACGGCCGCAGCTCCTCGAGCGGGATGGCGGCGAGCGCGGCGGCGACCTTCTCGAGGTCGGCAGCCATCCGGGCAAAGCAGGGCGAGCGCTCGAAACGCCGCTCGTCCATGTAGAGCGCGCGGTTGAGCTCGAGCTGGATCGCGTGCAGGCCGGCGGCGGGATTGCCATAGTGCTCGGTGATGAAGCCGCCGGCATAGGGCTTGTTGCGGCTCACCGCATATCCCTCCCCGCGCAGCACAGCCTCGATCGTCTCGGCGACGGCGGGCACGCAGCTCGTGCCGTAGCGGTCGCCCAGCACCACGTCGGCGCGCGGGCGCTCGTCCTTGGAGCCGGCGGCCGACGGCATGGAATGGCAGTCGATCAGCACGGCGGCGCCAAAATCGCGGTGCACGCGGGTGAACAGCCGCCGCAGCGCCCGGTGATAGGGCTTGTAGAGCCCCTCGATGCGGCGGATCGCATCGTCAATGGGAATGCGCTGGCTGTAGATTTCCTGCGCGTCGCCAACCACCCGCGCGACCGTGCCCAGCCCGCCGGCCACCCGCATCGAGCGGGTGTTGGCGAACGAGGGCAGGCGGCCCTCGAACATGCGCGGGTCGAGCTCGTAGGGCTCGCGGTTCACGTCGACATAGCAGCGCGGGAAATGCGCGCGCATCAGCGGATAGCCGTCCCGAACCACGCCGAGCGCGAGCTCGTCGACGAAGCTGTCCTCGGAGCGGCGCAGCACGGCGACATCGAGCCGCGAGGCGGCAAGGAAGGCGCGCGGATAGACGTTGCCGCTGTGCGGGGAATTGAACACGACGGGGCCGCGCCAATCGGCGGGCTCGAGGATTTCGTAGGGAGGATCGAGCTCGTCTCTGGGTTGTGACATGGCGGCGGGTCGGGGATGGCTGGCGGGCGCGCCGGAGCCCGGCCCGGCGTTTTCGTCTCCACTATCGCCGGAATTGAGCTATTGTCCATGGGGCAAGGGCGCGCGACCGCGGGGCTGGGCGCGGGGATTCGTGCGGGGCGCCGCCGCAATCCCCTTCACCGGTTGTTTACTCGCCGTCGCGCTTATGAGACGGGAAAAAGCGCCGGCCGGGCTGCCGCTCAGGCCACGCCACGGGCTTCAGACGATGGCAAAGATCATCCTTGCCGAGGACGACGGCGACATGCGGCGCTTCCTCGTGCGGGCGCTGCAGAATGCAGGCTACGAGGTCATCTCCTTCGACAACGGATTATCAGCCTACCAGCGGCTGCGGGAGGAGCCGTTCGAGCTCCTGCTGACCGACATCGTCATGCCGGAGATGGACGGCATCGAGCTTGCCCGGCGCGCCACCGAGCTCGATCCCGACATCAAGATCATGTTCATCACCGGGTTCGCGGCGGTGGCGCTCAACTCCGACCAGAGCGCGGCGAAGAACGCCAAGGTCCTCTCGAAGCCGGTGCACCTGCGCGAGCTCGTCAACGAGGTGCACAAGATGCTGGCGGCCTGACCGGCGGCCGGGGACCGGCGCGGAGGCGGCGCGGCCGCGGGCCGCAGCAGGGCATCGGCCGGGATGGGTCCTTGCCTCACCCCCGGCGGGGCGATATGACCGGGCCTCGCCATAGCGCGGATTTATCCGGGCGCGTAGCTCAGCGGAAGAGCACTACCTTGACATGGTAGGGGTCACAGGTTCGATCCCTGTCGCGCCCACCATAGTTCCCTGTTTTCACAACGTTCTTCGGCATCATGCGGGCGCCGATCGCCGCGAGGTCAAACAGCTCTCAATCGCAGTTCAATCGCAAACAGGCGCTTCGAGCAGCATTCCGCCAGAAGTGCCATGATGCAGTCGACCGCGAGCGCCACGTGCATAAGCGCGAAGGGGTCGCTGCCCTCGTAATAGTCGGTGGTGCGCGAGCCGTCGCGTACAACATGGCCGAGCCACAGCGAACGGTGCTCGCGCGGGATAGCGCGAAACAACACGCGTACCTCGCCCGACGTGGACCAATTCGGATTCGGACCCTACAAGGTGACGGAAATGGACCCGCAGAAGACCATGGAGTTACTGCGACGCATAAGAGCTGCTGCTAAGAGGTGAAGTAGCTGCGGGGTCAGAGCACGACCCGCGTCGTTTGCCGGAACTGTCCGTATCAAGCGAAGGGCCGCAGGACGGTCGGATGAGGTGATCTCGACCCGGAGCGACCGACAGCGGCAGCACCCCCGAAAGTAATCACTCACTGATCGTTCGAACGACGCTCGAATTCGCAGAGCTGTGAGCCTCGTTGCCGGCGACAGTGATTAAATCGATTTTGTCATAGTATTTCAGTACAAGTTCGATGTTGCTCGGAAATTGGACGGGCTGCACTGATTTCAGTGCCTCATTAAGCTCCTTAATCAGCCGCTTCTTTTCGCTGTTCTGAATGGCCTTATCGATGCTTACAGCCTCGATCTCTTTTCTAATCGCCACATGTGGGTCCGTGAACATCTTTGTCTGCGGATCAATGTTCTCCATGACAATAAAGATGCTCGCAGCAACCGCCTCGTACTCGGCGAAATTCTTAAATCCCTGCTTCTTGATCACTCCTTCCTGCTCAGCGCGGTACCTGGCGGACGCCTGGTCCGACAAAGCCATGCCCTGCAGGGCCTTCTGGACGGCGATGAAGCCCTCTATTTGCTTCTCCGTCAGCATAGTTTCCGTCGCGGCGACTTGGGCGGGTGTGCGAGTTGAGAAGCTGGCGAAAGCGACGCTGATCGCAATCATAAGGCCGAGCATCCGGTACATCGACAACCCCCGCGGTGCATACGCTTGAAAAGCAGTATAAGCCCATCGGAATGTGTGACGCTCAATCGTGGTAGTTCGCCGTGACACCTTTTCGGAAATTCTGCTGCATCGTGGCCTCGCCGCCACACACACGGCGATACCACCACATCGGATGCATGGACAGCGGCGCAGGTCGGCTGGCCTCATCCCGCCCTGCCAAATCCGCCGCGCACCGGGCGTGAGTGACTCCACGAGATTAAGTTCGACAGTGCACCGCTACTGTGTGACGGGCTACGACGCCGAAAAATCAAGAGCCATTTCTGGAGTGGTCGAAGTTGCGGCCCGCGCCGTTCATTGCAGCCAGAATTAAGCCGGCGCGCGGCTTGAGCCTAGTAGTGTTCCAGCGGCCCACCTTGTCCTTGATCCCATCATGATCTTCGACCGCATCGTCATCGCTGCCGCTTCCTCGGGACTGTCCTCGATGGCGTCCCACACGGTGGCGAAGGTTCTGGTCTTGGTCATTCAAGATCCTCGCTCGAGCTTTCGCAGTCGCGCCGCGGGCGAGCGCCAGGTCGCGCCGGGCGCTCCTGTGCGTCTTCTTCTGAAACGTGTAGAACGGCGTCGGCAAAGGTTGCCATGTAGACTTGGCGGTACGCTCCGGAGGCATCGCGTATTCTGATCTCCCGCGAGGTGTTGTTCTACGTGGCCGTAGCGGCGCAATCGGTTGCGGAAGAGAACCTCTCAGTCCGAAACAGCGAATCCTTGGATCTCGATCATCATTGTCGGTTCAGCAAAGCCAGTAACGGTGATCGCGGCGCTCCCGGGAAAATTGTCAGCGAAAAATTCCGCGCGGACCTCCCGCATTCGCTGCGTGTAGCGTGCATCGATGAGGAAAACGGTCATGGTCACGAGATCGGTGAGCTTGCAGTGAGCCGCTACAAGTGTTTTCTCGATGTTACGGAAGGTCTGGCGGCATTGGGCGTCGAAATCGCCAGCGAGCGAGCGCCCATCGTCATCGGTTTGGCCGGAGTGGCCGGCCAGCCACACAATCTTGCTTGCTCCCTCTGTAATTACTGCCGGTGAAAATCCGCGCTTTTGCTGCCATGTGCCGGGAATGATCGACTTCTTCATGACCTAGACACCCTCTCATGACCATTGATCCAGCAGTCTGCGGAAAAGCCCCTCGCCACAGCAAGGGGAGGATTACTCAATTTTTCTATCACGAATTGTCGGCGACTTGCATGTGAGGGACATTGTGGATTAGGGTCCCTGCGAGGATTGTGGATTAGGGTTGGCTGTTTTCGTACTCCTCGTCGGAACCGCGAGTACCGACGAACTAACCGGTGAGCAAGGTGCGAGAGTTTGCGCGCAACGTGCTGCGCAAACCGCAGCCTTTCGCAGCTTTATACGAGCTAAGGGCGTCCCTCGATCCCTCCGGAGAGAGGTCCCGGTTTCCGGGGGGGGGGAAATGGCGGCTTGGCTAAGGTGGATTCAATTTCGATCCGCATTGCGCCAGTCCAAACAGTGCCTTCGCAAACATGGTCAAACGCAATGTTGCCGAGGAAACCGGCAAGGCGCCTGTGTCGGAGATAGAGTGACGGCCCGTTCAAATGGAAGGTGACATCAAAGTTGTTTAGGGAGAAGGCAAAATGAAACGGCTAGGGCTTTTAGTGGCGGCGACAATCGGTTCGTCCGCCCTTTTGGCAGCCCCCGCTGCCGCTCAAAGTGAGATTAGCCTTATTCTTGGTCAGTCGGCGGTAACCTCCAATGAAGCTTTCAATGTCTTCGTTCCTCTCCACCTCGGCTATTTCAAGGACGAGGGCGTGAAGCTCGAATATCAGACCTCGCAGGGCGGAACTCAGGTCGTCCAACTCTTGTCGGCGGGCAAAGCCGACGTCGGCCTTGCAGCGGTGCCTGGCGTAATTCTGGGCCGGCAACAGGGCATCCCAGTTGTTGCGGTTTATAACTATCTGCGTCGGCATGCGACGGCTCTTGCTGTGCTCGCCGGCGGGCCGATCAAGACACCCGCGGACCTGAAAGGCAAGATCATTGGAGTGGTATCCATGTCGGCTACCCGCACCTACGACGGGCGCGCCATGATCAAGGCGGCAGGGCTGGACCCGGACAAGGACGTGCAATGGGTTCCGGTTGGATTTGGCGCGCAGGCCGCAGCGGCGCTCATCCGCGGACAAGTGGCTGCGCTGGCGTTATGGGACGCCACCTACGTCGACATGCAGAACCAGGGCGTGAACCTCAAGTTCTTCGTCTTCCCGTTCCAGGAAGATCTGGTGGGATATGTCTATGTCACGACCGACGCCAAAATGGGTGCGAAGCGGAACGATCTCGTCAAATTCTTGCGGGCAGTAACCAAGGGCACGGTCTTTGCCATTGCCAATCCCGAGGCTGCTGCCTGCATTTATCTGACGGCCTCTGGCGATATCCGTCAGGCGAAGGACAAGAACAAGGCGCTGCAAGACGCGACCAATGTGGTGAAAGACAATGTGAAAAATGCATTGCGGAGCAATCCCAACCAACTGTGGGGGGGCTTCCCGCCAAATTCCTGGGCGACCAATACGAAATACTATCAGGAGCTTGGTGTGGTGAAGGGCGATCTTCCGCCAGTGAATTCGATGTTTGTCGGGGACGACTCCTTCTTCAAGGAAATCTCCAAATTCGACAGCGCAAAGATCGAGGAGCAGGCGAAGTCGTACAAGTGCCAGCTCTGAGAAAGTCCGACGGGCCTTCCCGACCGTGTTTCGGATGCCGAGTTTGCGCGTGGGCATGCTGCCCTTCGCGCAGGCATGGCGGAGAAGGGCGTCCATGCTGTGGTGGCGTTCGGCACCTTTCAGTGTTGTTCACGATGAGCTGGTGCTCTTCACAGGGCTCTACCCGCACCTCGCCTCTGCGCGCGACAACGCTGTCGTCCGCGACATCCGCGTCGGCGGCACCAAGAGCGTCGAGCTCTTAGTTGAGCTGCTCGAGGAAAGGGGTCTTGCATGTCGCCCGCTCGGCTTGATCGAGCCGGATTCATATCGCCTGCCTGGAATCCCCCATCGTGACATGACACATCTGCAGGAGGCCTGCTCACAGGCCGAGCTCGTTCCATGCACGAGGGTGCTGGAGGCGGCGGTCAAAGCCGCGCGCCGATGATCAGCCTCGCTGGGCTACACGGTGGCAAATCCTCTCGTCCATGGGTTCGGCATGGGCATCGAGCCGGGGCTGCACGTCGGCATTCCAGGTGCCGCGGCGCGTACTGGCCGCCGCAAGACTTCATCATACCCAATCGCGCAACGCTCACCATCGAGCCCACATGGGCGGCCACATGGGGCCCACCGCCTATCCCCGGCGGCCAAAATATTCCTGTTTTTGTGGCCGTCTTCGCCGTCTGCCTCGCGAAAGAACCCCTAATCCGGACCAAAGAACGGCGGTTGCGGCCAAGCAGTTGGTATGGCAAAGGTCGCTAGCCCGAGGCCATCCTGACATCATGCCCGCTGCGGTTTTGCAGGAGCACCCCGCGACACCAACGCACGCCTGAGCATCGGCACCACGCCGGCCGTCACCTATTGACAGCGCAGCGCAGCGCCGCCGTAAAATATTCAATATCCAAGGCGGTCCCGTTGAAGATCGACATCCGCCACCTCAGCAAGACCTATCAGACACAGCGCGGCGAGATCCTGCCGGCGCTGGCTGATGTAAGCCTGCAGGTCGGCGACGGTGATTTCGTCTCCGTGGTGGGGCCGAGCGGATGCGGCAAGAGCACCCTGCTCAAGGTGGTCGCGGGCCTGATCCCGTACGGATCGGGTGCGGTCGAGATTGATGGCCGCAGCGTCGACGGGCCGAGCCAGCGCGTGGGCGTCGTCTTCCAGGACCCGCTGCTCCTTGAATGGCGCACTGTCACCGAGAACGTGATGCTGCCGGTGCAGGTGCTACGCCTCCCGTATGGTCATTACCTCACCCGTTGCCGGGACTTGCTCGCCATGTCGGGTCTCGACAAGTTCGCCGACAGCTACCCTTCGGAGCTGTCCGGCGGCATGCAGCAGCGCGTGGCGATCTGCCGCGCGCTCGTGTTCGACCCGGAAATCATGCTGATGGACGAGCCGTTCGGCGCGCTCGACGCCATGACCCGGGACTACATGAATCTGGAGCTGCTGCGGCTTTGGCAGCAAAGCAACAAGACGATCCTGCTGATCACCCACTCAATCAGCGAGGCGGTGTTCCTGTCCGACCGGGTGTTTGTGATGTCGCCGCGACCAGGTACAATTCGTGACGTGGTCGAGATCAGGCTCCCGCGGCCGCGCTCGCTCGACCAGGTATCGAGCGCCGAGGCCGGCTCATCCATTGCCCGGATCCGTCGACACTTCACGGAGATGTTCGAGCAACTCCTGGTGCCCGCGACATACGTGCAGCCGCTGGCACCGCGGAGGTCTGCCCTGTGAATCCGGCGCTCGCCAAGGCGTGGCGATGGACCCAGCAGGCGCTGGTGGCGGTCGCCTTTGTCGTCCTTTGGGAAGCGGCAGTCGTCGTCGGCAATATTCCAAGCTACCTGGTCCCGTCGCCGGTGGCGGTAGCCGAATCGATCTGGCTTGGCTTCGCCAGCGGTCTTTTTCTGGAACATGGCCTAGTGACGTTGGCTGCCACCCTGATCGGCTTCCTGGGCGGAGCAATCATCGGATTCGCGATCGGCGTTCTGGTTTCGCAGGTCGAGGTTTTGGACCGCCTGATTTATCCGTATGTCGTCGCCTTCCAGACCGTTCCCAAGGTGGCGATCGCGCCGCTCATCGTCATCTGGTTCGGCTTCGGCATTGGGTCGAAAATCGCGATGGCGTTAATGATCTGCTTTTTCCCGGTAGTGGTGAACACAATCGAGGGCCTGCATTCGGTCAAGCCGGAGCGGATCATGCTGCTGCGCTCCTATTCGGCTTCGCGCCTCGACATCTTTCGATTCGTTCAGCTGCCCGCGGCCTTGCCGTTCATCTTCGCGGGGCTCGATGTGGGAATCGTGCTCGCGGTTATTGGGACGGTGGTCGGCGAATTCGTGGGTGCAACCCAAGGGCTGGGTTACATCCTGCTGAAATTCAACAACGAGATCCGCACGGACGGCGTATTCGCGAGCATCGTCGTTCTATCGCTGATGGGCGTGGGTCTGCATGTGGCGCTGCGTGCCATCCAGCGGCGGGTCGTGTTCTGGTCGAAGCCCGGGACAGTGATCGGTGCTTGAGAAGCTGCTCAACGACGGGAGATGCGAATGAGGGCCTTCGAGTCGGTTCGTTCAGGCTATCTGCTAGAGGTTCGCCGGCGCGGTGCCGAGATCCTGGGATACTGCTCCGAGCTGATCAAGCGTCCGAGCGAAAACCCTCCCGGCGATACCGCAGCGGCGGCCGATTATGTCTGCAGCCTGCTCGATAAGCATCGCATTCCGTTCCAGGTGTTCGAGCCCGCGCCGAAAAACCGCAACGTCGTCGCCGTCCACAAATTCGGCAACGGCGGCCGGCGCCTGCTCCTCAACGGGCATCTCGACACGTTTCATGTCGAGGATGCCGGCAAGTGGGAATTCCCGCCGTTCAGCGGCGAGATTCGCAACGGCAAGGTACTGGGACGCGGCGCCTCCGACATGAAAGGCGGCCTCGCCGGTTCCATCGGCGCATTCATCACCGCCGTCGATATGAAGCTCCCGCTCGATGGCGAGCTCATCCTGATGTGTCCGGCGGATGAGGAGGACGGTGGATTCGACGGGACGAAGTGGCTGCTCGACAATCACCCTGAGTTCGTCCCGCAGGCGGCGCTGATCGGCGAGCCCAACTCGCTCGACATCGTCAGCATCGCCAACAAGGGAATCATGGTGCTCAAGCTCACCGTACCTGGCGAGCCGATGCACGGGTCAATCGCCATGGGCGACACGGCAGTGGTGCGGGCGGCGGAAGTGATCCTGCTCCTCAAGGAGATCATGAACTACGAAGGGGACACGCCCGAAGATATGAAGGAGGTGTTGCGCGAGCAGAACCGTCACATTGAGTCGAGCCGGGACCAGTATTACGAGGGACGAACGCGCCTGACCACACATCCTTCCTACAATCCGGCAATCGTAAAAGCCGGTGTCCGGCACAACGTCGTGCCGCACGAATGCATGATCAAGGTCGATATCCGACTGCCGCTCGG
Organism: Xanthobacteraceae bacterium; assembly: GCA_036406655.1. GTDB lineage: Bacteria > Pseudomonadota > Alphaproteobacteria > Rhizobiales > Xanthobacteraceae > VAZQ01. Next base: position 5,001 of record DASXAP010000164.1, on the reverse strand, counting down.
CATGGGTCATGCGCAGATGAAGCAGATGGTCGAGCGGCTCTTACAGGAGCGCGGCTATGGCGACGTGATCGTCGAATATGGCGAGGAGGGCTTCAATTTTGACCCTCACTACACCAGCCCTAACAATGAATTTGCCAAGCTGGTGAAGCGCAATGTCACTGAGGTCACGGGAAAGGCGCCGGTCTTCCAGATCACGTATCCCGGCGGGGACATCCGCTTCATCCGCTTCCGCAACATTCCCGGAATCATCTTCGGCCCGCGGCCGTTCTCGGTGGGGGGTTACAACGAATATGTGCGCACCGAGGACGTTCTCGTCACCGCGCAGGTGCATGCGCTTTCCCTCTTCGACTTCCTGTCGGAGAAGGGAAGCTAGGTAACTCCGGCTTCGCAAGATCGTTCAGAAAGCATAGGGAGAGGCGAAATGAAACGCTCAGCACTCGCCGCGCTGCTCATTGCAGCAGCGGGAGTGTCGTTCGCGCCGCAGCCAGCGAGGGCTCAATCAAATGAAATCACGGGAATTGGGCGGGCGTGGTGAAAGGCGACCGGCGTTGCAGAGCGCGCTCGGGTTGCGTTTCGGGCGCCCCCATGGCAGCCGCGCCACGCGGTTCCGCGGATCATCTGTCCGGTGACAACGGAACATGTACTCTCCCTCGATGAGGCAACGCTCGACCGGCCTTCCCGACCGTGTTTCGGATGCCGAGTTTGCGCGTCGGCATGCTGCCCTTCGCGCAGGCATGGCGGAGAAGGGCGTCCATGCGGTGGTGGCGTTCGGCACCTTTCAGGGGTGGCAAAACGTTTTCTACCTGTCTAATCATTGGGACCTCGTCAGCTGCTATCTGGTGTTCTTTCTTCACGACGAGCCGGTGCTCTTCACAGGGCTCTACCCGCACCTCGCCTCTGCGCGCGACAACGCTGTCGTCCGCGACATCCGCGTCGGCGGCACCAAGAGCGTCGAGCTGTTAGTCGAGCTGCTCGAGGAAAGGGGTCTTGCACGTCGCCCGCTCGGCTTGATCGAGCCGGATTCATATCGCCTGCCTGGCATCCCCCATCGTGACATGACACATCTGCAGGAGGCCCGCTCACAGGCCGAGCTCGTTCCATGCACGAGGATGCTGGAGGCTATCCGCCGCATTAAGAGCGACGAGGAGATCGCCATCCTACGGACATGCGCCGCGCTGACGGACGATTGCCTCTCGCGTGTTTTCGAGTGCGTGCGACCGGGCCTAACCGACAAGGACCTAGCGCACCAGATCGCATCGAGCCCCGGCGACACCGTCGCCGTGCTCGTCGGCTCGACGTCGATGTCGCAACCGCGTGTTCCAGCCCCGGCGATCCGTCCCTTGGGACGGGAAATCGAAGCCGGAGATGTGGTGCTTATCGAGCTCAGCAAAGGCGGCGCCGGCTATGCCGGACAGGTGCATGGAATGGTCACGCTAGGGCCCGCCACCGACTGTTATCTCGAAATGACAGGTCTTGCCAACGATGCCTATCGAGCGGTTGTCGGCGCGCTGCGGCCGGGATGCTCTCCGTATGAAGCGGTCAAAGCCGCGTCGATGATCAGCCGCGCCGGCTACACGGTGGCAAATCCCCTCATCCATGGGTTCGGCATGGGCATCGAGCCGGGGCTGCACGTCGGCATTCCAGGCGCCGCGGCGTACTGGCCGCCGGCAGACTTCACCTTTCCGAGGGGCGCAACGCTCACCATCGAGCCCAATCCCTGCAACAAGGAAATGACGATCGGAGCCACCGCCGGCGGGCTGGCCCTCGTCACCGCGAACGGCTGTAAGGAGCTGCAGAAGCTTGCCGGCCACGACCTCGTTCAAAAGCGGGTCTGAGACGCGCGAATGAGATAGGTTTCCAACGGAAACATTCGTGAAATCATGGGATATCCTGCCACGATGACGAGGCCCACTTTCCCCCAGGGGGGGGTCCCGAGGAACGAGAACTGGCGCAGGACTCTTCAGCCATTGAGGCATTGGATGCAGTGCGCGCTTGCTCCCAAACTAAGGTCGTCCCCGGTCTTCATTGTTTGATGCCGTCAATTGCTCGCGGATTCCATGATATAGGTTCTCCATCACGAAACTTGAGTTACCACAGGGCATGCAGCTCCCAGTTCTCAGTCGGCATCGGCAGCGGCAAGGTCGTCGGCCTGCATCCATAGGGGCAGGAAGGCGCGTCGGTGTGGCGGTGCGGGTGTTTTTTCCTCACTCCCTTTCCCCCGGCGTTGGCGAGCGCTACCGCATGACGCGCTTGACCACCATGGCCGCGATGCCCGCGAGCACCGCCTTGGCCATCGGGGATGCCAGGATGTCGGTGATCGGACTTGAGCCTGACGCTTGCTCCCGAGGCTGGACGGCGTCACCGCCGAGCATATCCCGGAGCTGCCCCGGCTTCTTATGCAAATCGGTGAGCACTTGGCCCAGCTCCTTCGGTTCGGGCGCCACCTGTCGCGGCAGCGTTACGCCGCGTGCCGCGGCTCGGTCCTGCAGCATCTTCACGAAGGCCGCCCGCTCTTCCGGCGTCAGCTTGCTCAGCGCCTCTTGCGCCGCCTGAGCGTACTGGTCCGGCGGCACGGCGTGTGACACGTCACCGTACCGCTTCAGAACCTCTTGATCGGAGTAGCCCTGGGACGGGTGACCCTGCTCGAATCGATCGATGAAATCCCTGTACTCTTTCTGGCGTTGCCCCCCGGCGAGTAACTCGTCCAAGATTCCCATGTGCAGCACTCCTTTGCGCAACGGTCGCCGCGACGACGACCCTACACAGCGAAGCGGAGTTTGCAAATAGGGCTATTCTCGGGCACAGGTCTTGCACGCTTGATGCGCCGAGCCGTGCTCGCCTCAGCCAGCATTTCTACTGCCAGGGCGGCGATGCGCCCTCGGCTGCGAGGGGATTCATCAGCAGGCTCGCTGGCCCGCGCAACTGGTCGACGGACTGCGGACGGGCTCAGGACCCGAGCACGCCGGCGGTCCGCCGAGGGTCTGAGGACGATAGGATCCGGCGAGCCGAGGAGCCAATGTCCGCTTACCGCACGTTTTGAGCCCGGGAGGACGCAGCAGTGAAAGACGACGGTCCACCTCCAAAGCTCGTCCCCTCAAATGACGAGCTCATGCTGCTGACGATCCGCATAGTCTGTCTTGGACTTCTGGGCTACTGGTCATTGCTCCTGATCAGGCCGTTCCTGACTACCATCCTCTGGAGCATTATTATTGCCGTCGCGCTCTATCCCTTCTTCGATTGGCTCTCGACAAGACTGCATGGTCATCGCGTGCCGGTGGCGCTGGCAATTACCATTCTCAGCCTTCTCGTAATGCTCGGTCCAGTGACTTGGCTCGCCCTCAGCCTGGCTGAGACCGTACGGGCACTCCTTGCTCGGTTCGGCGATGGAACTCTGACGCTGCCTCCGCCTTCCGAAGCGGTAAGAGGCTGGCCCCTCATTGGTGAGAATATCTACGAAGGCTGGCTGCTCGCTTCGACCAATCTTCGGGCGCTCATCATCGAGGCGGCGCCACAGCTCAAGCCGCTGGGAAGCGGCTTGCTGAATGCAGCAGGCAGCATCGGCATCAATCTGCTGAAATTCATCATTGCGGTCATCATCTCTGGTTTTCTGCTCATTCCAGGTCCGTCATTGATCCACTCGATCAAGAACGTTCTCGGCCATCTAGCGGGGGATCGGGGTGAAGAGTTCGTCGATTTGGCGGGAGCGACAATCCGCAATGTTTCACGGGGGATTATCGGCATTGCAATCCTGCAGGCACTGTTGGCGGGCATTGGGTTGCTGATCGCCGGGGTTCCAGCAGCAGGGCTATTCAGCTTCCTGGTTCTGGTGCTTGGAATAATTCAAATCGGTCCATCGGTGATCCTGGTGCCGCTGATCATCTGGAGCTGGTTTGCCATGGATACCACGATGGCGGCTCTGTTCACGCTTTACATGGTTCCGGTAAATCTGCTGGACAACATTTTGCGGCCGCTCGTGGCCAAGGGCCTGAGCACGCCAATGCCGGTAATATTCATCGGTGTGCTCGGGGGCACGCTCGTGCATGGCATGATTGGTCTATTCGTCGGCCCAATCGTGCTTTCGATCGCCTGGCAGTTGCTTGTTGTCTGGACACGCGACGATCCGAGAGGGATGGACGCCTGAAACAGCTCGAGCGATAAGTGAACCAGCCGAGAATGCCGATTGCTCGAGGGATCAACTCGGCTTCTGATCGCTGCCGCGCAACTGCGCAACCGGCGGCTGCAGCAGGACGAGATTTCGGCGCGGCTTGCGCGTGTCGAGCCCGACGACCGCACGACCCTGCGCGGTGAATGCAAGCCCTTCAGGCTTGCCATCAAGATCGCCGAGCCGCCACGCTCCAAGGAGCGCAGCGGTGCCGCCACCCGCCGGGAGATCGTCGAGCCGCGCAATAGTGAAGGACTCGTCACTGAGCAGATAAAGGCAACCATCAGGACCTATGGCGAGGTCACTGAAGTCGGCGCAGATTCCGGCCAGTGCCTCGTCGGGAAGCCAGATTGCGAGAGCAACGAACCGGTGGTGCCCTTTCTTGATCGGCCACCGCTCGTTCTCCGCCAGTGCTCCGCCGCGAACCAACCCCCGCGGTCGCGAATTTGGCGGGCCGAACTCAATCAAGGCTGCCGGCTTCTTCTCCTTGGCGACGAGCAAATGCCCGCCGGGCAGCAGCACCATTCCTTCTCCCCGTGACCCCTTCGGGTCGGACCACGCTCGCGCAATTCTGCCGCGTCCTTCAAGCGCAAGATCGATCGATGCAACCACCTTTGATTTCTCGGGATCGATGACTTCGACACGCGGCGGCGTTTCCTGGAGCAGCAAAACGCGCCCAGCGCCGTCAGCACAGATAGCCTCGATCTGGGGATCATGCTTGGGAAGCATCGAGCCCGAGACCTTGCCAATGCTGCTTGTATGCCAGTCGATGCGGCCGCCATCGGTGCGCGGCAGGGAAAACCAGGCAATCTTCGCCATCCGGTCGCCGACCGCGATCA
>DASXAP010000163.1:0-5894 GCA_036406655.1 Xanthobacteraceae bacterium | reverse complement strand
CTGACGCTGATCTGGGGCGTCATGGACGTGATCAACCTCACGCATGGAGCGATGATCGTCGCCGGCATGTTCGCCGTCTATCTGCTCGTGCAGGCACTCGGCGTCTCGCCTTACGTGGCTCTGCCGCCGGTGCTGATCGGCGGCTTCATCGTCGGCGTATTGCTCTATTGGGTCGCCGTTCACCGCATGATCGGCCGGCCGCCGCTGATGAGCCTCCTCTCGACGTTTGCCGTCAATCTCGTCCTGATCGGCATCGGCACCGCGATTTGGGGAACAGCGCTGTTCAACGTCGAGGTGTCGCTGCCGGGGCTGAGCATCGGCCGCTATACCTTTCCCGGCGCTCACATGGTAGCCGCAGCGCTGGCCATGCTGATCGCCGGCCTGCTCTATCTGTTCCTGCACCGGACGCGGCTGGGCAAAGCGGTGCGCGCGGTTGCCAGCAACCGCGAGGCCGCGGAGCTGGTCGGCGTCCCGACGACGCGGGTGCTGGCGCTCTCGGTCGGCATCGGCATCGCGCTCGCCGGCGTATCGGGCACGCTGATTGCCACGCTTTTTCCATTCACCCTCCTTTCGGGCGACGGTTATCAGCTCAAGAGCTTCGTCGTGACGGTCCTCGGCGGCTTCGGCAACCCGGTGGGCGCGCTGATGGGCGGCATGGCGCTCGGGCTGCTCGAAGGGCTGGTCGCGCCGTTCGTGCCGGTGAGCTGGACCCTGGTGATCGAGTTCGCGTTGTTCGTGGTGGCGTTGGTCGCGTTTCCGGCCGGCATTCTCGCGACGCGGCGCGGAGCCCTGTGATGCCGGGGCTGGTGCGCCGGCCCTTCTTCTGGGTCATCGCGCTGGTGATCGCAGCATTCGTGATCGCGCCTGCCATCGGCAGCAATGTGGAGCTGCGCGAGAGCCTGATCCTGGCGGCGCTCTACATCACGCTGGCCAGCAACCTCAATCTGATGCTCGGTTATGCCGGTTACATCAATTTCGGCAGCATCGTCTTTTTCGGCCTCGGCGGGTATATCTGCGTCTGGCTGGTGAACGCGCATGCCTGGCCGCTCGGCATCAGCCTGCTCGCCGCCGGCATCTGCGTGAGCATTCTGGCGCTGGCCTTCGGAATCGGCATCCTGCGGCTGCGCGGCGCTTTCTTCGCCCTGGCGACGATCGGGGTCAACGAAGGCATACAGGCGGCGGTCGAGAACTTCACGCCGTGGGGCGGCTCCTCCGGCATGTATCTCTCGCCGGCGATCTTCAAGCCGCTGGGCGGACCGGCGCAGGCGCTCTGGATCATCTATTTCCTGATGGTCGCGGTGATGGGGCTCTCGCTCTATCTGAGCTACGCGATCAAGAGCTCGAAGTTCGGCCTCGGGCTCGTCGCCATCGGGCAGAACGAGGACGCGGCAGCGATCCTCGGGGTGCCGACGCCGCTCTACAAGGCGCTCCTCTACAGCGCCTCGGCATTCCTGCCGGCGATCGCGGGCGGCCTCTATTTCGTCAAGAGCGCCTTCATTCAGCCGTCGGATGCATTCGATCTCACGTTGTCGACCGAGGCGATCGTCATCGTGATGCTGGGAGGGCAAGGCACCATCACCGGCGCCGCGCTCGGCGCCTATCTCTACGAGGAGCTGCGCGGCTATCTCCTGACCTCGGAGACATTCGCGAACTTCCAGCTGGTGGTCGCGGGCCTCTTGCTGCTGCTCATCGTGCTGTTCTTTCCGGGCGGGCTCATGGGCTGGATCTATGCCCGCTTCCCGCGCGCGCAGAAGGTGCTCGAATGAGCGCACTCCTCGAGGTCGAGGCACTGAGCAAGAATTTCGGCGGGCTGCAGGCGGTGCGCAATCTCGGCTTCACGGTCCGGAAAGGCGAGATCCTCGGCCTGATCGGTCCTAACGGCGCCGGCAAGACCACGATCTTCAACCTGATCAACGGTGTGCATGCGCCCGACGCAGGGCGCATCCGCTTCGCCGGCAGGAGCATCGCCGGCGAGAAGCCGTACCGCATCGCCCGCTATGGCCTCGCCCGCACGCATCAGATCGTGCAGCCGCTCACGAGCATGACGGTGCTGGAGAACTGCACCGTGGGCGCCTGCTTCGGCCGCGAGAACCTGTCGCTGGCGAAGGCGCGCGAAGCCGCGCACGAGGCGATCATGATCACCGGGCTCGAGGCCCGCCGGGCGACGCTGGCGATGCATCTGACCATCGCTGCGAAGAAGCGCCTGGAGCTCGCGCGCGCGCTCGCCGGCCGGCCGTTGCTGCTGCTGCTCGACGAGGTGCTCGCCGGCCTCAATCCGACCGAGGTCGAGCACATGATCGGCATCATCGGCCGCATCCGGGCGCACGGCGTGACGATTCTCATGATCGAGCATCTCATGCAGGCAATCATGAGCCTCTCGGATCGAATCATCGTGGTGAATTTCGGGAACAAGCTGGCGGAAGGCCTGCCGATCGAGGTGTCGCGTGACCCGCAGGTGATCGAGGCCTATCTCGGCGATCCCAGGCTGGCAGCCGAGCTGCAGAGGAGGGCCTGAGCCGTGCCCGACGCGGTGCTCGAGGTCGAAGCGCTCGAGGCCGGCTATGGCGAGGTCCAGGTGCTTTGGGGCGTCTCGCTGAAGGCCGGGCGCGGACAGTTCACGGCGCTCGTCGGCGCCAACGGCGCCGGAAAGACCACCATGCTGCGCGCCATCGTCGGCACGATCGCGCCCTGGCGCGGGCGCGTCCTCTTCGACGGCGAGGACGTGACGCGGCTGCCGACGAACCTCAAGTCCGCGCGCGGCTTCGCGCTGGTGCCGGAGGGGCGCCAGCTGTTCAGCGCCATGACCGTCGCGGAGAATCTCGAGCTCGGTGCCTTCTCCAAACGGGCCGCGCGCAGATACGCGCAGCGCCTGGACCAGGTGTTCGGCCTGTTTCCGCGCCTTGCCGAGCGCCGGCGGCAGATCGCCGGCACGCTGTCGGGGGGCGAGCAACAGATGCTGGCGCTCGCCCGCGGCCTGATGTCCGATCCCGACATCCTGGTCATCGACGAGATGTCGCTCGGGCTGGCGCCGGTGCTGGTCTATCAGCTCTTCAGCACGCTCACGAAGCTGAGGGAAGCGGGGCTCAGCATCCTTCTCGTCGAGCAGAACGTGCATCTCGCGTTGGCGGTGAGCGATTATGCCTACGTGCTTGCGGAGGGGCGCGTGTTCACCGAGGGCCGGCCCGCCGCGCTCGAGGCGATGCCGGAAATCCGGCGCGCTTATCTCGGGATGTAGAGACGCCGCAGCCTGCATTGCAGCCCGCGCACTCCAAGGGCGTCATGGCCGGCCTTGTGCTGCCTTGTGCCGGCCATCCCGATTCTGAATTGGGATCGCCGGGACGAGCCTGGACGAGCCCGGCGATGACAGCAACAGAGCTGCGGGGCAAGCCCCCGCATGACGCTGCAAATGAGCGGACCCGCTCCAGCCTAGCCGACATGGGTTCTGCGGAGCCTTATTGCAGCCGATGTCCGATCACAAGGCCATTCGTGAGCCGACTTCATAAGTCCTTGCGCATTTCCCTGGCTAGTTCCTTCCCCGATTGCCGCCTAGCTCTCAGCAGCAGCAATGAGTTCAGCAGCAACAACGCGTGCTGCGGATTGGTTTTCTCAACGGAAGGCGTCTCATCCGGCAACCCAAGCCGGCGTGGTGGTTGAAGGAAGATGGGCGAGTATCCCAAGAGTCGCGCAGGCAACCCTTCCCCGGGGCAGGCGGGATCGGCGGCATTGCTGCCGATCATGGGCGCGGTCTTCGTTGCGTTCCTGGTCATCGGCATGGGACTGCCGGTTCTGCCGTTGCACGTGCACCAGGGACTGGGGCTCGGAACATTTCTCGTCGGGCTCGTGACCGGCGGTCAGTTCGCCGCCGCGATTCTCTCGCGCGTCTGGGCCGGCCGCCAGTCGGATACGCGCGGGCCCAAGATCGCGGTGATCGTCGGCCTTGGGATCGCGGCTGCATCGGGCGGGCTTTATTTGCTGTCGCTGGCGGCGGTGAGCCGGCCGGAAGTGTCGGTGATGATTCTCCTTCTTGGACGCCTGCTTCTGGGCGTGGGCGAAAGCTTCATCATCACCGGGGGACAGAGCTGGGCACTTGCAATCCTGACCGTGCGCAATACGAGCAAGGCGATTGCATGGGTCGGCAGCGCCATGTTCGCGGCGTTCGCGGTCGGCGCGCCGATCGGCAGCGCCATCTATGGGCGGTTCGGTTTTTCCGGTCTTGCGCTGACGACGGCGGCGCTGCCGCTCGTCACCCTGCTTTACATCGTGCCGCTGCGGAGTGTGGCCACAATCCCCCGCCGGCAGACTGGGCTCATGAAGGTCATGGCCTCGGTCTGGGTTCCGGGTATTGCCGCGGCGCTGAGCAGCATCGGCTTCGGTGCGATCACCGCCTTCAGCGCGCTCTTATTTGTCGCGCGCGGATGGGCGGCCTGGCCGGCCTTCACGGTCTTCGCCGTCGTTTTCATCCTGGCGCGGCTCTTCCTCGGACACCTCGCCGACCGCTTTGCCGCGCCCAAGGTCGCTCTGCTCAGCGTTCTGATCGAAGCGGCGGGCCTCGCTCTGCTCGCATTATCGCCCTCGCTCGCCGCCGCGCTTGCCGGGGCCGCGCTGACCGGCTTCGGCTATTCACTGGTTTATCCCGGGCTCGGCGTCGAAGCGGTGCGGCTCGTCCCGGCGCAGAACCGCGGGCTCGCGATGGGCGCCTATACGGCCTTTCTCGATGTGGCGCTCGGGTTCGGCACGCCGGGGCTCGGTTTTCTTGCCGAGCGGGCGGGGCTAGACAGCGTCTTTGTTGCCGGCATGCTTGGTGCGTTGGGCGCGGCGGGCATCGCGGGATTTCTTCTGAGCAAATCACGCGGGGCCGGGCGACCACTGGCTGCCCGCGTGCGAGGGGGGCAGAAACGTCCAAAGGAGAAAATGCATGCGGCTCGTTGCAGCGATCCTCACCGCGCTCACCGTGATCGGCTCGTCGGCACAGGCAGAGGAGGAAAACACCATGGCACGATCGCAAGAAGCCTCGACCCGCGCCGCATTTGCGGCGGTTGCGCCGGCACTCGATCAATTCACGCAGGACCGTCTGCTCGGCGAGGTCTGGAAACGTCCCGGCCTGGATGCGCGTGACCGGAGCATCATCACCCTCGCCGCGCTGATTGCACGCAACCAGGCTATCGCGCTCCCGTCATACATCGATTGCGCACTGGAGAACGGCGTGAAGCCCTCCGAAATCTCGGAGATCATCATGCATCTCGCCTTCTACTCAGGGTGGCCCAATGCCATGGCGGCGGTGGCCGCAGCGAAGGATGCATTCGCTGCCCGCAACATCAGCGCCGACCAGCTGCCCGCCGCGACGGGGCCGCGACTCCCGCTCGATGAAGCGGCGGAGGCCGACCGCGCGACGCGCGTCAACCGGCAATTCGGGGCTGCCTTTCCCGGCGTCGTGCAATACACGACCGACCTGCTCTTCCGCGATCTATGGCTCCGGCCGGGCCTTGCGCCGCGCGACCGAAGCCTCGTCACGGTGAGCGCGCTCATTGCCGGCGGTCAGGTGGCGCAGATTCCTTATCATCTCAACCGGGCGATGGATAACGGCCTCACGCAACAGCAGGCGGGCGAGGTGATCACGCATCTCGCCTTCTATGTCGGCTGGCCAAATGCGTTTTCGGCGATGCCAGTCGCCAAGGAGGCCTTCGAACAGCGCGCGCGTCCGGCCCGATAGAGGAGGAAGCCATGCCGCATCTCGGGCATCGTCCCGTTCATCGGGAGCCCGCGTCCTTTGCGGGGCGATAGCGCAGCGCATCGACGATGAGCGCGAAGGCCGCGGAGGATTGGCGGCGGCTCGGATAGAACAGGTGATAGCCGGAATAGGGCGGGCACCAGTCCGCAAGCACCCGCTTGAGGCG
>DASXAP010000162.1:0-4514 GCA_036406655.1 Xanthobacteraceae bacterium | reverse complement strand
AAGGAGGGCTGAGTTGTGTTTTATGTGTACCTTATCGAAAGCTTGGCCGCTCATGGCCAACGCTATGTGGGACTGACCACCAATCTCAAGCAGCGCTTCGAGGAGCATAATGCGGGAAAATCCGCTCACACGTCAAAACACCCGCCCTGGCGCCTCGTGACCGACATTGCTTTTTCCGATCGGGCCAAGGCCGAGTCATCCGAACGCTATCTCAAATCTGGCTCCGGTCACGCGTTCGCCGCTAAGCGCTTTTGGTAGGTCATCGACACGGTGGACACTTGGTGATCAATTCACGCAGCGTTGGCGAGCGGACGGTAGGCGATGACGCATCGCAGCTGTTTGCGCTCGCCGTGCGTCACCACCGGGCCGGACAACTCGGCGAGGCGGAGACCGCCTATCGGCGGACGCTCGCGGTCGATCCCGATCATTTCGGCAGCCTCTACCATCTCGGCATCGTTGCCTTGCAGCGGGGACAGCCGGCGGCGGCAGTCGAGCCGATCGGCCGCGCCATCGCGCTCAACCCGGATGCCGCCGAGTGCCGCTACAACATGGCAGTCGCCCTGCAGTCGCTCGGCCGGCTCGAGCAGGCCGCCGCTCACTACGAGGAAGCGATCAGGCTCAAGCCCGACTATGTCGAGGCGCAGGTCAACCTCGGCCTGATGCTGCTCCAGGAGGGGAAGCTCGACGCCGCGGCGGCGCAGCTCGACGGTGCCGCCGCCGCGAATCAGGGATCGGCCGAGATTCATTGCGCCCGCGGCAACCTCCGCTCGGCGCAAGGGCGGCCCGCCGAAGCCGAGAGCAGCTTTCGCCGCGCGCTCGAGCTCGAGCCCGACCTGCCGGCGGCGCACAACGGCATCGGCATCCTGCTCGGGGCGCGGGGCCGCTTGGCCGAGGCCAGCCGCCATTTCCGGGCGGCGCTGCGGCGCAAGCCCGATTTCATCGACGCCTACAACAATCTCGGCCGCGCATTCATGGCGATGGGCGAGGTCGACAATGCGCTCGGCGCGCTGCGGCGCGCGCTCGCGATCAATGAGACCGCCGACACCCGGCTGCTGATCGTGCAATGCATGAAGATGCTCGGCGTGCCGCCGGACGCCGAGGATTTCCGCGCGCTGCTGGTGCGGGCGCTGTCCGAGCCATGGACGCGGCCCACCGATCTCGCGCGGATCGCCTCGCGCGCGGTGAAGCAGGAGCCGGCGCTCAACGAGGCGATCGCCCGGGTGGCGGCGGCATGGCCGCGGCGGCTTTCGGCCGCTGAGCTGCTCGGGTCGCGCAGCATCGGCGAGATCGCCCGCATCCGTCTGCTGCGCTGCCTGCTGCAGACGGTGCCCGTGAGCGAGCTCAAGCTCGAGCGGTTCCTGACCGTGCTGCGTGCAGCGATGCTGAGGCTTGCGGCATCGCCCGACACGACGGGGGACGCCGGCGCCGTCGAGCTATGCTGCGCGCTGGCGGAGCAATGCTTCCTCAACGAGCAGGTGTTCGCCCGCACCGACGAGGAGATGGGCGAGGCGCGGCGGCAGCGGGACATCGTCGTCGCGAAGCTCGCCTGTGGCGAGCCCATTCCCGAGCTCGTGCTTGCGGCGGTCGCCTGCTACTTCCCGCTGCACACGCTCGACGGCGCAGGACGCCTGCTCGACCGGAGCTGGTCCGCCCCGGTCGCGGAGCTGCTGCTGCAGCAGGTGCGCGAGCCCGCCGAGGAGATGGAGCTGCGCGCGTCGATTCTCGTGCTCACCCCCATCGACGACGCGGTCTCGCGCCGGGTGCGCGAGCAATACGAGGACAATCCCTATCCGAGCTGGGTCCGCGCCGAGCCGCCGGCGCAGCCGCTCCCGCTCGACCTGCATCTGCAGCGGCGCCTGCCTTTGGCGCCATTCGTGCCGACCGGACGCACCGAGGTCGACGTCCTCATCGCCGGCTGCGGCACCGGGCAGCATGCGATCGAGGCGGCGCAGCGGCTCCTCGGCGCGCGACTGCTGGCGGTCGATTTGAGCCGCGCGAGCCTCGCCTTTGCGCTGCGCAAGACCCGCGCCCTCGGGATCGGCAGCATCGAATATGCGCAGGCCGATCTGCTCGGGCTCGGCTCGCTGGCACGAAGCTTCGACCTCATCGAGGCGCTCGGCGTGCTGCATCATCTCGCCGATCCGCTCGCGGGCTGGCGGCGGCTCCTCGCGCTGCTGCGGCCGCGCGGCGTCATGGCGATCGGGCTCTACAGCACGATCGCCCGTGCCGAGATCGTCGAGGCGCGCGCGTTCATCGCCGAGCGCGGCTATCGCCCGACCGCCGACGACATCCGCCGCTGCCGGCAGGAGCTGATCGCGGCGGACGGCGGAACGCGATTCCGGACGGTGACGGGCGCGGAAGACTTCTTCACCACGAGCTCCTGCCGCGATTTGCTCTTCCACGTGCAGGAGCACCGCTTCACGCTTGCGCAGATTGCCGACTTCATCGCCGCCAACGGGCTTGCATTCCTCGGCTTCGATCTCCCGCACTATTGGACCGCGCGATATCTCGAGCGCTTTCCGCGCGACACCCGCATGACGGATCTGGCGAGCTGGGAGGCCTTCGAGCGCGAGCATCCCAACCTGTTCTCCGGGATGTATCAATTCTGCGTGCAGAAGCCGCATTAGCGCCGTGAGGGCGAAAATAGGCGAACGGACCGACTGTCGGTCGATAATTCAGGATCAGCGCGATCTGCAGCAGCGAATCGAATCCGGCGGTAGCGGTGTGTCGTACGGTGCCTCGGCGAATGCTCGGCGCAGCGAGTTTTAATCGCCGGGAATGGAAGGCCAGGCTTGCGGGCAGCAAGCGGGCGTTTTTCCAGCCACGGGCCGAGCGTGGATTCCTGTTTGCTTTCCGTTACTTAGAGTATCGCTGCCGAGCGCCTCGGCGGCCGCGGGAAAGCGCATTCCGTTGCCAAGTTGCAAGTGGTCTTTGCGCAACACTCGCCTGAAAACTGCGTCCGCCGCTGTTCAAAGCGGCGCTTTATCGTTGCCTGTCGGAACCCGTGGGTTAATGTGAGCGTGCGACGGAGGGGGGCACCCTGTGTCGCCACCTTCCGGTCGATCCGGTGCCTTGGGGACAACGATGGCACCGGAGAGATCGGAAGGGAGGGGGAGTAAAGGGGAGCTTCCAGGGTGAGCAGCGCCCGACGGAGACCGAACCCTCCCAGACAACACATGGAGGTTGAGATGAAGATGGTGAAAAGTCTTCTCCTCGGTACCGCCGCGGGGCTCGTCGCGGTCGCCGGGGCGCAAGCCGCCGACATGCCGGTCAAGGCAGCGCCGGTGCTGTTCGTCAAGATCTGCTCGCTCTACGGCGACGGCTACTATTACATCCCGGGCACCGCCACCTGCATCAAGATCGGCGGCTATCTGCGGTTGCAGACCGAGGCGCACAGCGGCTCGAGCGGTATCGCCTGGGGCTCCGGGAACGTCACCGGCATGGCCCGCTTCAACCGGGTCGACACCAACGACATCAACTACACCCTGCGCGGGCTCATCACCCTCGACGTGCGCGACCAGACCGAGTACGGCACGCTGCGCAGCTATATCCGCGCCGGCTGGGACGCCCGCGCGCCCGACCGCACCGAGGCTGGCACCAGCCCGTGCAACAACTCGACCGCCAACAACTGCCTGGCCTACTGGGACCGCGCCTTCATCCAATGGGCCGGCTTCACCGTCGGCAAGGCGCAGTCCTTCTTCGACCTGTTCACCCAAGGCGGCGCCTATTCCTACCTCAACACCCGCACCTCGGGCGACACCGGTGCCGGCGGCGAGCTGGTGTGGGCCTATACCGCGCAGTTCGGCGGCGGCCTCTCCGCCACCTTCTCGGCCGAGGACCCGAACGGCCACAACAAGGCCAACACCGTCAACACGTCGGTCGCCGGCTTCTTCACCAGCGGCTCGAACGGCGTGTCGATCGCGAGCTCGAACGGCTTGGCGAACATGGGCGGCGCGATCAACGGCCTCAACAACGGCTTCCGGGTGCCCGACCTCGTCTTCAATGCCCGGGTCGATCAGGCCTGGGGATTCTTCGGCGTCAGCGCCGCGCTGCACGACATCAGCGCCAACTACTACAGCGTCGGCCCCGACAACTGCGCGATCGCCCAGTGCGTGAACAACGGCCATCCAGCCGACCAGTACGGCTACGCCTTCGCGGTTGGCGGGCTCCTCAACCTGCCCAACAACGACATCATCGGCGCCAACTTCGTCTGGGCGCGAGGCGCCATCGGCTACGTCCAGGACATGAACAACTACGACATCTTCGACAACAGCAACCGGCGCTCGATCGCCTGGGGTGTGGACGGTATCTTCACCAACGGCGGCGAGATCGAGCGGACCGAGGGCTGGAGCATCAACGCCGCCTACCAGCACTTCTGGAACCCGAAGTGGCGGACCTCGTTCTGGGCCGGCTACGCGGCGATCTCCTACAACGGGACCGCCACCGCGTTGATCAACCAGGGCTTCGGCGCCGGCAATATATGTAATCCTACCGTGTTCAACTCTCCCGGGGCT
>DASXAP010000161.1:0-15409 GCA_036406655.1 Xanthobacteraceae bacterium | reverse complement strand
GCCTCGATGCGCTCGTCGGAGCCCGCCTGCACCACCACCCGCCAGCCGCGCTCGAGCGATTTCTCCAACAGCGCCGGCAAGACCCGCTGCAGCGGCTGCCGCTCCAGGTGATAGAGCACGAATTCCGTCATCCCCCGCCCTTCACCCTCGATAGGTCGTCGAGGTGCGCCGCCTGACCGCAAGCACCACTATAGTCCGTCGCTGCTGGTGCACCTCGAAGAAGATACGCCATGCCCCCACTCGCCGCCGCAGTGTGCCGGCGGTTCCGGCCAGGAACTTCACGTCGCCGCCGTATGGGTCGCGACGCATGGCCTCAAAGGCTGCGTTCACCCGCCGAAGATCGTTGGGCGACAGTCGGCGGAGGTCTCGATCCGCCGGCTTAGTGATCGCCAAGCCCCATGGCATGGCGCCACTCTTCCAGTGTCACGACCTCTGCGCGCTGATAGGCTCGTCGACCTTCTGCGATAGCCGCGCATTCTTCGTCGGTTGGCCGCTCCTCGCCGATCTGTCGTAACCTGAAATACAGCCGGAGCGCATCGTTCACCACCGCCGACCGGCTCCGTCTGCCCCGCCTCGCCTCCTTGTCGACGAGAGACCGGATCTTCGCGGGCAGCTTTATAGATAGGCTTTCCTTCGGCATTGCTCGTCCTTCAAGCCTGAACCCGGTGAGACGGACCACTCCGAGAGACTGAGGCCCGGCACTATCCGAGGTCAATCATCTCTCCCTTGCGCGTCGTGAAAATGCGACCTTCACAGACCTTGCTGTTTCCAGAAGGCATCCATTTCTTTAGCGGACACCACCTCGCCTCGGCCGACCTCGTCGACGCCCTCTTGAATAGCGGCCCACTCGTCGTCCGACGAGTGGTAGAGCTCCCCTTCTTGAGCTTCCAGCAGAAGAAGCATCCGGTGCAGAACCGCTCTGATCTGTTCATTGGTCACGACTATTCCCCTTGGTGCGATCGGCAGTTGCGCCCCGTGTCGCGTGATCCCCAAGCAATCTCGCTCCACCGACGGTGGGGGGCATGGCGTGTCGACCAGCTCGTAAGGAGCATCGAGCTCCCGCACACTGCTGCTATCACTTCTCGTAATATTCCGCCACCAGCCGATCGAGCAGCCTCACCCCGAAGCCCGAGCCCCAGCTGCGGTTGATGTCGGTCTGCGGCGAGCCCATGCCGGTCCCGGCGATGTCGAGATGCGCCCAGGGGGTCTTGTCGACGAAGCGGGCCAGGAGCTGCGCGGCGGTGATCGCCCCGCCATGCCGGCCGCCGGTGTTCTTCATGTCGGCGAATTTCGAATCGATGAGCTTGTCGTATTCGGGCCCGAGCGGCATCCGCCAGACGCGCTCGCCGGTCTTCTTGCCGGTCTCGATCAGACGCTCGGCGAGCTTGTCGTCATTGGCGAAGAGACCGGCATGTTCCTGCCCGAGCGCGACGATGATGGCTCCGGTCAGGGTCGCGAGATCGATCATGAACTTCGGCTTGAAGCGCTTGTTCACGTAGTGCAGCAGGTCCGACAGCACGAGCCGGCCCTCGGCGTCGGTATTGACGATCTCGATCGTCTGTCCCGACATCGTGGTGACGATGTCGCCGGGGCGCTGCGCGTTGCCGCTCGGCATGTTCTCGACCAGGCCGATGGCGCCGACGGCGTTCACCCTCGCCTTGCGCCCGGCCAGCGCCTGCATCACGCCGACGACGCAGGCCGCCCCCGCCATGTCCCCCTTCATGTCCTCCATGCTGGCGGCGGGCTTGATCGAGATGCCCCCGGTATCGAAGCAGACGCCCTTGCCGAGGAACGCGACCGGTGCGCTGTCGCGCCTGCCGCCGTTCCAGCGCATGATCACCATCCTGCTCTCGTGCTGGGAGCCCTGCCCGACCCCGAGCAGCGCGTTCATGCCGAGCTTCTTCATCTCCTTGGCGTCGAACACCTCGACGCCGATCCCGAGCTTCCTGAGATTGCCGGCGCGCCGAGCGAATTCCTCCGGGAACAGCACGTTGGCCGGCTCGTTGACGAGGTCGCGCGCGAGCTTCACCCCGCCGGCGACGGCGCTGGCCGGGGCGAATGCCTTCTCGGCGGCAGCGACATTGGCCACGGCGATCGTCAGCCTGACCTCGCTCGCCTTCTCCTCGCCGTTCTTGCGCCTGGTCTTGTAACGCTCGAAATCGTAGGCGCGGAGCTCGAAGCCGAGGACGATCTCGGCGACGCGATCGGGCTTGATGCCGCCGGGCAGATCGGCAAGCACGGTGACCTCGGCGGCCGTGGCGGGAACCTTGCCCATGGCGACGCCCCCCAGCTTGACGAAGTCGTGGGTCTTGAGCTCGCTCGCCCGCCCGACCCCGATGACGATCAGGCGCGCAGCATCGAGCCCCGACGGAGCGATGAGGTCGAGCGCCGTTCCGTTCTTCCCCTTGAAACGATCGGCAGCGGCCGCCCGCGCGAGGAGATCGCCGGTCGGGGCCAGCGTCTTCCGCGCCGCCGTCCCGAGCTTCAACCCCTCCTCGCAGAAGGCAACCAGAATCCCCTGGGCCGGAGTGCCGAAGGGGGCAAATCCTGGCTTCATCACGGGCATTTGTCTCCTCCTTGCGAGGCTCGTCCTCTGCAGGCGAGGGACCGTGAGGATCGGCCGTTTTCGGTAGAACCTATGCCCGGCCGCCGCGGGCCTGCAAAGCCCTCGAATCGGCCGCTTCCGGCGCGGGCCACGGTCGGCCCGAGCGCCCCGTTTCGGGACAGCCGTGGCAGGCGCGCAACGCCGGCAATTTAAGGATTTATTGTGCACGCTCAAAGGGTTTGCCTTGGCGAGGCCACTTTGTTTCGCGACCAATTACGGGTTAAAAAAGGGGTCGCCAAGGAGTCGGATCGCCCGCCGGAATAGGGGTCCTGCGGGCGAGGGCGTGTTGGGTTGGGCCGCATGCATGGGCGACCTCGGGCCAGGCTCGAGGTCGGCTTGTGCATGTCGGCAACCGGCGACGTCCGGAGGGGGAGCGAGCGGGGACGCGAAGTCGGATGGGGTCCATCGGCCGCTATACTTTTCGCGCGACCTTCGGCGCCTTCCTCGTCGTCTGCGTGAGCGTCACCGCGCTGATGTGGATCACCCAGGCGCTGCGCGACATCGACCTGATGACCAATCAGGGCCAGAGCGTTTTCGTCTTCATCGGCATCACCGGCCTCATCATTCCGCTGCTCGTGCAGATCATCGCGCCGATCGCGCTGATGATCGCGGTGGCGCATGTGCTCAACAAGCTCGGCAACGATTCCGAGCTCATCGTGATGAACGCCGCCGGCATGCCGCCCTGGCACGTGTTCCGCCCGTTCCTCGGCGTCGGTGTCGTGGTCTCGCTGCTGGTGGCGGTGATCAGCATCTACGTCTCGCCGTGGGGGCTGCGCGAATTGCGGCGCTGGGCGACCGAGGTCCGCGCCGACCTCGTCGCCAACATCGTGCAGCCCGGCAATTTCAGCAAGATCGAGGCGAACCTCACTCTGCACATCCGGGAGCGGCTGGCGAACGGGCAGCTGCTCGGGATCCTGATCGACGATCAGCGCAATCCGAAGGAACGCGCCACGATTCTCGCCGAGCGGGGAGACATCGTGAAGAATTCGCGAGGCGTGTTCCTGGTGCTCGAGAAAGGCAGCGTGCAGCGGCACGAGAACAAGGAGCGCGATCCCACGATCGTGCTGTTCGACAGCTACGGGTTCGACCTCTCGTCGCTGACGCGGGGGCCGCAGAACATCAGATATTCGGTTCGCGAACGGTATCTGTGGGAGCTCGTCGACCCGACGCGGACCGAGACGCTGTTCGCCGACCAGCCCGACCAGGTGCGCGCCGAGCTGCACGACCGTCTCACCGCGCCGCTCTACCCGCTGGCCTTCGTGGTGCTGACCTTCGCCTATCTCGGCCCGCCGCGCACCACCCGGCAAAGCCGCACCCTGTCGCTCCTGGGGGCGATGGGGGCGATGTCGGCGCTGCGCGGGCTGGGATTTGCCGGCATGATCGCAGGCGTGCACATGCCGCTGGCGCTGGCGCTGCCCTATCTCGGGCTCTTGGCGACCTTCGTGCTCGGATACTTCGCGATCTCGCGCGGCATGATCATCGAGCCTCCGGTTTTCCTCACCAACGCCGTCAACTCGATGATGGAGCGCTTGTCCCAGCGCGGCGCCGCCTTCATGGGGCAGTCGTCATGATCGCCGGGACGCTCTGGCGCTATTTCGGATGGCGCTTCCTTTCGGCGGTGCTCGCGGTGTTCGCCGGCACGCTGGTGCTGATCGCGATGATCGATTTTCTCGAGCTCCTGCGGCGCACCGCCGACCTGAAGGACGTCTCGACCTCCGTCATCGCCAGGATCAGCTTCTTCCGGGTTCCCTTCATCACCGAGCGCGTGATGCCGTTCGCGGTGCTGGTCGGGGCCATGTTCTGCTATCTCAACCTCTCGCGGCGGCTGGAGCTCGTGATTGCGCGCGCGGCCGGCATCTCCGCCTGGCAATTCGTCGCTCCCGCCATCGTCATCGCGGCGTTGCTCGGCATCGGCGCGACGGCATTCTACAATCCGGTCTCGGCCGTGCTGCGCGAGCAGTCGACCCGCCTCGAAGCCGAGCTGTTCGGCAGCGAAACCGCCTTCCGCAGCCCCAGCACCGGGTTCTGGCTGCGCCAGCGCGGCGACGACGGTCAGCTCGTCATCAACGCAAAATCCAGCCGGCAGCAGGGGCTGCAATTGGGCGGCGTCACGATTTTCCGCTTCGATGCTGCCGGCCGCTTCCACGACCGCATCGAATCCAAGCTGGCGACGCTCGAGCGCGGCTATTGGCGGCTCGAAGAAGCCCGCATCTACGCCAGCGATGTCGCGCCGGTCGAACGGGAGGTGCTTCGGCTGCGGACGAGCCTGACACCCGCCCAGGTCGGCGAAAGCTTCGCCACCCCGGAAACGGTGCCGTTCTGGCAGCTGCCGTCCTATATCGAGGCCGCGGAGAACGCGGGCGTAGGCGCAGCCGGCTATCGTCTGCAGTATTACCAGCTGCTGGCGCAGCCCTTCTATCTCGTGGCGATGGTTCTCCTGGCCGCCGCGGTCAGCCTGCGTTTTTTCCGGCTCGGCGGCGTGCAGAAGATCGTCCTCGGCGGGATCGGCGCGGCCTTCCTGCTTTTCGTCATGGCCAAGATCACCGGCGATCTGAGCAAGGCCGGTCTCATGGCCCCGGCGGCGGCAGCAGGCCTGCCCCCGGCGATAGGCGCGATCACCGGTCTCCTCGTGCTGCTCTATCAGGAGGACGGCTGATGCCTGTGCCGATCCTCGATTCCGCGGCAGGACGAGAGCCATTGCGGGCGCGCCGGGCGATCGCGCGCGTGCTGCTGATGCTTTTCGCGCTAGCGGTGTGGCTGGCGGGCTCGGCCGGGCTGTCCACTGTGCCGGCGCAGCCCGCCGGCGGCCTGACCTTTCCGGCGCGCCCGGTCACGCCGCCGAGACCGGAGCGTCCAGGCGCCCGCGACCAGATGCTCGTTCGCGCCGAGGAGGTCAACTACGACTACGTCAACGAGCGCGTGTCGGCCGTGGGCAACGTGCAAATCTATTACGGCAACTCGACGCTCGAGGCCGATCGCGTCATCTACGACCAGAAGACCAAGCGGCTGCATGCGGAAGGCGGGGTCCGCCTGCGACAGCCCGACGGCACCGTCACCTACGCCGAGCTCATGGACCTCAGCGACGATTATCGCGACGGCTTTGTCGACTCGCTGAGGATCGACGGGCCCGAGCAGACCCGCTTCGCTGCGAGACGGGCCGAGCGCTCGGCGGGCAATTTCACCGTCTTCGAGAACGGTGTCTACACCGCCTGCGAGCCGTGCAAGGAGGATCCGACGAAGCCGCCGAAATGGCAGGTCAAGGCCGGCCGCATCATCCACGACCAGGGCGAGAAGATGATCTATTTCGAGGACGCCCGCCTCGAGGTTTTCGGCGTCCCCTACCTCTACATGCCCTACTTCTCGACCCCCGATCCCACCGTCAAGCGCAAGACCGGCTGGCTCATTCCCACCTACGCCACGAGCTCGGTCTACGGATTCGGGGTTTCGGTTCCCTACTATTGGGCGCTGGCTCCCGATTACGACCTCACCGTCACCCCGATGATCACCAGCAAGCAGGGACCGTTGCTGCAGGGCGAGTGGCGACAGCGGCTCGTCAACGGCTCCTACACGATACGCGCCTCCGGCCTGTTCCAGCTCGACAAGGACGTGTTTCTCAACGGCGGCAATCCGACCCCCGGCTATCGGGATTGGCGCGGCAGCCTGGAAACCTCGGGCCAGTTTGCGCTTTCGGAAAAATGGGTCTGGGGCTGGGACGGCACGCTCCTCTCGGACAAGACCTACCTGCAGGATTACGGGCTGAACCGGTTCATCCAGTCAGCCAACCTGCTGCGATGGACGCCCGACTATGCCTTGTCCCAGCTGTACATCACCGGGCGCGGCGACCGGAGCTACTTCGACGCGCGCAGCATGTATTTCTACGGCTTCTCGCTCGCCGACGACCAGAAGCAGATTCCCATCGTGCTGCCGGTCGTGGATCACCAGTACGTATTCAAGCAGCCGATCCTCGGCGGCGAGCTCGGCTTCGTCAACAATCTGACCAGCGTGTCGCGCAACACCGCCGATTTCGACCCGATCTCGCTGCCTGCCGCGGCCACCGGGGCGTGCCTGCCGACCACCGCCGATCCCGCGGTCAAGACTTCCGCGAACTGCCTGTTGCGCGGCGCGCCCGGCAACTACAGCCGCTTCTCCACGGAATGGACGTGGAGACGCACCGTCATCGATTCGTTCGGGCAAATGCTGACGCCGTTCGTGACGATGCGGGCGGATGCCGCCGACATGAACATCTCCGATCAGCCCGGCGTCTCGAACTACATCAATGTCGGGCAGACGGACATCGGACGGGTAATGCCGGTGGCAGGACTGGAATATCGTTATCCGCTGATCAGCGTGCAGCCCTGGGGCACGCAGATCATCGAGCCGATCGCCCAGCTGGTGCTGCGCCCGAGCGAGACCGGCGTCGGCGCGTTTCCCAACGAGGACGCGCAAAGCCTGATCTTCGACGATTCCAACCTGTTCAAGGTGAACAAGTTCTCCGGCTGGGACCGCGTCGAAGGCGGCGGCCGCGCGAACGTGGGCGTCCAGTATACCGCCCAGTTCAACCGCGCCGGCAACGTCAATCTCCTCTTCGGCCAGTCGTACCAGCTGTTCGGGCTGAACTCGTTCACGCTGGGCGGGCTCACCAATACCGGCCTCGACAGCGGACTCGACAAGCCGGCATCCGACTATGTGGCGCGCGCCTCCTACCAGCCGAACTCCACCTTCGTTTTCACCTCGCGCTTCCGCTTCGCCGAATCCGACTTCACCTTGCAGCGCACCGAGCTCGAGACCACGGCCTATTTCGGACGCTGGACGACTGCACTGATGTACGGCAGCTATGCCCCGCAGCCATTGATCGGATTCCCCAACCAGCGGGAAGGCATCCTGGGCAACGCGAGGTTCAAGGTGGATGCGAACTGGGTGCTGCTCGGCGCAGCGCGCTACGACCTTCGCGCTCACCAGCTCAGCCAGACCCAGATCGGCGTCGGCTATATCGACGACTGCCTCATCTTGGCCCTGAACTACGTTACAGACTATGCTTATAGTGGCAGCGTATCGGTCAACCATACCGTGATGATGCAGTTTGCGTTGCGCACGCTCGGCGGAAACACCGGTCCGGGGGCGTCCGCGCTCAATACCGGAATGCCCGCGGCGCTCAGCGGCATCCGCTAGCCCGGTCATGGCGCCGGTTCCGGCGGCAAAGAGCCGGCGACGGCGAGAGGAAGCGAACGGAGCGATGAGATACTGTCCCAGGACCTGCGCCGGCAGCTTGCTCGCAGCGGCGCTCCTGCTCGGGCTGCCGGCCATGAGCCCTCCCGCGCAGGCTCAGCAAGTGATCGTCGTCGTCAACGGCGAGCCGATCACCGCACTCGATGTGGAGCAGCGCAGCAAGTTCACGCAATTGTCGACACAGAAGACGCCGGCCCGCCAGGAGGTCATCGACGAGCTGATCAGCGAGAAGCTCAAGATCCGGGAGGCGAAGCGGTTCGGGTTGGAGATCAGCGATGCCGAGGTCGACAGCGCCTTATCCAGCATGTCCAGCCGCATGCGGCTCACCGCCGAGCAATTGACCCAGCAGCTGGCGCGTTCCGGCGTCAATATCGCCACCCTCAAGCATCGAATCCGCGCCGATCTCGCCTGGCCGCAGCTCGTGCGCGGACGGTATCAGTCGAGCCTGCAGATCGGCGAGAAGGACCTCCTCACGGTGATGGAATCGAAGCCCGGCGACAGCGTCGGTTTCGACTACACCCTGCGACCGATCCTGTTCGTGATCCCGCCGGGATCGTCCGAGGCCTTCACCGACGGGCGCAAGCGCGAGGCGGAAGCCCTGCGCGGGCGGTTTGAGGGCTGTGAAGAGGGAATAGCCTTTGCGCGCGCACTCAAGGATGTGGCAATCCGCGAGCAGATCATCCGCAGCGCAGCCGACATTCCGCCCGAGCAGCGCAAGATGCTCGACGGCATCGAAGTCGGCCGTCTTACCCCGCCCGAGGTCACGAAGTACGGCGTCGAGATGTTCGCTGTCTGCGCCAAGAAGGAGTCGTCCGGCGACAATACGCTCAGCAAGCGCAAGGCTCGTGAATCCATCCTGGCCGAGCGCTACGAGCAGCTGTCGAAGCGCTATCTGAAGGAGTTGCGCCAGCACGCGATGCTCGAATACAAGTAGCGCATGCCGCGTCCCTTGGCGCTGACGCTGGGCGAGCCCGCCGGCATCGGCCCCGATATCACGATCACTGCCTGGCGTCGGCGCGCGGAGCTCGGCCTTCCCCCCTTCTATCTGCTGGCCGATCCGCGATTCATCGCCCGCCGCGCCGAGCACATGCGCTGCGAGCTGGATATCGCGGTGATCGCGCCGGCGGCGGCCGAGTCCGCCTTCCCGAGCAGATTGCCGGTCGTCGACATCGGGCTTCCCGTCACCGCCGAGCCGGGCCGCCCGGATGGCTCGAGCGCGCCGGCAGCGCTCACCGCCATACGGCGCGCGGTCGCCGATGTTCATGCCGGCCTGGCCGGGGCAGTCGTCACCAACCCGATCGCCAAGAACGTGCTTTATCGCTCCGGTTTTGCCGAGCCGGGGCATACCGAGTACCTCGCCAGGCTCGCCGAGGAATCGACAGGCACGGCCATGCGGGCGGTGATGATGCTGTGGTCGGAGGAGCTGGCGGTGGTGCCGGTCACCATCCATCTCCCCCTGAAGGAGGTCGTCTCGAGGCTCACCACCGAGCTCGTGGTCGAGACCGGCCGTATCGTGGCCCGCGATCTTCGGGACCGCTTCGGCATCGCGCATCCGCGCCTTGCCATCGCCGGGCTCAACCCCCATGCCGGCGAGGAAGGCGCGCTCGGTGACGAGGATGCGACCGTGGTGGGCCCTGCGGTCGAGCGGCTGAAGGCGGAGGGCATCGACGCACGCGGGCCGCTTGCGGCCGACTCCATGTTTCATCCCGCGGCACGCGCCGGATACGACGTGGCTCTCGCCATGTATCACGACCAGGCGCTGATCCCGATCAAGACGCTGGCCTTCGATCGCGCCGTCAACGTCACGCTCGGGCTGCCGTTCGTGCGCACCTCGCCCGACCACGGTACCGCGTTCGACATCGCCGGGACCGGACGAGCCGATGCGGGAAGCCTGATCGCCGCGCTTGCGCTTGCCTCTCGGCTGTCCGCCGCATCCGGGCCCTGGCAAGACGCACGTCGCGCCGATTGCCGGCGCTGATGGGCCCGATCGACGACCTTCCGCCGCTGCGCGACGTGATCCGCCGCCATGGGCTCCGGGCCAGGAAGTCGCTGGGCCAGAATTTCATTCTCGATCTCAACCTGACCGCCCGGATCGCTGGCGCCGCCGGCCCGCTGGCAGGCGTCGACGTCATCGAGATCGGTCCGGGACCCGGCGGGCTCACCCGTGCCCTGCTGGCGCAAGGCGCGCGGCGAGTGATCGCCGTCGAGCGCGACGAGCGCGCGGTGGCGGCGCTCGAGGAGGTGCGCGCGCGCTACCCCGGGCGGCTGGAGGTTATCGCCGCGGATGCGCTCGAGGTGGACGTGCGCGCCTATCTCGGCATCGCACCGGCTCGGGTCGTCGCCAACCTGCCGTACAACATCGCGACCGCGCTGCTTGTGCGTTGGCTGACAGTCGAGCCATGGCCGCCCTGGTACGAGCGCCTCGTGCTGATGTTCCAGCGCGAGGTGGCGGAGCGGATCGTCGCCCGGCCCGGCAGCAGGAGCTATGGCCGGCTCTCGGTGCTGGCCGGCTGGCGGAGCGAGGCGCGCCTCCTTTTCGACGTCGCTGCGAACGCCTTCGTTCCGCCACCCAAGGTGGCGTCGTCGGTGGTCAGCCTCGTCCCGCGCGCCAAGCCGCTTGCCTGCGACCGCCGCGCTCTCGAGCGGGTGACCAAGGCAGCGTTCGAGCAGCGCCGCAAGATGCTGCGCCAGAGCCTGAAATCGCTCGATCCCGATGTGCTCGCGCTGCTCGAGGCGGCAGGCATCGAGCCGACCGCACGCCCCGAGGACGTCCCGGTCGAGGGCTTTGTCGCGCTCGCCCGGGCGCTCGGCAGTGAAGCTGCACAGCGCTGAGCCCTTGGCGCGGGCAGCACGATCGGAGGCCAGGTCGATTTCCCTTCGCTGGCCCGCCGGCTCGGTTTAAACCGACGACATGATCGAGCTCCGTCGCCAGTCGCTCAATGCCTATGGGATGCCGCTATCAGAGAGCCGCATCGAATGTCCGCGACCACGCGGGACGCAGGTCCTGGTCACGATCCGGCGCTGCGGCGTCTGCCATTCGGATTTGCACATGCAGGACGGCTATTTCCTGCTCGGAGAGAGCAAGAAGCTCGACGTGCGCGCCGGCCGCGCGTTGCCGTTCACGCTCGGGCACGAGATCGCGGGTGTGGTCGCGGATGTGGGGGAGGAGGCGGAACCGATCAGGCCGGGGACGGCGGTCGCGGTCTATCCGTGGATCGGCTGCGGCGATTGCCCGGCCTGCCGGCGCGGCGAGGAAAACGTCTGCGCGGCACCGCGCCATCTCGGCATCAACATCGACGGCGGTTTTGCATCCCACGTGCTGGTGCCGCATCCTCGCTATCTGCTCGAGCATGCACCCCTGCCCGCTTCATTCGCGGCTACCCTGATGTGCTCGGGGCTCACCGCCTATGCAGCTCTGCGGCGGCTCGCGCCGCAAGCCGGCCGCGGGCCGCTGCTGCTGGTCGGAATGGGCGGCGTGGGGATGATGGGGCTCGCATTGGCACGCGCCATGTTCGCGCAAGCCCCGCTGGTCGCCGATATCGACCCGGCCAAGCGCGTCGCGGCGCTTGCCGCAGGGGCCGCCGCCGCCTTCGATCCCGGCGACGGCGGCGCCCGCAAAGCCCTCGTCGCGGCGGCCGCGGGCGGGGTGCACGGCGCTTGCGATTTCGTGGGGTCCGAGAAGTCGCTCAGCTTCGCCACCGCCGCCCTCGCCAAGAGCGGCAAGGTCGTGGTCACCGGCCTCTTCGGCGGCGCTTTCACCATCCCGGTTGCCATGTTCGCGCTCAAGGCCATGGCGATCGAAGGAATCCAGACCGGAACCCTGGCCGAGGCGAGCGAGGTCCTCGCGCTGGCGCGCGAACGGAAGCTCGAGCCGCCGCCGATTCGCGAGCGGCCGCTCGCAGACGCGCAGGCGGCGCTCGATGAATTGCGGGCCGGAGGCGTGATCGGGCGCGTCGTGCTGACGGCGTGAGGCCTGCCGGCCAGGTTCGACATTTATGGTTAACGGCTTGTTAACGGGTTCGGGCGCAACCTTGGGCATTCCCCGCGGCAATGGAGCGGGTCATGACCCAAGCATGCTTTCGTCATGGAGGAGTGACGCGTTCGGCACTTGCGGTTTTTCTGGCTGCGGCAACCCTGTCGCTCGCCAGCGCACATGGACCGGCGGAATGGATCCAACGCAGCGGCTTTCGCAATGCAGCCGGCGAGCTGTGCTGCGGCGAGCGCGATTGCCTTGAGCTGGCCACAGGCGACGTCAGCGTGACGTCGGCGGGCTACTTCGTCCACAGCACGCGCGAGACCGTTCCGTTCAGCGAGGCCCTGCCGTCCCCTGACGGTCAGTACTGGCGCTGCCAATGGGGCGGCATGCGCAAGTGCTTCTTCGCGCCGCCCCCGACCATCTGATCGGTAAGGGATCAGGGAAACAGCGGCCGGTAAACAGTCGATTTCCGATTGCCGACCACTGGCCTCCGATTCCTGGCCATCACAGCTCGTCCTGCAGCCGGCGAACGAAGCCGGACAATCCGGTCTGTCGTTCGCGTCTGAGCCGCTCGGCAGCCAGAATTGCGCGGATCTCGGCGAAGGCGTGATCGATGTCGGTGTTGATCACCACGTAGTCATACTCGGCCCAGTGGCTCATCTCGTCGGCAGCCTTGGCCATGCGGGCGTGAATGACGTCATCGGAGTCCTGCGCGCGGGCACGCAGCCGCTGCTCGAGGTCAGGGACCGAAGGCGGCAGCACGAATATGCTCACGAGATCGCGCGCCGCCTTCTCGCGCAGCTGTTGGGTGCCTTGCCAGTCGATGTCGAACAGCACGTCGCGTCCCTGGGCGAGGGCCTTCTGCACCGGCAGCCGCGGCGTCCCGTAGCGATGACCGAATACCTTCGCCCATTCCAGCAGCTCATCGCCCTTCACCATGGCCTCGAAACGTGCGGCGCCGATGAAGTGGTAATCGCGACCGTCGATCTCGCCGGGGCGGCGCTTGCGGGTGGTCACCGACACCGAAAGCTCGATCAGCGGTTCGGATGCGAGCAGCTTGCGCGACAGCGTCGTCTTCCCCGCGCCCGAGGGCGAGGAGAGCACGAGCATGAGGCCGCGGCGGGCGATGGCGTGTGCCGGTTTCGGGCCGCTGCTCGCCGTCATCCGCCTATTCCAGATTCTGCACCTGCTCGCGGAACTGCTCGACCACGGCCTTGAGCTCCATGCCGATATTGGTGAGCTCGACGTCGTTCGACTTGGCGCACAGCGTGTTGGCTTCGCGATTGAGCTCCTGGGCGAGGAAATCGAGCCGGCGGCCGACTGCCCCGCCCTGGGAGACGAGCTGCCGGGCCTGCGCCACGTGCGAGGCGAGCCGATCGAGCTCCTCGCGTATATCCGCCCTGCTGGCGACGAGGATCGCCTCCTGATGCAGCCGATCGGTATCGAAACGGCTGCTGGCGTCGAGCAGCATCGTGATCTGCTCGGCGATGCGCGCCTTGATCGCCTCGGGCCGGCGGCCGGGCGCCGCCTCCGCCCGCCCGGAAAGCGCTGCGATTTCCTGCACCCGTTGCGCAAGCGTGCGCCCGAGCGCCTCGCCCTCGCGCCGCCGCATGGCCGCGAGCTCGCCCAATGTCGTCTCGAATCCGGCGATGACCGATGCCTCGGCGGCGCGCCGATCCTCCTCGCGCTCGTCCGCGTCGACAACCTCGATCACGCCTTTGAGCGACAGAATGCCGTCGAGCCGCGGCTCGGCTGCCCGCACCTTTCCGGCGAGAGCCTTGATCGTCGCCAGCACGGCATCGAGCACGGGCTCGTTGACACGCACCACCGGCGCCACGCCCTGCCGCTCGACGGTGAGCGTGCCGTATACAGTGCCGCGCACGAGCGCCCGCGCGGCGCTGGCCCGGACCGCGCCCTCGACGGCGTCCCAGCCGACCGGCAGCCGCAGGCGAAGGTCGAGCCCCTTGCCGTTCACCGATTTCAGCTCCCAGGCCCAGCCGTAGGAACCGCTCGCGCCGTGTGCGCGCGCGAAGCCGGTCATGCTCGAGAGCGCCATGAGCCCACGTATCCAGGGGCAATGAATGGTTGGAATCGTGCGCGACCTTATCGACGCGGCACGCGACGAACAAGTGCGGAGGTGCCTGATCCGTCGGGCGCTATCGGCTCACGGGGTTGCGCCGGCGGACCGCGAGCGCGGCGCTCCATTCGCGCCGCGCTTGCCTCGCTGCGCAGCCGCCGGCGGCGGCCGGGCGGGCGCGGGTGCTGGTGACTGCACCTCCGCCGGCGGCGATGCCTCGCCGCGCTGGTCGTGGTGCTCGATCACCCGCAGACGGGCAACGTTCTTCTGATGCTGCTCGTAGGTCTCCGCAAAAACGTGCCCGCCGGTCCCGTCAGCGACGAAATACAGCTCCTTGGTGCGCGCTGGATTGGCCGCGGCCTCGATCGAGGCGCGCCCCGGATTGGCGATAGGTCCCGGCGGCAGACCGTCTATGATATAGGTGTTGTACGGCGTCGGCTGCGCGATGTCGGCTCTGCTGAGCGGACGGTCGAGCTTGCCCTTGCCGAAGGCCAGACCATAGATGATGGTCGGATCCGACTGCAGCTTCATCTTCTGCTTGAGCCGATTGGCGAACACGGCGGCGACCCGCGTGCGCTCCTCGGGCTTGGCCGTTTCCTTCTCGATGATCGAGGCGAGAATCACCAGCTGATCCGGCGACTTGATCGGCAGATCGGGACTGCGTCGCTCCCACGCCTCCCGCACCAGCCGGTCCTGCGCCTGACGCATCCGCTGGATCAGCTGCTCACGCGTGAAGCCGCGCTGGAAATGATAGCTGTCGGGCAGCAGGCTTCCCTCGCGGGGAATGTCCCGGATGTTTCCGGAGAGGATATCGTTCTCCAGCAGCCGTGCCACGATCTGCTCGGAGGTCATGCCCTCGGGAATCGTAAGCTGATGCTGAACGACCTTGCCGTCGACGATCGTCTGCACGACATCGCGGACGCTCGCTCGTCGGGGAAAGACATACTCGCCGGCCTTGAGCTCCGAACGCGCGTTCAGCGCGAACACGCTGCCGATGAAGACGAGACGATGCTCGTCGATCACGCCTTCTCGCTTAAGCAGGTCGGCGATGTCGATCAAGCCGGCGCGCGGCGGAATGACCACCACCTTTTCCCCGGTCAATGGTCCCGGCGCCTCGAAACGGCTCTTGCCGATGACGATTGCCCCACCCCCGATCACGAGTGCCAGCACCAGCAGCGTGAAGACGGCGTTGCCGACCACCACCAGCGGGTTGCGGGCCCGCCGCGAAGGCCGGAAAGCCTGAGTGGGCAACGGCACATGATCAGGCTCCAGGGCGGCGCGCGGGCTGCGCGGCGCGACCCGCTTGGGCTCCGGAGCGAAGGCGGGCCTGGGCAACACGGACAGAGCTGCCGGGCGATCAAATCTCGACATCGAGGGCGCGATCGCGGCCGGCGACACTCTTGCCGCAGACGCTGCGAGAGATGCCGCTGCAGGCTTCGGCGCCGGCGGCGCCACGGCGGCGAGCTTATCCGATCGGCGCTCCGGTGACGGATCAAGCTTGCCGAGATTAGGCGTCATGGGCGGC
>DASXAP010000160.1:0-8374 GCA_036406655.1 Xanthobacteraceae bacterium | reverse complement strand
GAAACATCGGTTCGCATCGGACTGCGTGGTGGGCCCGGGAGGACTCGAACCTCCAACCAGACCGTTATGAGCGGTCGGCTCTGACCATTGAGCTACGGGCCCGATGAGGGTGCTGCCCGCAGCGGCGCCGAGCCGGCCTGCGCGGCAGCGGCCCTACCCATACAGGCTTGCGAAGGGGCCGGCAATCGCGGGCGAGGCGATCCGCTCCGATCCCCGGCCGCGACTCGCGATGCGTGCAGCGGGCAGTCACGACTCGGATCGCGTGCAACGGCTCATGAGCATGCCGACCGCAGCGCAAGCCCGGGCGGCGGCTTTCATTCGCAGCCTTGCGCCGACTCAGCTATGCATGAGGCGCACGAATCGCGAGCTGCGTTGCCGCCGCGCCGCAGCTGCCCGGTGGAGCATGTTGCGATCGGATGAAATGAGCTTCGTCATGGGCCGCGCGCCGAGCGGCCATCCCGAAGCGACGGGGTACCATGGTGCACCGGTCATCGGGACAGGCTGGACAAGCCTGCGCATGGAAACGAGTGCAATCGGCGCTCATCGCACGCGCAACCGAGCGCCGGCCGGTCGAACGCTGAGGAAACATGCTCCCTGATTTCCGGTTCGTGATCGGCGCCGCGCTTGCAGCGGCGCTGCTCGCCGTCACCTCGATCGGGCTTCTGGCGGCGGTGAGAATGGCGCATCAGACCAAGGTCGGGCCGCTCGAATCCTCGCGCAGCCTCGCCTTCGACGACCGCGCCGACTGGTACCGGCCGCAGGACGCGGACGCGCTCCGCCGTTTCGGGGAGCTCGCGCGGAGGCCTGGGCCGAGCGCCGACGCACCGCAAGAGCTGATGGATGCACCGGCGCCGGCCATCGTTGCGCGGCAGGCAGAGGAGCCGGAGCAGCCGCCGGCCGAGGACGCGGCCGCCCCGGCTTCGAATGCAGCGGCGCAAGCCGTTGAGGCGCCCGCCGGTCCGGCAGCGCAACCGGCCATGCCGGCGCCCGCATCCGCGGCGGCTGACCCGCGCGCCGCCACGGAGCCGCCGAATTCCCTCTCCTTGTCGATTCCGCCGGAAGTGTCACTGTCACGACCGACAGCCCGCTCCATCCGGTTTGCCAGGGCGCTTCTCGCGGGGAGGATGAAGGCCGCACGCGACGTCTCGCATCCGGCGACAGAGGCGCCGACCGGTTCGCTTCCGCTCGAGGCGACCACCGCCGCCGCACCGGGCGTCCCCGAGGCGGAGCCGGCCTTGCCCGCGGCGCCGAGCGCGGCGGGCGCAGCGCAAGCTGCGCCAAGCCTTGCCGTACCCGCGCCCGCTGCCGCGGAAGCCGCCGAGACCGGCGCGCCCGAAGCGGCCTCGAACGCTCCCGAGACTCGCCCCGACCCGCAGCCGCTGGCCGCGACGCCCGCTCCGGTCGAGCCGGAGCGGGGCGCGCCGGCGGTCGACCGATCGGCAGCTGCCCTCGAAACGGCGCATGCAGCCGCACCGCCGGCAAGAAAGTCCGGCCATGCCAGTCTCGCGCCTGCTTCCGCGCCGAAAGCGGCCTCGGCGGCAGCGCGGCCGCGCAAGCCGGTGCGGGCCCGGGGGGACGATGAGGAGGAGGATGCGCCACGGCGCGCAACTCCGGCTAAACCGCGCGTCGCCCGCGCCGCCCTCCCGGCGCGACGCAGCGTCGCGCCGCAGCCCTACGCCACGTCATCTCAGCAGCAGCCATATGCTCAGCAGCAGCCATATGCGGCTTACTCGCCGCCCCAGGGAGCCGCGCCGCGCTCGAGGACGCGACCGGCGACGCGCAATCCCTACGCGCAGCCCTACGGCAGCAGCTGGCAGTCGGGCGGGTGGTAAGCGTCAGAGCCGAAACAGGCGCCTGGCGTTGCCGCTGAGGATCTTGACCTTGTCCTCGGCACAGAGCGGCACGGTGTCCATCCACTGCACCGCCGGCTTGTTCGGCACGAACGGCCAGTCCACCGCGAACAGCACCCGGTCGATGCCCATCTCCATCACGCAGCACAACAGCGCAGGGTTCGAGAAGTTGCCGCTGGTCGTGACGTGGAAGTGACCGCAAAACACGTCGCGGAAGCTCATCGGCTTGCCGCCCGGCCGCCCGAGCGCGTGATCGACCCGCCAGACGAGGAACGGCAGCGTCTCGCCGAGGTGGCCGAGGACGATCTTGAGCCGCGGATAGGCGTCGAACACCCCGCCGAGCACAAGGCGTATGGCCTGTGTCGCGGTTTCCACGGTGTAGCCCCAGGCGGCGCGCACCACCATCGGGAAGTCCTTCACGTAGTCCTTGTAATAGGCATCCATCACCGCCGGCAGCGGCACCGAGGGGTGC
Organism: Xanthobacteraceae bacterium; assembly: GCA_036406655.1. Lineage (GTDB taxonomy): Bacteria > Pseudomonadota > Alphaproteobacteria > Rhizobiales > Xanthobacteraceae > VAZQ01. The sequence goes on along the minus strand of DASXAP010000160.1, from coordinate 6,052 downwards.
AGATAGAGGGGGATGTCGAGCGCCTGCGCGCGCTCGAAGATCGGCCAGAACCGCTTGTCGTCGAGAAAGACGCCGTTGGCGAGGCCGTGCAGCATGGCCCCCTTGAAGCCGAGCCTGGTGGTGCGCTCGAGCTCGTCGGCGGCGGCCTTGGGATCGCTCGTCGGCAGCGCGGCAAAGGCCGCGAACCGATCCGGCTTCGAGCTGACGAAGGCGTGCAGCCGGTCGTTCACCCGGCGCGTGAGCGCAACCGCCTCGCTGCCGGAGAGCTTCTGGGCGGAAGGCGCGCCATGGGAGAGCACCTGCATGTCGATGCCGGCCTCGTCCATCTCCCTGAGCCGCAGCTCGCCGAGGTCGTAGAGACGCTCGAGCATCGCCGGGTCGCGCACGGCCTCGGCGCCTTCGAACTGCGCCGCGAGCTCCCTATCCCAGTAGTGCTCCTCGAGCGCGATGACCGGGCACTTCGGCTTCCCTGACATGCAGAATTCCCTCTGATCGGTGCGGGCGTGCGTTCCTAGCAACCCCAGCCATGGCTGTCACGGTGCGGTATCTGCCGGCGCCGCTCCGCTCGGCATCGAGCAGGCGCGCTGCACGGAAACCGCCTCGACGATCCGCCGCCGCGGCGTGCATAAACCTCGCGTAAACGAGCAGTCGAGCCGCGCACTGCCTGCAACCCAGCTTTGCGACCGCAGCCTCGCCTTGCAGCGGATCACGCATTGGGAGTATTTGTTTGTTTGGGGCCGTCGAACGAGGGCCGGCATGGCCCATCTGCTGGATCGTCAATTTCTGGAGCGCGCGGAGACCGCCATCATGCTCGGCCTCCTGTGGGCCGGACTCGGCGCGTGCGTCATCGGCGCCACCATCTACGACGTCGCGTTCTGGATCAGCGACTGATCTCATTCCGCCCGCGCCGCTCGGCTGCTCTTCGCCGCGGCTGCCGCGGAGGCATTCCAATACTGCTCGCCGGACCGCGCGAGAACGCACGCCGGAGCCAGAGTGCTCGTGCAGCAGGAAGCAACCTCGTCATCGCCGGCGGCGGCTCGGGGAGCGGTGCGGCCGTCAGTCGGCCGGCCGTGGCACCTCCCGATGGGAAGCGCTATAGTGGCGCTGATTCCATGTTGCTGTTCCGGCGTGACTGCGACGTTCAGGGAGGGCGGGACATGTCGATCAATGCGGGCGACGATCTGCAGCGCGCGGTCAGCCAATCGCTGCGCCGGCACTGGGTGCTGTTCCTGGTCGAAGGCATCGTTCTGGTGGTGCTCGGCATATTGGCGATCCTGGTGCCGCCGATCGCCACCCTCACCTTCACCCTGGTGATCGGCTGGATCCTGCTGATCAGCGGAGTCGTCGGCCTGATCACGACCTTCATGGCGCGGCATGCGCCGGGCTTCTGGTGGGCGCTCCTGTCGGCGGTGCTCGGCATCGTGGTGGGGCTCATCCTGCTGGCGCGGCCGGTGGTCGGCGCCGTCTCGATCACGCTGCTGCTGATCGTGTTCTTCATCGTCGAAGGCGTCGCCTCCATCATGTATGCCATCGAGCACAGGAACGAGCTGTCCGGACGCTGGGGCTGGATGCTGGTGAGCGGCATCATCGACCTGATCCTGGCGGCGATGATCTGGGCCGGGCTGCCGAGCACCGCGGGATGGGCGCTCGGTCTCCTGGTCGGCATCAACATGCTGTTCGGCGGCAGCGCCATGATCGCGCTGGCGCTGCACGCGCGCGGCAGCGGCGGCATGGCCGCGGCGCGGGCGTGACAGAGGACAGATGTCAGATGTCAGATGCCGGAGGTCAGGCTGATCTGTCATCTGACATCTGACATCTGTCCTCTGACGAAGGCGCCGATCCGCTCGACCGCCCAGCGCCCTTCCGGCACGATCCGCGCGAACAGCTGCCAGACATGGGGCATGCGCGGCCAGATCTCCAGCTCGACGCTGCAGCCGGCGGCGCGCATGCGCTCGGCCATGCGAACCGCGTCGTCGCGCAGAATCTCGTCGCTGCCGACCTGGATCAGCGTCGGCGGCAGCCCGGCGGGATCGCCGTAGAGCGGCGACGCATAGGGATGGCGCGGATCTGCGCCGGCGACGTAGTGACGGGCCCAGCCCGGCACGTGCCGCACCGCCGGCATCGGATCGGATGCAGCGTTGCCGACATAGGACTCGCCGGTCAGAGCGAGGTCGGTCCAGGGCGACAGCGCAACGGCGGCTGCCGGCAAGCCGACGCCTTCATCGCGCAGCCGCAGCAGCGTCGCCAGCGTAAGCCCGCCGCCGGCCGAGTCGCCCATGATGGCGATCCGCGACGGCGCCGCACCCGCCGCGAGAAGCCCTCGATAGGCGGCAACCGCGTCGTCCAGCGCCGCCGGGAAGGGATGCTCGGGTGCAAGCCGATAGTCGACGCACAGCACCCGCGCGCCTGTCGCCGCCGCGATGCGCCAGATGAAATCACGATAATGCGACGGCTTGCCGAAGCAGTAGGCGCCCCCGTGCAGATAAAGGACGTGCCGGTCCGCACGGGATTGCGGCGTAGCGACCGCCACGCCTCCGACCCCGCCGTCGACCCGGCTCACCCGGGTGCCGCGCGGCGGTTTCGGAACGTAGCGGGTCACGTCGTCGAGCCATTGCCGCACCTGCTCGATCGTCATCTCGGAGCGTGCGCGCCGCTTCAGCGAGCGCAGGGAGAGCCGAAGGAGCTCCGCCCGCAGGCTCATGGCTTCCCCCGTGCACTTGCCGCCCGATGCGCGAGCAGGCAGCATCAGCCCGCCTGACACTCGCCCCTGTGCGGCACGGTAGAAATGGCAGCCTGCAGTGTCAACGCGCCGCCCCCGCGGGCGTGCAGCCATCGGCGCACCGAGGCGGGCACCCGGTGATCGCGTCGGCCATCGCGGCCGCCGGATTGATGGGAGCGGCCGGCGTGGTGCTCGCCGCGCTGGCGGCGCACGTCGCGCCGGGCACCGGGCTCGAGATCGCCGGATACATGCTGCTCTTCCACGCGGTCGCCATGCTGGGCGGGGCCGCGCTGCTCGGGCAAGGCCGCGAGCCGCGGCCGATGCTGCTCGTTGCGCTGGCCGGCTGGGTTCTCGGCAGCGTGCTGTTCTCCGCCGACATCGCCGTGCGCGCCTTCGTCGGGCATCGCCTGTTTGCCCTGGCGGCGCCGACCGGCGGGGTGATCCTGATCGCTGCCTGGCTCGCGCTCGCCGCTGCCGGCATGCTGCGGCTCATTCGGCGCTGACCGGGTCGCCTCGAATCCGGCAAAAGGCCGCGCCTGACGTGGAGCGACAGAGGAGAAAGCGTCCTCACAGCCAGCCTCGCCATTTGAACCACAGGAACGGGACCAGCGCGCTGAGCGCGATCAGCACGAGCCCGAACGGGTAGCCCCAGTGCCAGGCGAGCTCGGGCATGAACTTGAAGTTCATGCCGTAGATGCCGGCGACGACCGTCGGCGGAATCCCGACCACGGAAACGATGGTCAGGAGCTTGAACAGGTCGTTCTGCTCGATGCTGATGAAGCCGAGGATGGCGTCGAGCAGGAACTGCACCTTGTCGGTGACGTGGTTTTCGTAATCGTTCAACGAGGCGACGTCCTTCGAGACCGCGGCGAGCCGCGCCTCGAACTCGGGAACGATCCAGTCATGGCCGAGGCTGACCACGAAGGGCGCGATCCGCGACAGCCCCAGCAGCACGTCGCGCGCCAGCGACAGCCGGTCGCCGGTGGCGCCGACCTCGCCGAGCAGGCGCCGTAGCGCAGCATTGGAGCGTACCGTATTGAGCCGCCGCGCGGGATCGCCGCGGAACACCGCGCGCGAGACCCGGTCCAGCTCGGCGCCCAGCCGCTCGAGAACATCCGCGCCGCGATCGACGAGCGCTTCGAGCATCGCCGTGAACACCCCGGCGCTGGAGCGGAGGCTCTCGTCGCTGCGAACGCGCTCGGCGACCCGCTCGATCACCGAAAGCCTCTCGAAACGCACGGAGACCAGCACCTGCCGGGTCAGGATCAGGCCGAGCGGCGAAAGAAAGGCATCGAGGCTGTCGGCGTGAGCGACCACCGGCATGCTCAGGTAGATCGCCTCCCGCTCGACCATCAGCCGGCTCGAGGATTCGATCTCGCTGAGCGCCTCGAGCGAGGGGACCCGCACGCCGGCCCGCGACTCGACGAGCTCTTTCTCCTCGTCGGTCGGCCGGAGAAGGTCGATCCAGATGATCTCGCCGGGAAGCCCGGCGGGCTTGCCGGTCAGGAAGGTGCCGGTATCGCGATAGATTTGCAGCATCGTCTCTCCCCAGGGGCGGTATCTACCGTCGTCACTCCACAGCTCGCGGGGATAAGCCGCGATACCGCGCAGGTTCTCAACCGCGTCTTGCCGTCAACCAGCTCCGATCGAGAAATGTCTCGCTGATACCGCTGGCCTGGGATGACGCACAAGGACCGTTTCTTTTCTGCGGCTCCAGCAATTGCACATGGCCGGCTACGGCTTGCGAACGTCAGCTGAAAATTGGACAATGACGCCAGCGGTGACCGCGCCGTAGACTGTAGATCATGAGCAGACTCCCGTTGGTGTTGGCTGCGCTCGTCATCGGATCGAGCGCCCCTGCTGTTGCGCAAGTGCAAACCGTGAACCGCGCGGTGAATGGGCAGCCCGACACCGACATTCGCGTGGGAGTGTACGTCAATGTGCGGCCGGATTGCACTTCCGGTCCGCTGCCTTCGATCCAGCTCACGTCGCCTCCGCAGAACGGCAAGGTCACCGTCAAGAAGGCGAAGCTAACGCTCACCAACTACAAGCGGTGCCTGGCGCTGGAAGTTCCGGCGTTTGCGGTGTTCTATCGCTCGCAGCCCGGCTTCGCCGGAGTCGACGCGCTGACGGTCGAGCTGAAGTTTCCGGGAGGAAGGACGGAGCTTCAGCGCATCAGCGTCACGGTGGGAACGGGCTCGCCAGGGAAAGGCACCTGAGCTCCGCTATCGCGAGCGGGGCAAGGATTTGCGTGTCGGGCATGCTTGATCCTACGGCTGGCCGGCGTCGGCCAGCCGGTCTCGGAGCCGTCCGAAATTCGGCAGCGAGAGAAGATGCGCATAGATGAGCTCGAGCTGGTCCGATCTCACCAGCTCCGCCAGCACCTCGGCCGAAAGTGTCTTGAGCCGACCACGGTTGACGACCGAGAACCCGCGCAGCGCCATGCGCTCGCCAGAGGCGAGGTTGATCTGCGCCTGCATCGGCTCGAGCAGGTTCAAGTCTTTCAATCTCTTGCAGAACGCTTCGGTCCGCTGGAATTCGGACTGGTATTGCTGCAGGAACTTGAGCACGTTCGCCACATAAGGGGTCGGCTTGCCGTCGTCTCCGAACAGGCGCTGGCCGCGGCCGTTCCGGTTGAAACCTTGAAAGGCCTCGTCGATGCAAAGCGTCAACGTCTCGCCATTGCCACGGCCGGCGAACACGAAGGGATAGCGGCGCACGAAAGCGGGGATGTACCTCGCCTGCCAGCCACCTTGGCTGGTGACATAGAAATTCTGGTCGGGGCGAATGCCCAGCACGGCGACCGGCATGACGGCGTCGCCGTTCCCGCCGAGGACGATGGCGTATTCGGGCGCCGCGCTGGCGAGCTCGGCTGCCATGAGCGGCACCACGTTCACGTTCCGGCAGAAACTGTAATCGGCCCCGACCTCCACCGACCAGTCTCCGTGCCGGGTGGGTGTGAGGGGCACCGCAGTCTCATAGATCATCAGCTGGGTCGCCACGTGCCTCACCCCTTCGCTGGTTGTCGGTTCGAGCTCTATCGCCGGGACGAGAAGATGGGAAGATCTGGCCGGACCGCACCGTAACCCGGGCGCTCTGTCCGCGCGGCCTTCAAAGCCGCGCGGACACACTGCAGCCGATCCGGGCCGGCCGGCGTGATCCGGGCAGCCGGTTCTGCTCTGCCCAAAGCTCTTACGACTTGCGGATGACGACCTGCTCGATGTCGTCGTACTGCACCACGAAGCGGGCGGTGCCGTAGGCGAGGTCGACCAGGCCGGCATCCGGGTCCTGGGTCGCCGCGCTGTGGATGATGCGGGGCTTCGGCGAGGCGTA
>DASXAP010000159.1:0-14372 GCA_036406655.1 Xanthobacteraceae bacterium | reverse complement strand
GGCATTCTATGCCGTGTAGAGCTGCTCGGGATCGAGCTCGCGCAGCACTTCCAGCTCGTGATTGGTCGGCGGCTCGGTGACACCCAGCTCGGCGGCGAATCGCAGGCGGAATCCGGTGTTCTCCTGGACCTGCTCGCGGGTGACGCCGGGATTGAGCGAAAGCACCTGCATGCGCCGCTGCTCGTCGTCGAATCCGAACACCGCGAGATCGGTGACCACGCGGAACATGCCGCCCGCGGGCAGGCCCCGGGCGCAGCGGGTGTCGCCGCCCTCGAGGTACCCGGGGCTGGTGATGAAGTCCACGTGCTCGACGAAGCGCCGCTTCTCGTGCTTCATCGCCACCACCATCTGCGCGAGGCTGGCGATGTCGTTGCCGCCGCCGGTGCCCGGCAGCCGGGTCTTCGGCTTCAGCGGGTCGCCGATGAAGGAGCTGTTCAGGTTGCCGTACTGATCGATCTGCGCGCCGCCCATGAAGCCGAGATCGACGTAGCCGCGCTGCAGCAGCAGCAGCACATCGGCGCTGCCCAGAACCATGTTGGCGCGCCGCGTGCACCGCTGGTCGTTGGTCGAGGGCGGCAGCTTGCCCGGCTCGACGAAGGCGCCGATCACGCCGCCTTCGAACAGGATCGTGAGCCCGGGACAGCGCAGCCGCTGCGCCAGCGTCGCGGCGAGGAGCGGGATGCCGACCCCGGCGAAGACGACCTGCCCGTCCTTGAGCTGACGTGCGCTCAGGATCGCGAGAAGCTCGGCGGCGGTGTGACTATGCATGCTGCCAGCCTGCATGACCGCTACGCATCGTAGATGGCCTTTCCGGCGCGAGCCGCCTCGAGCAACTCGTCGGTGCCGATCAAGCCGAGGAACTCGTTCCACGACTTCGGCCCGTAGACGAAGCGCTCGAGATATTTTCGCATCGCCTCGACCGGATCCTTGTTCACCAGGCCCACGTAATGCTGCAGGTGGCGCAGCATGGGCTCGTAGACACCGTAGCATTCGTGCGGCGCGCAGCCGAACGGCAGCTCCACCACGGCATCGACCGCGAAAAACGGAATCTTGGTCTGGTCGGGCGCACGCCGGATCTGATCGTTGGAGACGATGCGCTCCGTGGTGAGAACGACCTTGTCGGCGGCGATTGCCAGATCCATGTCCATGAACTGCAGCCCGTCGATCTGCGCGTTGCCGTAGGCGTCGCAGCGCTGGACGTGGATGAGAGCGACGTCCGGGTTGAGCGCGGGGACCAGCAGGATCCTGTCGCCGGTGAACGGGCAGTCGATCTCGACCGGCTCGGGCCGCTGCTTGCGCACGTCCGAGCCGAGCATCGAGCGGATCGGCATGAACGGGATGCCCATGGCGCCGGCGCGGAAGCGCATGCCCATCGCCATGTGGCTCCACTCGTCGTAGCGCACCTTTCCGGTCTCCACGTGATGGCGCATCACCTTCGACACGCCCCAGAGAATGCTCTGGCTGAACCAGCTGGTGACGATGTGATCGCAGACCCTCGACGCAAGCAGCAGATCGCCGTCGCTGGAGACGATGCTGCGCGAGCAGCTCAGCCGCTTCCTGCCGGCGCGGATCAGCGCCCAGATCATCCCCATCGGCGTGCGCGACATGGTGCTGCCGCCGATGCCGACCGAATCGCCGTCGCGGACGAACGAGGCCGCCTCCTCCAGCGAGACAACCTTGTCGCGCAGGCTGCGGTCGCGGCGTGACAGCCTCTCCCGCAGGTCCAGATAGGAGGGGCCTGCCCGACCCGCCGTCTTGCCGATGCCCGCTGTCATCGCCTCTCAATGCGTCCGCCCGACGCCCGCCTCCAGATTGAACTCGTGAATGAGACGATCCCAGGCGGGGATGGTGGCGACCAGGTCGCGCCAGAACCGCTGCTCCCGGCGGCGGTCGAAATCCTCGAGTGCGACCCCCTGCTGCTCGACCCAGGTGTAGTAGCCGAGATTGAAGATGCGCTTGCGATCGAGATGGGTGAGCTCGAGCACGTGATCGTCGACGACCCCCTGCAGGTGACGGCTGAAGATCTCGCCGGCATTCACCTCGTCGAACCCGTCGGGATAGCGGCGAGCGAGAAAGCTGCGCCGCTCGCTGGCGTAGAGCAGAGCGCTGTCGGTGGCGACAGTCATGATCACGTCCTCGGCACCGAGATCGAGATGCTTGGCGACCTTTATGGCGGCCACGATGTTGGCGAGCCCGGAAATGCCGACCTCATCGAAAGCCCTCACGATGTCGGTGTCGATCTTCTGCCGGCCCACGAGATAACTGCGCCCCACATTACCGCCAAGCAGCAGATTAAGCGAATCGGTGGCGAGATCGGAGACTCCGACGACGAGGTCGGTGTTCATCACGTTGTGGATCAGCGGGATGTGCTTGTCGCCGATGCCCTGGATGTTGTGCTCCCCGTAGCCGTTGCACAGCATCGTCGGACACTCGATCGCCTCGACCGCGACGGTCTTGCTGCCGTGCAGACCCTTGAGACGGTCGCCGGCAGCGATGGTCCCCGCCGAGCCGGTGGCGGCGACGAAGGCCGCCAGCCGATACTGCGAGCCGGCGCCCCTGAGGTGCGAGAACACGCGGTCGAAAGCGGCTCCGGTGCAATGATAGTGAATGAGGTAGTTGGCGAACTCGGAGAACTGGTTGAGGATGACGTTGTCCCGGTCGCGCTCGAGCTCGGCGCACTTGTCGTAGATCTCCTTGACGTTGCTTTCGGTCCCCGGCGTGCGGATGATGTCGGCGGGGTCGGATACCCACTGCTGCAGCCAGTCGAAGCGCTCCCGGCTCATGCCGGCCGGCAGCACGGCCACGCCGCGGCAGCCGAGGATGCGGGAGATGGCGATGCCGCCGCGGCAGTAGTTGCCGGTGGATGGCCAGACCGCGCGGTGTCGCTTCGGGTCGAACCGTCCGGTGATCAGCCGCGGCACGAGGCAGGCATAGGCGGCAAGCACCTTGTGGGCGCCGATCATGGGAAACCGCCGGCCGAGGAGAACCACGATCGGCGCCTTCACCCCAGTGAGCGCCTCCGGCAGCACCAGGTGACCGGGCAGCGCGGCTCGCTCCCGACATTCGGCGTCATTGAACCAGTGCACGCGCCAGAGGTTCCTGCCGTCCGGCGCATCGGGAGCCACCGAGAGGAGACGGCGCCCGACGGAATCGGGAATGCGTGAAGGATCGGCGAGCTCGGTCCAGGTGGGCAGCACCACCTGCGCCGCGCGCAGGCTCGCCATCGCCGCGCGGCGGCAGCCGCCGTCACACACGTCCGGCGGGATGAGAAACGGGGTGCTCATGCGGCCGGCAGGCCAAGGCGGATTACGCGTGCATGGCCGGTACCAGCGCGGCCATGCCGCCCATGCCATGCTCCGGCTCGATCCGGCATTCTAGCGCCCGTCAACGCCGCACCAGTCGCAGATGCTGAGCCCCACGACCTTGATTGCGGTCAGATAGTCGTCGATCGAGACGTACTCGTCGTCGGCATGCATGACCGCGGTCGAGCCGGGACCGAAGATGACGGTCGGCGTGCTCGCGTAGCGGTTGAGGAAGCGGGTGTCGGCGGCGCCCTGGCGGCCGCTGATCTCGGGCTCGCGGCCGGTCACCTCCTTGTAGCTGCGGCACACCGTCGAGACGATGGGATGACCGCGGGGAATCTCCGAAGCCTCCGCGTCATAGCCGACGAACCGCACCTGCGGAGGATGCAGCCGCATCCAGTCGTCCTGCGCCGCGGCCCGCGCCACCTGCTCGACCAGGCTGCGCTTGACACCTTCGTGGTCCTCGCCCGGGACGGTGCCGATGCTGCCCTTCAAGAGGCAGTTGACGGGAAAAGCGCTCGGATAATTCCCGGCCGAGAAGCTGCCGATGATGCACGGGAGCGTGTCGAGCGCATTCGGATAGAGCGGATGGGTGACCGTGGCGACGCGTCTGGCTTCGAGGTCGGCGACCGCCTTGACGATCTTGTTGCCGAGCTCGATGCCGCTGATGCCCTGGTAGCGCTTCTGGATGCCGGCAGGCTTGCCGTGAATCTCGATCTCGAACCAGATGCGGCCGATGCAGGCGGGCTGCACCGCCAGATCGCTGGTCTCCCCGGAGATGCCGGCGTCGGCCCGGTAGCCGCGGATCACCGTGTCGAGCGTCCCGTGGCCGCTGACCTCCTCGTCGACCACGACGTTGATGTAGACGTCGCCCCGGGGCCTGAGGCCGGCTGCCATCAGGCACTCGACCGCCATGATGTGGCTCGCCACCCCGCTCTTCATGTCGGCGGAGCCGCGCCCGTAGATGCGCCCGTCCCTGATGGTCGCCGACCAGGGGCTGTCGCTCCAGCCTTCTCCGCCGCCGACCGGAATGACGTCGGTGTGCCCGTTCAGAAGCAGCGACCGCCCGCCGCCCGAGCCCTTCAGCGTCGCCACAATGTTGGGGCGTCCCTCATAGCCGCGCGCGACCGGCCGATAGGCCGGGTGCTTCTTGAGCTCCTCCCAGCTCGTCTCCCACATGTCGACATCGAGGCCCATCCTGGTCATGTAGCCGGAGAGAAACTTCTGGATGTTGGCCTCGTCCCCGGTGACGCTGGGGATGGCGATCATGTCCTGGAGGAATCTGATTGCCTCGTCGCGGCTCTGATCGACCAGTTGCAGAACCTTCTGGTGGGCACCGGCACTCATCTGCAGAATCCTCCCGATCTCGTCGGCGGCGCCGACAACTCGTAAGAGGCGATCTCATTGCAGTCAATCGCGCCGCCGGTCAGCGCAGCTCGCGCGCCACGTCGTAGCTGTAGAGCCATCCGGCCTGAAACACGGTCCTGTCGCCGCCGAACCGCTCGCGCAGCGCGAACTTCACGTCGCGCCTGAGGCGCGCCCACGGCGAGGCGAGATGATTCTCGCGGGCGCGCGCGCGCGAGCCGAGCACGGCCGCCCGGGTACGCTCGAGGCGCAGCCGCTCGTAGACGAGCAGCGCGTGGGCGGGGTCATCGGCATGACGAGCGATCGCGGCGGCGAGCACGCAAGCGTCCTCGATCGCCATCGCCGCCCCCTGCCCGAGATAAGGCAGCATCGCGTGCGCGGCATCGCCGAGCAGGGTGATGCGCCCCTTGCTCCACCGCTGCAGCGGATCGCGGTCGTAGAGCGCCCACTTGTACCAGCGCTCGCTGCAGGGATAGAGGCGCAGCAGGTCGCGGTGCCAGCCGGCATAGGTGGTCATCAGCTCCGCCACGTCGCATTCGCGGGTCCAGGATTCCTCGGTCCACGCGTCGCTGTCGACGTGGGCGACGATGTTGACGAGCTCGCCGCGCCGCACCGGATAGTGAACGACATGGCCATGCGGACCCATCCACATGGCGCCTTCGGCAACCGCGATGTCGCGCGGCACCGCCTCGGCGCTCGCCATGCCGCGCCAGCAGACGCAGCCGGTGAAGCGCGGCGCGTCGGCACCGAAGAGGCTCGCGCGCACGATCGAATGAATCCCGTCGGCGCCGACGACGATGTCCGCCTCGATCCCGCTCCCGTCGGCGAGACGGGCCGCGGCGCCGCGATCATCGGCGTCGACGCCGATGCAGCGGGCACCGAGGCGCATGTCCGCTCTCCTGAGCGCGCCGCCCAGCACCGCGAGCAGGTCGGCGCGGTGCACCGTCAGGTTGGGCGCGCCGAACTGCCGCCGGAACGCGCCGCGACGCATGCGCGAGATGATCCGCCCGCTCTTCCAGCTGCGGATGACCAGGAAGTCCGATTCCGAGCCGATCGCCATCACCGCGTCCTCGACCCCGAGCGCCCGCAGGGCCATGAGCGCGTTCGGGCTGAGGTTGAGGCCGGCGCCGATCTCGCCCAGCGCCGGCGACTGCTCGCAGAGGACGACCTCGGCGCCCCGCCGCTCCAGCGCCAGCGCCGCAGCAAGCCCGCCGATGCCGCCGCCGACGAGGACGATGCGCGGCGCGCGCCTCATTTGCTCTCCGCGTCAGTAGCCACGCAGAATCTCCCGCGCCAGGACCCAGCGCATCAGCTCGACCGGCCCTTCGGTGATCATGAAGCTGCGCGCATCCCGCCACATCTGCGAGATCGGCAGCTCGGTCGCCAGGCCGAGCCCGCCGTGGATCTGCAGGCAGCGGTCGGCGACACGGAAGCCAAGCTCGGTGCCGGCGATCTTCGTCATGTAGCTTTCATGGCGCGCCGCCGCGCCGGCATCGCTCCGCGCCGCCAGCCGGTAGACCATGAGCTGGGTCATCTGATGCTCCATGTAGCTGTCGGCGAGCATGAACTGCACCGCCTGCCGCTCGGCGAGCGGCGCGCCGAAGGTGACGCGCTGCTTGGCATAGCGCGCGGCGAGATCGAGGCACCGCTTGGCCACGCCCAGCCCGCGGCAGGCCTGGTAGAGGCGTCCGCTGGTGATCCAGGTCTGCGCGGCCTGCATGCCCTCGCCTTCCCGCCCGATCAGGTTCTCGGCCGGCACCTCGACGTTGTCGAAGGCAATCTCATAGGGCGCGTCCCCCATCATCGTCTGCGTCCGTCCGAGGATCGTGACGCCAGGGCTGCCGGCATCGACGAGGAACATGCTCAGCCCGCCGCGGCTGCCCTTGCTGCGGTCGGTCGCCGCGACGAGCTGAAAGAAGTCGGCGCTGCCGGCGTTGGTGATCCAGCGCTTGTAGCCGTTGATCAGGTAGCGATCGCCCTTGCGCACGGCGGTGGTCCGCATCGCGCCGGGATCGGATCCCGCGTCCGGCTCCGACTGGGCGAAGGCGGTGACCTTCTCGCCGCGCAGGACCGGAAACAGATATTTCTCCTTCTGCGCCGGCGAGAGACCAAACAGGATCGGCTTGACGTCGGGGCCGAAGATCAGCGGCCCGCGCGGCGGCAAGGCGATGGTGCGGGCGAGCTCCTCCCAGACCACCGCCATGCCGAGCAGCCCGAGCCCCTGCCCGCCGTGCTCGACCGGGACGTTGAGCAGCCACAGCCCCAGCTCCCTGGCCTTGCGCTCGAGCTGCGCGCGGATTTCGGGCCGCATGACCGGCCCGTCCATGGTTGTCTGCTCGATGGGAATGAGCTCGCGGTCGACGAAGTCGGCGACCGTCCGCTTCAGCATCCGCAAGTCTTCGGGAAGCTCGAAATCCATCGCGCGCCGCCTGCCTCCCTCAGATCACCCGCTGATCGCGCAGCTCGCCGATCGCGCGGGGGTCGTAACCGAGCTCCCCCAGGATCTCCTCGGTATGCTGCCCCAGCGCAGGAGCGGCAAGCCCGGTCCCGTCGCGCCCGCCGTCGATCCGCACCGGACGCCTGATGCACACGATCTCGCCCTCGGTCGGATGCGTGAGCGTCCGGAAGGTCTGCAGGTGCCTGACCTGCGGATCCTCGATCACCTCGGGAATGCCGTGCACGGGAGCGAACGGCACATCATGGGCCTCAAGCAGCTGCATCCACTCGCCGCGCGGCCTTCTCGCAAATATCCCGGCGAGCACGCGGGTAAGCTCGAGATAGTTGGCGATCCGGGCCTCGCGGGTCTTGAAGCGCTCGTCGTGCGCGAGCTCGGGGCGGCCGATCGCGCTCAGCATGCCTTCCCAGAATTTCGGCTGCGACGACAGATGGATCGCCAGCAGCTTGCCGTCGGCGCAGCGGAACGCGAAGGAATGCGAGCTCGCCACCCGGGTGAACGGATCGTTGTCGATCCCCAGCTGGGTGTGGTTGGCGAAGGGGTCGGGAATGAAGGCGATCGCCGCCTCCAGCATGTTGACCTCGACACGCCGGCCGCGCCCGGTGCGTTCGCGCTCGTAGAGCGCGCCGAGAATGCCGTAGCAGGCGAACATGCCGGTGGCGTTGTCAGGAATGGTCGGGCCGCAGACCCGCGGATCTTCCGGGTCGAGGAGAAGGCTCGCCATGCCGCTCAGCGCGAGGCCTACGCTGTCATAGGCCGGCCGCGCGCAATAGGGGCCCGACGCGCCGAAGCCGGTGATCGAGCAGTGGATCAGCCTGGGATAGGTCGAGCCGAGCGTCTCGGCCCCGAGCCCGAGCTTCTCCATCACCCCGACCCGATAGTTCTCGATCAGGATATCGGCTCGCGCCATGAGCTTGTGCAGCACCGCGCCGGCGGCGGGGCTGCGCAGGTCGAGCTGGATGCTGCGCTTGCCGCGGTTGTAGGCGACGAAATGCGGGCTGTAGCGGCCGCCGCGGAAGCTGCGGAACGGATCGCCGCCCTGCGGATGCTCGACCTTGATCACCTCGGCGCCAAGATCGGCGAGCATCATCCCGACGAGCGGCGCGGTGATCATGGTCCCGAGCTCGATCACGCGCACGCCCTTGAGCACCTCGGTCACCGCAGCCGGCTCCGGCTAGTTGATGGTCTGTCCGCCGTCGACGAGTATCGAGGCGCCGTGGACGAAGCTCGCCGCATCGGAGACCAGGAATGCCGCGACATTGGCGATCTCGTCGCATTCGGCGAACCGGCCGAGCATCACCTTCTGCAGGGTACCGGCGGGATCGGCACGGCCGGCATCGAAATATCCCTTCACCCGCGGGGACAGGGTCGGGCCGGGGCAGATCGAGTTCACCCGCAGGCCCCTGGCGCCGTAATCGACGGCGAGCTGTCGGGTGAGCGAGACGACGCCGCCCTTGGCGGCGCAATAGACCGGCATCCGCGCATTGCCGATATGGGCGAAGGTGGAGGCAACGTTGAGAATCGCCGGCTTGTCCGCCTTCAGCAGCAGCGGGATGAAGTCGCGGCACATGAAATACACGCTGTCGAGGTCGACGGCGATCAGCTCGCGCCATTTCTCGGTGGCGAGCTCGGTGACCGGAGCGATGAAATTGTTGCCGGCGTTGTTGACGACCGCCTTGGCGCGTCCCCATCTGCCGGCGACGAAATCGCGCAGCCTGCGGACCTCGCTCTCGCTCGCCACGTCGGCGGCGAAGGCTTCCGCCTTGCCGCCGGCCTTCTCGATCGCGGCCTTCACCTCGTCGAGCCGGCTCTGGGTGCGCGCCACCAGAACGGCGGTGGCACCGAGCTCGGCAACCGCCTCGGCGGTCGCGCGCCCGATCCCGGTGCCGGCGCCGGTCACCACCACGACCTCGCCGTTGAACCTGAGCTCCTTCAGCACCTCTCGTCCCCTCCCCTACTCCGCTGCGCGCACCTCCATGCCGGCATAGTCCTTGTCGCCGAGCGCCTGCAGCGCCGGCATCACCTCGCGGGTGAACAGCCGGATGTTCCTTTCGGTCAGGTCGCGCGGCAGCGTGCCGAACTGCAGGAGGCAGAGCAGGTTCTGGAATCCGAGCAGGCGGTGCGTGTCCATGAATTGCCTGCGCACGGTGTCGGGGCTTCCGCAGACGATGATGCCCTGCTCGATCAGGCTGTCGACGGTGTGCTCCTGTCCGCTCACCGAGCGCTTGTGGCTGCGCATGTTCTTGAGCGATTTGACCGACAGATAGCCCGGGGGGAACAGCATCTCGAACGGCAGCCGCAGGAACCGGTTGAACAGGTGCTCGATGTGCGGCTTGGCCTCGTCGCGCGCCTTCTGATCGGTGTCGGAGACGTAGACCGGCGTCGACCAGCCGATCTGCTCCGAGCTTGCCGTGTAGCCGTACATGCGCTGCGCACATTCGCGATAGTAGTTGAGATAGCGCGCTACCGACTGGGTCGGGCTGTAGGCCTGCAGGTAGGTGTATTTGCGCGACGGATGCGCCGCCCATTCGATCGTCTCGGTCGACCCGGTGGACGGCGACCAGATCGGCGGATGCGGCTGCTGATACGGCCGCGGCCACATGTTGACATACTCGAAGTGATAGAACTTCCCCTCGAAGGCGAACGGCCCCGGCCTGGTCCAGGCCTGCACCACGAGATCGTGCGCCTCCTGGAAGCGGGCATGCGAGAAGGTCGGGTTGCTGCCGGTGGAGAAGTACTCCGCGCCGATCCCCCGCACCATGCCGCTGATCAGCCGTCCGCCGGTGATGCAGTCGATCATCGCGTGCTCCTCGGCGACGTTGAGCGGATGCTCGCGCAGGCAGAAGGCGCTGCCGAGGATGGCGATCCTGGCCTGCTTGATCCGCCGGGAAAGCGCGGCCGCCATCACGATCGGCGAGGGCATCAGCCCGTACGCGTTCTGATGGTGCTCGTTGACGGAGACCCCGTCGAAGCCGAGCTCCGCCGCAAGCTCGATCTCGTCGAGATAGCGGTTGTAGAGCTCGTGCCCCTTCCTGGGGTCGAAATAGGTGTTCGGCAGCACGACCCAGGCGGCGCGATACTTGTCGGCATAGCCCATGTCCAGATGGGCGTAAGGCATCAGATGGAACAGAAAGAGCTTCATCGCGCGCTCCTCCGGATGAACCCTGCGACATGCTCGGCGAAGACCTGCGGCTGCTCGAGGTGCAGCATGTGCGCGCCGCCCGGCAGCGTTGCCGCCGTCGACCCGGCGATGAGGCTTTTCAGCGCCTCGGCATGCGCCGGCGGGAGCATCCGGTCCTCGCTGCCCCAGATGATATGGGTCGGGACGGCGACCCGGTGCAGCCAGCGGTCGAGCCTGGGATCGCACAGGCGCGGCGACCAGGAGAGCCTGGCCGCCGCGCCGCGATTGCGGTCATAGACATCCTCGAGCTCGGGGGTGGCACGCCAGCCCTTCAGCCATTCGGCGCCGGCGTCGCCGGCGAACAAGAGCTTGAGCAGATCCGGCTCCGAGCACATGAACATGTCGCCGCGCGGCACGCCCGTCACGCGGATGCCGGCGCTGTTGACCAGCACCAGCGACCGCAGGCGGGTGCTCGAGGTCACCGCCATCCGCAGCGCGATCCAGCCGCCGATGCAGTGGCCGACGACATGGACCCGGTCGAGCTTCAGCGCGTCGAGGAGATCGAGATAGAACAGCGCGAGATCAGCGACGTCGTCGATCGAATCGGATTGCTCCGACCAGCCGAAACCCGGATGGTCCGGGGCGACGACCTCGAAATCCCCGCCCAACGCCTCGAGGCCCGGCTCCCGGCCGCAGAGCCCCTGCGCGCCGTGCAGGAACAGGAGCGGCTCACCCCGCCCGTGCCGCCGGATATTGATCTTGCACCCGCGCACATCGGCCAGGCCGTTCTGCGTCACTGTCGCGTCTCCCTCAATCGGCACCGGCGTCCGGCTCTGCAGTTCCTCTATAATGGAGAGCCGGATCATGCATGACTAGCCGCCCGCCTTCTCATGCCCGCCGAGCCCGGGGCGGTACTTGCCCTGCAGGAAGTCGCCGATGCCCTGGCTGCGCCAGGAATCCTTCTGCCGCAGGGTGAGCTGGTCGGACTTGGCGGCGGCGAAGTTCAGCGCGGCCTCCCCGCTCATCTCCAGCGAGAAGCGGTAGCCGTCCTTGCAGGCGGTGAGCGCGTCCGGGTCCTTGCTGGCGATCTCGCGCGCGAGCGCCCTCACCTCGCGCCCGAGATCGGCGAGGGGATAGGCGGCGTTGACGAAACCGATCTCGGCGGCGCGGTCGCCGCCGAAGGTGCGCCCGGTCATGGCATAGAACAGCGCGTCGCGCGGGCGCAGGAGATTGGCCAGCGACTTGCTCACGCTGCCGCCGGGGAAATGCTTGAAGTTGATCTCGGACAGGCCGAACGTCGCCTCCCTGGCGGCAAAGGCCAGATCGCAGCCTTCGACGATCGAGAAGGCGCCGCCGAAGCAGTAGCCGTTGACCATCGCGATGGTGGGCTTGGGATAGTGCCGCAGCGTCCGGAACCGCCATTCGGTGGCGATGCGGAATATGCGATCGAACTCCGGCGGGTTGTCCTTGAGGTCGACGAAGAACTGTTTGAGGTCCATCCCGGCGCAGAACGAGGCGCCGGCCCCGGTGATCACCAGCACGCGCGAGGCGGGGTCGTAGCGGAGCCTCTCCAGCACCTCGGCCATCTCGAGATGCAGGCTCGGGCTCATCGCGTTTCGCTTGGCGGGCCGATTGAGCGTGACGGTGGCGATCGCGTCGTCGATCCGCACGGTGACGGTGTTCTCTTCGGACATGGCTGGCTCTCGACCTCGGTGGCTCTGCTGGCAGCTGTGTGTACCGGCGGGCGATGTAAGGCAATGCGGCGCCCAAGGTGGCGTCGCGCGCCGCCCGTCACCAGCCGGCGGGGCTTCCGACCTCTTGCGGCGGCACGCGCTCGAGCCGCTGCGCGTCCCACTCCTTGGCGATGATCCGCCGGCCGGTGACGCCGTCGGATCGCGGCGACATGAGCCAGACGATCGGCGCCATCATCACCTCGGGCTGGACCAGGGTCGAGCGATCGCTCACCTCGGTCTGCGGGATCATCCGGGTATTGGCGGGGCCACCGGGAAGCAGCGCGTTGACGGTGACGCCGGTGCCGGCCAGGTCCTTCGCCCAGATGACGGTCGCGGCTTCGAGCGCGGCCTTGGATGGACCGTAGGGCGAGAAGCCGTCCATCACCATGGTGAAGAAGCTCGTCACGATGTTGACGATCCGCCCCCAGCCCTGCTCGATCAGCCTCGGCGCGATCGCCTTGGCCATGAGGAAGGGGCCGTTGAGGTTCGTGTCGATCGACTTGCGCCAGGTCTCGGCATCGACGTCGAAGAAGCGCCTGCGACGACCGACGAGGACATTGCCGATATCCTGCATCCCGACGCCGGCATTGTTGACGAGGCCGTGCACCGCGCCGAAGTGCGCGGCGGCGCTGCGCACCGCGCCGGCACAGTCCTGCCACCGGGTGACGTCGCATTCGACCGACAGCAGCCGGTCCGACAGCGCCTCGCGGCCGGCGATCTCCACGAGCTCGCGCATCTCGGCCGCACTGGCGGCCAGATCGGCCACAGCGACCCGTACCCCGCTTCGGAGCAGCGCAAGCGTCATCGCCCGCCCGAGCCCGCGCGCGCCCCCGGTCACGATGACCGCTCGGTCCGGGCGATCGGATGCATCCGTGCTCAAGCTCTAGATCCCCAGATACCGGGTCTTGGTTTCCGCGTCAGCCGCGAGCTCGGCCGGGCTGCACTGATGGACGATACGCCCCTTGCTCATGATAAAGACCACGTCGGCGTACCGCAATGCGAAGGCCAGCTGCTGCTCGACGAGGAGGATCGAGGTGCCCGCCCGCTTGAGCTCGCCGATGGTGCGGCCAAGCTCACGCACCATCATTGGCGCCAGCCCCTCGGTCGGCTCGTCCATCAGCAGCAGCGCCGGATTGCCGATCAAGGCGCGTGCCGCCGCCAGCATCTGCTGCTCGCCGCCGCTGAGCCTGCCCGCGAGGCTGCGCAGCCGGCTGCGAAGATTGGGAAAAAGCTCGACCACCCTGGCAAGATCCCACTGCCCGCTGCTGCGCGCGGTCACCTGCAGATGCTCGTTGACGGTCAGCGACCGGAACACGTGCCGCCCCTGCGGCACCAACCCAATGCCCATGCGGGCGATGCGGTGGGCCGGCATGCGGGTGATGTCGGCTTGCCTGAACAGGATGCGGCCGCGTCTTGCCGGAGTCAGGCCGATGATGGAGCGCACCAGGGTCGTCTTGCCGACCCCGTTGCGCCCGAGCAGCGCGACCACCTGGCCCGGATTGAGCTCGAGCGTCACACCCTGCAGGATGTAGCTGTCGCCGTAATAGGTGTGCACGTCCTCGACGCTCAACATGGCGGTCTCAATCGGCGCCAAGATAGATCTCGGTGACCCGCGGGTGATTGCGGATCGCAGCGACGTCGCCTTCGGCCAGGAGCCTCCCCTGGTGCAGCACGGTGATGCGATCCGCCAGCTCGAAGGCGACGTCCATGTCGTGCTCGATCATCAGGATGGTGATCTCGTTCGGCAGGCTGCGCACCATGCCGACCACGCGCACGACCTCGGCGGCGGAAAGTCCCGCGGTCGGCTCGTCCAGCAGCAGCAGCTTCGGCTGCGTGGCCATCGCCAGGATCAGATCGAGCTGCCGCTGCTCCCCGTAGGAGATCGCCTTGGCCTGCTGCTCGGCGACGGCGGAGAGGTTCCAGGTTTCCAGCAGCGCGATTGCCGCCCCGAGCAGGCGGTGGTTGTCGCGCAGGCGCCGGTGCAGGCAGAACGCGGATGGCCCGGCCGCCTGCAGCGCCAGCAGAACGTTTTCGATGACGGTGAGGCGCGGGAACAGGTTCGTGATCTGAAAGGTCCGCGCCAGCCCCATCTTCGCCCGCTCGTAGGGCGCAAGCCCGGTAATGTCCCGGCCGAACAGCACGACGCTGCCGGCCGAAGCGCTCAGGGCCCCGGAAAGGATGTTGAACAGCGTGGTTTTCCCGGCGCCGTTGGGGCCGATGATCAGCCGGCGCTCGCCCGGCTCGACCGTGAGCGAGATGTCGGACAGCGCGCGCAGGCCGCCAAAGCTCCGCGACAGCCCCTCGACGGCGAGCGCGCTCAAGGCTTGCTCCTTCGCTTGCCGAGGTCCTGGATCAGCCCGGCGAGCCCGTTCGGTGCAAACAGCGCCACCAGAACG
>DASXAP010000158.1:0-20723 GCA_036406655.1 Xanthobacteraceae bacterium | reverse complement strand
AAATACCAGGCGCAGAAGAAGGCCGCCGAGGCGCGCAAGAAGCAGCACGTCGTCGAGATCAAGGAAATCAAGCTCCGGCCGATGATCGACGACCACGACTACGACGTGAAGATGCGGTCGATGAAACGCTTCTTCGAAGAGGGCGACAAGGTGAAGGTCACGTTGCGGTTCCGCGGCCGCGAGATGGCCCACCAGGAGCTCGGCATTCAGCTGCTCGAGCGGGTCAAGTCCGACATCCAGACCCTCGCCAAGGTCGAGCAGGAGCCGCGCTTCGAAGGCCGCCAGGTCGTGATGGTGCTGGCGCCGCGGTGACCGGCGCCCCCTCCCGGACAGCGGACCTGCCGGGCTCGGCTGGGCGGCTCCGGTTGTGTTTTGCCCTTGCCTCTGTCATAAGGCGGTTCCTCCTGCCGCCCGGCCGACCAGGGCTGCCGCGGCGGCGGTGAAGGCCTCAATCAGCACGCTCGATCGAGCAGCTTCCGGCCCGCGGGGGGATCGCCCTCGGCTGCGCCGCAAAGGAGAGCCGAAATGCCCAAGTTGAAGACCAAGTCCGGCGCGAAGAAGCGCTTCAAGGTGACCGGCGGCGGGAAGGTGCTGTACCAGCAATCCCGCAAGCGACACGGCATGATCAAGCGCACCAAGAAGCAGATCCGGCAGTTGCGCGGCACCAACGTGCTGTTCAAGACCGACGGCGACAACATCAAGAAGTATTTCCTGCCCAATGGCTGATCGTCGAGCCGGCCCGCGGCAAGCGGTCCGTGTCACCCCGCTCTGTTCGAGATAATCAGGAGGTCAGCCATGGCACGCGTCAAGCGTGGCGTCACCGCCCACGCCAGGCACAAGAAGGTGCTCAAGGCGGCGAAAGGCTATCGCGGCCGGCGCAAGAACACGATCCGCGTCGCCAAGCAGGCAGTGGAACGCGCGCAGCAATATGCCTATCGCGACCGCAAGCGCAAGAAACGCACGTTCCGCGCGCTCTGGATCCAGCGTCTCAACGCGGCGGTGCGTCCTTTCGGTCTGACCTACAGCCGCTTCATCGACGGGCTGGGCAAGGCCGGCGTGTCGGTCGACCGCAAGGTGCTTTCCGATCTTGCGATCTCCGAGCCGGCGGCGTTCCAGACGGTCGTGGAAAAGGCCAAAGCCGCCATCGGATGACAGAGGACAGAGGACAGACGACGGAGGACGGATCAGCGAGAGCTCCATCTGTCGTTCGTCCCGCGTCGTCTGCCTGCCGAACCATGATCGACATCGCCTATGTGCAGCGCATGGCGCGCTACAATCGCTGGCAGAACGAGAACCTCTACGGGACGGCCGAGGAGCTCTCCGAATCCGAGCGGCGCCGCAGCCGAGGCGCTTTCTTCGACTCGATCCATGCCACTCTCAACCATCTGCTTTGGGCCGATCGCATCTGGATGAGCCGGCTGGCCGGCATGCCGCGTCCGGAGGGCGGCATCCCTGAATCGGTTTCAGCTCACGGCGAGTGGAGCGATTTGCGGCGCGAGCGCAGGCGGTTCGACACGGCCATGATCGACTGGGCGGATCGACTCGACGCCGGTGAGCTCGCCGGGGTCCTGACCTGGTATTCCCTTTCCGCCAAGGCCGAGCTGCGCCAGCCGAAATGGCTCCTGATCACGCACATGTTCAATCATCAGACCCATCACCGCGGCCAGGTCCACTGCATGCTCACCCAGGCCGGATGCAGGCCCGGCGACACCGATCTGCCACTCATGCCGGCGTAGTGGCGCGTCCGGACGGCCCGGCCGTCGCGGAACAATGCGATGCAGGATCTCAAGGCCGAACTTCTGCGCGGACTATGGTATGTCGCCCTCCTCGGCAGCGATGTGCGGCGCGGGCAGCTGCTGCACAAGACGCTGCTCGGGGAGCCGATCCTGATCGGCCGCGGCCGCGGCGGCCAGGTATTCGCGCTGCGCGATATCTGCCCGCATCGCGGCATTCCCCTGCATTACGGCCATTTCGACGGCGATACCATCGCCTGCTGCTACCATGGCTGGCGTTTCGACATGACCGGGACCTGCATCGAAATTCCGTCGCTGCGGGAGGGCCAGCAGCTCGAGCTGAGCAAGATCCACTGCGGCCGCTATCCTTGCGTCGAGCGCCAGGGCCTGCTCTGGATCTATTTTCCGCGCCCGGACAACGCATCCGCGCCGCCTGAGCCGGCGCAGCCTCCGCCCGTGCCGCTGTTCGCCGAGGACGCCGCGCCGGCGGCTGCGATCATGCAGCCGTTTCCCTGCTCGACCGACCACGCCGCCTTCGGCCTGATGGATCCGACCCACGCTGCGTTCGTGCATACGTCGTGGTGGTTCAAGCGCGAGGCGAGAAAGCTGCGCCCAAAGGAAAAGCAGTTCGAGCCGATCGAGCGCGGTTTTCGGATGGTGCGCCACGCTCTGCCGCCGCAGAGCCT
This sequence comes from Xanthobacteraceae bacterium, assembly GCA_036406655.1. Taxonomy (GTDB): domain Bacteria; phylum Pseudomonadota; class Alphaproteobacteria; order Rhizobiales; family Xanthobacteraceae; genus VAZQ01. The sequence continues at coordinate 18,304 of DASXAP010000158.1, read as the reverse complement.
CGTCTACAAGCTGCTGGGCGGCCGGGTGGAGACCGAGATTTCCTATCAGCTGCCGGGACTGCGCATCGAGGAGGTGCGGGGCGAGCGCCACAGTGCGGTTGGCCTGACCGCCATCACCCCGATCACCGACGAAACCACCGAGGTGCACCAGATCTTCTGGGCTACTCCGCGCTGGGTGCCCCCGCTGGCACCGCTGATCAGGCCGTTCATGCACGCCTTCCTGGGGCAGGACCGCGAGGTGGTCGTGCGGCAGCGGGAGGGGCTTGTGCACAAGCCCCGGCTGATGCTCATCAATGATGCGGATACCCAGGCGCGCTGGTGGATGCGCCTCAAGGACGAATGGCACGCGGCGCAGGGCGAGGGGCGGCCCTTCGTCAATCCGCTCGAGCCCAGAACTCTGCGCTGGCGCAGCTGAGGCAGGACCGATGATCGATCCGCACAAGCTCGAAGCCGAGCTCCTCCCCGCCATCGGCGCCGCCGACGACGAGGCGGCACTCGAGGCCATCCGCGTCTCCGCGCTCGGGAAGAGCGGCTCGATATCCGCGCTGCTGAAGAGCCTGGGCACGATGACCCCCGACGAGCGCAGGCAGCAAGGGCCGCTGATCAACGGCCTCAAGGATCGGGTGACGGCTGCCATCGCTGCCCGCCGGCAGGCGCTCAAGGACACGGATCTCGACCGGCGCCTCGACACCGAGACCGTCGACGTCACCCTTCCGGTGCGCGAGGCGCCCGCCGAGGTCGGCCGCATTCACCCGATCAGCCAGGTGACCGACGAGCTGACGGCAATCTTCGCCGACATGGGCTTCTCGATCGCCGAAGGTCCCGACATCGAGAGCGAAGACAACAACTTCACCTTGTTGAACACGCCGGTGGGGCATCCGGCGCGGGAGATGCACGACACGTTCTTTTTCCCGCCACGGCCCGACGGATCGCGCCTGCTGCTGCGCAGCCATACCTCGACCGTGCAGATCCGCACCATGCTCTCTCGCCGACCGCCGATCCGCATCATCACGCCCGGGCGGGTCTACCGCCGCGACTGGGACCAGACCCATACCCCGATGTTCCATCAGGTCGAAGGGCTCGTCGTCGACAAGGGCTCGCACCTCGGCCATCTCAAGTGGATCCTGCAGGAATTCTTCGAGGCTTTCTTCGAGGTCGACCGGGTCAACATGCGCTTTCGACCTTCGTTCTTCCCCTTCACCGAGCCTTCGCTCGAAGTCGACATCCAATGCCGCAGGGGAAAGGACGAAGTCCGCTTCGGCGAGGGCGAAGACTGGATGGAGATTCTCGGCTGCGGGATGGTGCACCCGAACGTGCTGCGCAACTGCGGGCTCGACCCCGACGAGTACCAGGGTTTCGCCTGGGGGCTGGGGATCGACCGCATCGCGATGCTGAAATACGGCATGCCGGATCTGCGCCCCTTCTTCGAGGCCGATATGCGCTGGCTCGCCCATTATGGATTCCGGCCGCTCGATTTTCCGACGCTGGCGGGGGGCCTGAGCGCATGATGAAATTCACCTTCGGCTGGCTCAGGGAGCACCTCGAAACGGACGAGCCGCTCGAGCGGATCGCCGAGCGGCTCACCATGATCGGGCTCGAGGTGGAGAGGCTCGCCGATCGCAGCAAGGTGCTGGCGCCCTTCAGCATCGCCCGGGTGATCTCCGCCGAACCCCACCCCAACGCCGACCGGCTGCGGATCTGCATGGTGGACACCGGCAGCGGCGGCCCGGTGCAGGTCGTCTGCGGGGCTCCCAACGCGCGCGCCGGAATGAAAGGCGTGTTCGTGCCCCCCGGGGCGTTCATTCCCGGCAAGAACATGACGCTCGCCATCGGCAAGATTCGCGGCGTGGAAAGCCGCGGCATGCTGGTATCCGAATTCGAGCTGCAGATTTCCGATGACCACGCGGGCATCATCGAGCTTCCCGAGGACGCGCCGGTCGGGGCCGGCTACGCCAAGTGGGCGGGGCTCGATGATGCGGTGATCGAGATCAATCTCACGCCGAACCGCGGCGATTGCACCGGCGTGCACGGCATTGCCCGGGATCTCGCCGCCGCCGAGATCGGCAAGCTCAAGGACACGACCGTCGAGCCCGTGCCCGGCCGCTTTCCCTCCCCGGTGAATGTCGGACTCGAGTTCGGCTCCACGCCCTCGCTCTGTCCCGGCTTCGCGTTGCGGCTGGTGCGGGGCGTCAGCAATGCTCCCTCGCCCGACTGGCTGCAGCGGCGGCTGACCGCCATCGGGCTCCGCCCCATCAACAGGCTCGTCGATATCACCAATTTCATCACCTACGACCGCGGCCGCCCGCTGCATGTGTTCGATGCCGGCAAGGTGAACGGCGATCTCACGGTGCGCCTCGCCCGCGAGGGCGAAAGCCTTCTCGCGCTTGACGGCAAGCGCTACGCTCTCGACGAGAGCATCTGCGTCATCGCCGACGAAAACGGGGTGGAATCGCTCTCCGGCATCATGGGTGGCGAAGCCACGGGCTGCTCGGAGACGACGACCGATGTGCTGATCGAATCGGCGCTGTGGGTCCCCGCCAACGTCGCCCAGAGCGGCCGCAAGCTCGGCATCGTCTCGGACGCGCGCTATCGTTTCGAGCGGGGCGTCGACCCCGCCTTCATGCTGCCGGGGCTCGAGCTGGCCACCCGGATGGTGCTCGATCTCTGCGGCGGCGAGCCGTCGGAGATCACGCTGGCGGGCACAGCGGAGGCGCCGGAACGCGTCATCGACTTTCCGCTCGATGAGCTGCCGCGATTGGCCGGCATCGAGCTCGGCCTGCCGGAAGTGCGAGGGGTGCTCGGGCACCTCGGCTTCGTCGTCGCGGGACAAGGCGGCAGCGTGCAAGTCACCGTGCCGTCGTGGCGGGCCGATGTGGAGGGCAAAGCCGACATTGTCGAGGAGATCCTGCGCATCGTCGGGGTCGATCGCATCCCGGCGACGCCCTTCGACCGCGGCGAGGCTCCGCGCAAGCCGGTGCTCACCCCGATCCAGCTGCGCACGCGCAAGGCCAGGCGCGCGCTGGCCGCGCGCGGAATGCTCGAGTGCGTCGGCTGGTCCTTTATCGGCAGGGCGCAGGCCCTGTCGTTCGGCGGCGGAAGCCCCGACCTGGCGCTGGTGAACCCGATCGCCGCGGATCTGTCCGACATGCGACCGAGCCTCGTTCCCGGACTGGTCGCCGCGGCGCAGGGGAATGCCGACCGCGGGTTCCCCGACGCCGCCTTGTTCGAGGTGGGGCAGATCTTCCGCGGCGACCGCCCGCAGGATCAGCTCACCGCGGCGAGCGGCGTGCGCCGGGCGCGGGCAAGGACGACCGGTGCCGGCCGTCACTGGTCGAACCGCGCCGCCGAGGTCGATGCCTTCGACGCCAAGGCGGATGCGCTCGCGGTGCTGGCGGCGGCCGGCGCACCGGCACAGGCGCTGCAGGTCGTGCCCGGGCAGGAAGTGTCGGGAAAGCAGGTGCCCGCCGCACCGGCATGGCTGCATCCGGGCCGTTGCGGCAGCATTCAGATCGGCCCGCAAAACATCCTCGGCTATTTCGGCGAGCTGCATCCACGAACATTGGAGGCACTCGATGTCGAAGGGCCTCTGGTGGCTTTCGAGGTGATCCTCGACAGGATTCCGGAACCCAAAGCCAAGGCCACGCGAGCGAGGCCTGCCCTCGAGCTTTCGCCTTTCCAGCCGGTCGAACGCGATTTTGCCTTCGTGGTCGACCGCACCGTCAAGGCCGGCGACATTCTGCGCGCGGCTCAAGGAGTCGATCGGAAGCTCATTGCCAATGTCAGCGTCTTCGACGTTTACGAAGGCAGCGGCATTCAACCCGGAAAGAAATCCATCGCCGTCGCGGTGACTCTGCAGCCGCGCGAGAAGACCATGACCGACCAGGAGATCGAGGCGGTCTCCGCCAGGATCGTCGCCGAGGTGGGCAAGCGCACCGGCGGGGTCCTGCGCGCCTGAGCTCGTCAACCCCGCCTGCCGCCGCCCAGCGCCCTGATCACTGCGTCCGCTGCCCGTTCGCCCGTTTCCCAGGCGCCGCCGACCGTCCCCCACAGCGTCTCATGCGCGGCTTCGCCGGCGAAAAAAACCCGACCGGCGAGGGGCTCGACGATGATCCGGCGCGCGGTTTGGGCGCCCGGGGCAGCCGTCGAGGAGGCGCCCAGCACCCACGGCTCCTGATTCCAGCGCGTGGCGTGCCGGCGCTTGACCGCGCTCTTTATGTGCGGGCCGTAGAGGCCTGTGAGCCAGGAGAGCGCGAAATCGACCATCGCGGCCGTTCCCTTGGCCGAGAGCTCGCGCCCGAAGCTTCCGCCGACGTCGACAATGCACAAGCTCGATCCCGACACGTTGGCGAAGATCGAGGCGGTCTGCTTGCTGCCGCTCTTCTCGAACACGAGCTCATCGGCGCGCAGGCCGAGCGGATTGCCGAGGAGCTCCAATGCCACGTGATCGTAGCTGCCGAGCTTCAGCTTGGCGGCCGCATCGAGATGACGCCGGGGCAGCTCGGGCACAAATCTGAGCTTGCCCGAGGTCAGAACGTTCGTCGACACGGTGATGATGGCGGCACTGGCCACAAACCGGCCCTTGCTCGTGTTGAGCACAACTCCCCGGCGGTTCTGATAATCGATCTCCGTGACCGGGGCGGACAGCTGCAGGGGCAGCCTCGTGGCAAGCTTCGAAAGGAGCGCACCGAGCCCCTGCCGGCAAAAAGCGCTGTTCTCCCGCTCGGTGGAACGCGCGAGATCGACGGTCGAGATCTCGGAAAGGTCCTTGCCGCAGTTGTAGGGACCGAGCACGAAATCGACGGTCGACTGCCAGTCGCCCAGGTCCTTGGGCAGGACCTGGGCGCAGGAAGTATCGCCTTTGCGGGCCGCCTCGGCGATCGAGGTGCTGGCGCGCACGAGCCCGGCCAGAAAATCCTCCATCTCCCCTTCGCGCGCGTAGCGTCGGCCGATGCGCACCCGCTGGCCGGGCGGCGCGCGATAGAGATCGAGCCCGGTCTGCGCCGCGAACCTGGCCACCGGATTGGAGTCGGCGTTGTAGAGCCAGTGGGCGCCGCGGTCATACGGCACGCCGAAGCTCGCGGTGTCGGTGAGGCAGCGTCCGCCAGCCCGATCGCTTGCTTCGAGCAGGACAAGACGCTTGCCGGCAGCGGCGAGCCGCCTTCCCGCAGCGATTCCGGCTGCACCCGCGCCGACGACCACGGCGTCGACGAGGCCCGAGCTCGGCGGCTCCTCCGGTTGCGGCAGTGGCCTGCGGGGCGCGCCCAGGGCAGGCGTCGCCGCCGCGGAGGCGACTGCAGAGAGAAAGGACCGGCGAGTCGGACGTTGCATGGCGAAGGGACAATTCTCGTATCGGCTGGTCTGGCGCAGGTTCCGGCCTGAGCACCGTCGCGGCCGGGCTGGTGCCGGGGCTTGTCCCGGCCAACCGGGTGCCGAGGCGCCACCCCCAGGACGCCTCGGGAAAGCCCGCGCATGACGTGGACGAATATCGGTGGAAGCGCCCTTAGCACGAAAGCCGCCGCTAGGCGGACAAATCTTTTGCCCGGCCGCAGGGCCGGCAGGCTTGTGCTGATCCGGCCTGATCGCTAGCTCTGCGGACGAAAGGAAACCACGATGCTACATGCTGCCATCGCGGCGGTCGTGCAAATGCTTTCGCCGCCATTCCGGACGGTGCTGCTCAAGTCGGTAGCGCTCGCGCTCGCCTTCGTGCTGCTGCTCGGCATCGGCCTGCATCGGCTGTTCCTTTGGCTTGCGACTGCGGGCGAAGGCTGGGCCGAGGCGCTGCTGGGCTCGGGGCTGCATACGCCGCTCGTCATCCTTGGCTGGATCCTCTCGATTGCCGCCGGATTAGGTATCATCGTCGGGGCGATCTTTCTCATGCCGGCAGTGACGGCTCTGGTCGCGAGCTTCTTCGGCGACGAGATCGCGCTCGAAGTGGAGCGAACCTACTATCCCGACGAGCCGGTCGGAACCGCGCAGCCGCTCGCCGTGGCGCTCTTCCAGGGCATCAAGACCGCGCTGCTCGCGGTCGCCATCTATGCGCTGGCGCTGCCGTTCCTGCTGTTTGCCGGCGTCGGCGTGGTGATTTTCTTCCTCGCCAGCGCGTTCCTGCTCGGCCGCGAATATTTCGAACTCGCGGCGATGCGCTTCCGGCCGCCCGCCGAGGCGAAGCGGCTGCGCAAGGACAATCAGCACATTGTGTTCATGGCCGGCTTGCTCATCGCCGCCTTTGTCTGCATCCCCATCGTCAATCTGGCCACGCCGCTGTTCGCCACCGCGTTGATGGTGCACGTGCACAAGCGAATGACAGAGGACGAACGACGGACGGCGGAGAACAGGCTACGAGTACGTTGAGCCGGCAAGCGTCGGTCTTGCGCTCAACGAACGAGGGTCTTCCCCGGCCACTTGCAGAGGTCGGCGATCAGGCAGCTCTCGCACAGCGGGCGCCGGGCGACGCAGACATAGCGTCCGTGCAGGATCAGCCAATGATGGGCGTGGCGCTTGTAGGTCTGCGGCACCAGCTGCTCGAGCTTCATCTCCACCTCGAGAGGCGTTCGCCCGGTGGCGAGCCCGGTCCGGTTGCCGACCCGGAAGATGTGGGTGTCGACGGCGATGGTGGATTGCCCGAAAGCGACGTTGAGCACCACATTCGCGGTCTTGCGGCCCACCCCGGGCAGTGCCTCCAGCGCCTCGCGCGTGCGCGGAACCTCGCCGCCGTGCTCCTCGACCAGGCGCCTGGAAAGGGCGATCAGGTTCTTCGCCTTGGTCCGGTAGAGACCGATCGTCTTGATCAGTTCCTGCACCTGCGGCTCGCCCAGCGCCGCCATCTTGGCGGGCGTGTCGGCGGCCGCGAACAAGGCGGGCGTCGCCTTGTTGACCCCTGCATCGGTTGCCTGTGCCGAAAGCACGACTGCGACCAGCAGCGTGAAGGGATTTATGTGCTCGAGCTCCCCTTTCGGCTCGGGCCTGGCGGCGCGAAAGCGCCGGAACGCTTCCTCGATCTCGGCCGTTGTCCATTGCGGCAGTGCGCCGCTCGCCGCCTTCCTGTCGGCGGCGACGCGTTTGGCGGGGCCCTCAACCTCGGGCCGCGGGGCGCGCGCCCTGCGCAGCGCCCGCGGCGTCCTTCGCGGCATCTTACGGGCGGATCGGCGCCCCGCCTTGCGCAGTGTCTTGCCAGCCATCCTGGCGGTATAGTTGAGCGTGATGGCCCGCGACAACACCAGGGACGAGGAAGTCACGATCTTTTCGGCCGTGCTCACCCCCCATCGCTCGCTCGGCCCGAGCGGATTCCTGCTCTTCATGCTGCTGTTCGGCGCGCTGAGCTTCACCACCGGGATGGTGTTCCTCCTCGCGGGGGCGTGGCCGGTATTCGGCTTCTGCGGGCTTGACGTGGCGCTGGTCTATTGGGCATTCCGGCTGAACTACCGCTCGGCCCGTGCCTACGAGCAGGTCATCGTGACGGCCTCGGAGCTCAAGGTGCGCCGGGTCAGCCACCACGGCCGCACCAGCGAATGGACGCTCAACCCGGTCTGGGTGCGGCTCGATCGGGTCGTGCATACCGAATTCGGCATCGAACGGCTGTTCCTCGTTTCGCACGGCCGGCGGCTGCCGATCGCCGGCTTTCTCGGCCCGCAGGAGAAGGAAAGCTTCGCAACGGCGCTCGCGGCGGCGCTCGGCGAGGCCAGGCGCGGACCTGTCCGGACGGTGCTCGACTAGCTCAGAAAGCGGGTGGGCGGCTCGGACGAGACGACCTAGCTAGAGAGGGAGCAACCAATGGAGGTATCCATGCTTTCTCCCGACCATGCGCCCGATCTCGAGCCGTTGGCCCGTGCGGCTGCGGATTACGCCATAGTGCGCCGCGCCATTGCTTTCCTCTCCGAGCATTGGCGGGCTCAGCCGGATATCGAGCAGGTGGCACTGGCCGCGGCCGTCAGCAGCAGCGAGCTGCACCACCTGTTCCGCCGCTGGGCCGGCATTACCCCGAAAGCGTTCCTGCAGGCACTCACGCTCGAGCATGCGCGCCAGCTGTTGCGCGAATCGGCGAGCGTGCTCGACGCCGCCCTGGAGGTCGGCCTCTCCGGGCCGGGGCGTCTGCACGACCTGTTCGTGACCCATGAGGCGATGTCCCCCGGCGAATGGAAGTCGGGCGGCGCCGGGCTTTCGGTCGACTACGGCTTCCACCCTTCCCCCTTCGGCACAGCGCTGGTGATGGCCACCGAGCGGGGGCTCGCCGGGCTCGCATTCGCCGATCCGGGCGAGGAAGCTGCCGCCCTGGCCGATATGCAGAGTCGCTGGCCGAGAGCGCGCTGCGTCGAGAACCCGGCTCGCACGGCACCGCTGGCGCAGCGCATCTTCGATCCCGGGCTGTGGCGCGCCGAGCGGCCGCTGCGTGTCGTGCTCATCGGCACCGATTTCGAGCTGCGGGTCTGGGAGACCCTGCTCGAGGTCCCGATGGGACGCGCGATCAGCTATTCCCAGATCGCCGCCCGCATCGACGCGCCGAAGGCGATGCGCGCGGTCGGCGCCGCGGTCGGCAAGAACCCGGTCTCCTTCGTGGTGCCGTGTCACCGCGCGATGGGCAGGAACGGCGATCTCACCGGCTACCATTGGGGGCTCACCCGCAAGCGAGCGATGCTGGGATGGGAGGCCGGGCGGGTGAGCGCGTAGAAGAGTTTCCGACGAGCGGCCGGCGATTGACGCCCTGTCCGCAAACGCGCACAAGGGCGCCGGCCGCTCACTCCGGAATGCCGCCAGATGCAGAAGCGCCGTCCCGTCATGCTCGTGGTCCTGGACGGCTGGGGCTGGCGCGAGGAGAGTGCCGACAACGCGGTTCGCCAGGCGCGCACCCCGAATTTCGATCGGCTCTGGGCGACCTGCCCCCACGCCTTCTTGCGAACCTCCGGCGAGGCGGTGGGCTTGCCGGCGGGGCAGATGGGCAACTCCGAGGTGGGCCATCTCAATATCGGGGCCGGCCGCCAGGTGCTCCAGGAGCTGCCCCGCATCAATGCGGCGATTGCGGCCGGCGAGATCGAGCGCGCGCCGGCGCTCACGCGGTTGATCGCGCAGCTGCGCCAGTCGGGCGGCCGCTGCCATGTCCTCGGCCTCGTGTCGCCGGGAGGCGTGCATTCACACCAGGATCACGCGGTGGTGCTCGCCCGAATATTGGCGCGTGCCCGTGTGCCGACACTGGTGCATGCCTTTACCGACGGCCGCGACACGCCGCCCCGCTCGGCGGACGCGGACATTGCCCGGCTAGTTGCCGACCTGCCTGCAGACGCTGCGGTGGCGACGGTCTGCGGACGCTATTATGCGATGGATCGCGACAAGCGCTGGGAGCGGGTGGCCAAGGCCTATCACGCTATTGCCGAAGCCGAGGGACCGCGCTTCGGCGAGGCCCGCGCAGTGATCGCCGACGCCTATGCGCACGGGCTCACCGACGAGTTCGTGGTGCCGGCCGTGGTCGGTGATTTTGCCGGAATGCGGGACGGCGACGGCGTGCTTTGCTTCAACTTCCGCGCCGACCGGGTGCGCGAGATCCTCTCCGCGCTGCTCGACCCGGGCTTTGCCGGCTTCCCGCGGCGGCGGACGATCCGGTTCGCCGCGGCGGTCGGCATGACGCAATACAGCGACGAGCTCGACCGGCTTGTGCAGACCATCTTCCCGCCGCAGCCGCTGGAGCACGTGCTGGGTCAGGTCGTTGCCGAGGCGGGCCGCGCGCAATTGCGCATGGCCGAGACCGAGAAGTATCCGCACGTCACCTATTTCCTCAACGGCGGCGAGGAAAAGACCTATCCCGGCGAGGACCGCATCCTCGTCCCCTCGCCGAAGGTCGCGACCTACGACCTGCAGCCGGAAATGTCGGCGCCCGAGCTCACCGACAAGGCGGTCGAGGCGATCGGCTCCGGCGGCTACGACCTCATCGTGCTCAATTATGCCAATCCCGACATGGTGGGGCACACGGGCAGCCTCGCTGCGGCAATCAAGGCGGTGGAGACCGTCGACAAGGGGCTCGGCCGGCTGGCCGCGGCCGTGCGCGCAGCCGGCGGCGCGCTGCTCGTCACCGCCGATCACGGCAACTGCGAGATGATGCGCGACCCCGAGACCGGCGGGGCGCATACCGCCCATACCACCAATCCGGTGCCGGTGCTGCTGGTGGGCGGGGGCAATGCCGGCCTGGCGGAGGACGGCCGGCTGGCCGACGTCGCCCCGACGCTGCTCGAGCTGATGGACCTGCCGCAGCCCGCGGAGATGACCGGCGCGTCGCTGCTGCGCCGGCCCGTGGCTGCCGAGCAGTCGTCAAGCGCCCGGAGCTCCGCCGCCGAATAGCGCCCCGGGCCTCCTCGCTCGCGGTTCGGCCGGTTGCAAAGGACGGACCCGACCCGCCGGACCTCTGCGCAGGCTCGACCCTCTTTGGTTGTCGGGTGGGCTCGTTTCCACCGGTCAGGCCCCGGCTCGGCTTTGCGCGGTCTCGGCCGTCCGGCGCAGCCGCCACAGGCAGCGCACGATCTCCTCCCGCGCATCCGCGGCGCCCGTGAACACCACCCGCCCCTCCTCCAGCACGCAGACCTCGTCGACGATACGCAGCGCCTCGGTGACGTTCTGCTCGACCAGCAGGACGGACATGCCGAACCGCTCACGGATCAGGCGGATCATCTGGAACAGCCGCTGGACCAGGATCGGCGCGAGCCCGGCTGACGGCTCGTCGAGCAGCAGGAGCCTGGGCCGGGTCATCAGCGCAGTCGAGATCGCCAGCATCTGCCGCTCGCCGCCGCTCAGCACGCTGGCGCGCTGGCGCCGGCGCTCGCACAGAATCGGAAAGGTGCCATAGACGTCCTCGAAGCGGGCCGCCTCCTCCCTCGCGCCGCCGGCAAGCCGCAGCGCCCCGAGCCGCAGGTTGTCCTCCACGCTGAGATTGGGAAATACGTTGCTCTCCTGCGGCACCAGGCGCATGCCGCGCATCACCTGCTCGAAGGGCCGATCGTTCGTCGTCTCCTCGCCGGCGAAGGTCACCGTGCCGGACCGCACGTGCAACAGGCCGTAGATGCCTTTGAGCAGGGATGACTTGCCCGCGCCGTTGTGCCCGAAAAGGCCGACGATACGCTGCGGCCCGACCGAGATCTCCACCTGGTGAAGGACCTCGAATGCCCCGTAGGCGATCTCGATGCCGCGAGCCTCAAGCATCGTAGAGCTGGCCCAGATATTCGCGGATGACGGTCTCGTCGTTGAGCACGCGGCCGACCTCGCCGGCGGCGATGATGCTTCCCCCGTGCAGCACGCAGACCTCGTCCGCCACCTGCCGAACGAGGTCGATATTGTGCTCGACCAGGAGCGTTGCGCGTCCCTCGGCCTTGACCAGGCCGCCGATGAGCTCGACCACGCGCGCCACGAGCTCGCTCTCGACCCCGGCCGCCGGCTCGTCCAGCAGCAGCACCCGGGCGCCGGTCGCGACGGCACGGAGCAGCGAGATGAGCTTCTGCTGGGCGAACGGCAACTCCCCCGCCGGCCGTTCCGCCGCGCTCTCGAGCGCGACCGCCTGCAGCAGACGTCGCGCGCGCTCCCGGTTGGCGCGCTCCTCCCTTCGGGAGCGCGGCAGAAAGAGACCCCCGATGCCTTCCCCGCATTGATCCGGCATCGCCACGAGCACGTTCTCGATCGCGGTCAGGAACGGAAAGATGCGCACGTCCTGGAAGCTGCGGCACAGCCCGTGCCGCACCGTGTCGAAGGGGCGCACGCCGGTCAGCCGGGCATCGTCCAGGTACACGCTGCCCGCCTTCGGCGCGAGCACGCCGCAGACGATGTTGATGATCGTCGTCTTGCCGGCCCCGTTGGGACCGATGCAGGCGGTGACCCTGCCGGGCGGAATTTCCATCGAGACGTTCTCGAAAACGAGAACCCCGCCGAAATTCATGGCCAGGCCGTCGATCCGCAGACCCTTATTCCCTGAAGTCATATTCGCCGAGAAGCCCGCGCCGCCGGAAGATCATCAACCCGATCAACAATAGCCCGTACATCGCCTGCTGCAGCGGCCCGACATATTGGCTCGGCAGCCCCAAAAAGCGCAGCGACTCGTTGAACGCGATCAGCAGAAGCACCCCCAGCACCGAGCCGCTGAGGCTCGCGAGCCCGCCGACCCCGATATAGACCAGGATGAGGATCGAGGCGTCGAGGGTGAACAGCGTCGGGTCGATGTAGAACAGTGTCGCGGCGTAGAGCGCGCCGGCGAGCGCGGTAAGCCCACCCGCGAGAGTCCACACGATCATCTGATAGCGCCGGGGATCCTTGCCCAGCGCAGCGAGCGCATCCGGGCGGTCGCGGGTGGCGCGCAGCGCCCGCCCGAGCGGGGAGGCGACGACGCGCCGGCAGAAGAGCAGGCACAGAACGGCGATCATGACCGTGCTGGCGAAACGCGCAGCGGACGAGGAAAACAGCGCCGGGAGATCGAGCCCGTACAGGCCCTCGCTCCCTTCCACGCGCGGGGCGAGATTATTGAAGATGTCGAAGAACACGAAATTGACGCCGAGGGTGGCAAGCGCGAAATAAAACCCGCCGATGCGGAGCAGCGGCAGCAGCGTGACGGCGGCAGCGAGCGCCCCGGCGATGATCGCCGCGACGAGGGCGACATAGAAATTGATCCCGAGCAGGATGTTGAGGGAGGCCGCCACATAGGCGCCGACGCCCAGATAGGCAGCCTGCCCCATGGCCATCATCCCGGTGTACCCGATCACCAGATTGGCCGCGAGCGCGGCGATCACCCACACCGCGGCGAGCGTGCCGAGATAGAGAAGATGCTCCATGCTCAGCCCATGATCCCCTGCGGCCGCCAGATGATGAGCACGATCATGATCAGGAAGATCGTCGAGGTGATCCATTCGGGGAACAGGAATCCGGCGAATGCCGTCAGCAAGCCGAGACAGGCGGCGCCGACGATCGTGCCGAGCAGGATGTTGCGCACGCCGCCGAGGATGACGGCAACGACGCCGATGAACAGGGTCTTGAAGCCGCTCGAGGGGACGAGGCCGGTGTCGTAGGCGGTGAGCACCCCGGCGAGGCCGGCGAGCGACGAGGCGACGACGAATATCCAGTTGCGCGTGCGCCGGACGTCGACGCCGACGATCGCCGCGAGATCGGCGTTGTCGGTCAGTCCGCGCACCTCGAGCCCGATGCTGGAGCGGTGCAGCCAAAGATAGAGCATGGCGTAGGCCGCGGCGACGAAGCCCAGGATGGCGAGGTCGAGCGCCCGGAAAGTCACATCGCCGAGCACGAAAATGTCGAGCATGCCGGTGCGCGCGACCGACACGACGCCCTTGGTCCAGGCGAGAAAGCCGGCCTCCACGAGGAGTGCCGCACCGAGCGAGGCGATGAACACCCCGAACATGCCGCCGCCCCGGCGCAGCACCGGAGCGTAGACGATCTTGTCGATCGCGAGGCCGGCGAGGCCGGCTGCGGCCACACCCGCTGTGGCGCTGGCAAGGAGGTTCACTCCCATGAGCCGATGCAGGGCGAAGAACGTGTAGCCGGCGATGATGAAGACGGTGCCGTGCGCGACGTGGAAAATTCGCAGGGTTGCGAATATGAGGGCAAAGCCCACCGCCACCAGCGCGTAATAACCGGCAAGCCCGAGCCCGGTGGAAAAGACCTGCAGCAGGCTCGCCAGCATTCAGGGCTGTATTTCCTCGAACACCGGCTTCTCGAAATCCTTGACCTGGTAGAGCGCCACGGGGACGATCGATTGCCCGTCCGGGTCCATGCTGAAGGTGCCCCCGCCGATGCTGTGGAAATCCTTGAGCTCCATGAGAAAGCGCCGGATCCCCTCGCCGTCATAGCCGTTCCTGCGGATGGCTTCGGCGACCATGTTGACCATGTCGTAGGCCTCGAGGGAGGCGAAGTCCGGATCGAAACCGAGCTTCGCGCGATAGGCATCGACGAGCTTCTTCGCAGCGAGCGGATCGTACTTGAAGCCGGCGTAGATGACGCCTTCGAGCGATTTGCCGGCGGCCTCGCGATAGGTCTTCACGGTGGGATTGGCGCTGCCGTTGAACATGGCCGTCGCCAGACCGAGCTCGCGGACCTGCTTCATGATGACGCCTTCGTCGGGGGTGCCGTGGCCCCAGACCAGAATGGCGTCGGGATTGAACGCCTTGGCGCGGGTGATCAGGCCGCGAAAATCGGTGTCGCCCAGCTTGAACAGGGTCTCCTCGTAGGCCGCGCCGAGCCGGCCGGTCGATTCCTTGACGAGAGCCGAGCCGTAGGGGGCGATCGGCGTGTTCGGATAGAAGGCAAACAGCCGCTTCACCCCCATGCTCTTCCAGCGCGCCTCGAGCAGCGGCAGCGTCCGTTTCAGCAGCGCCGAGTGCGCGAAGGCCCAATGATTGCTGCGCGCGACCAGGCCCGGCGCCTCGACCGGGCTGAGGAGCGGCACCTTGAACTGCTGCGCGAGCGGCATCTGCGCGCTCACGACATTGGTGAAGATCGTCAGGATCGCCTGCACCCCGTCGACCTGCACGACCTTGCGCATCGCCGATACCGCGCCTTCCGGGTTTCCCTTGCTGTCCTCCACCACGAGCGAGAGCGGCCGGCCGTTGATGCCGCCGGCCTCGTTGGTGTGCTGGGCGGCGATCTCGATCGCCGGCACGATCAGCTGGCCCCAGGCCCCCTGCGGGCCGCTGAGCGGGTAGGTGACCCCGATCTTGTAGGGTGCGCCGGCCGCGCCCTGGGCGCTTGCTGCCCGCAATGCCGGCAGGCTCAGCGCAAGCGCGCCGGCTCCCGCCAGGAAACGGCGCCGTTGACGATTGATGCGCATGATCGGCTCCTCCCCACAGCTGACGGACGCAGGCTCTGAAACCAGGCACCCGCCGCGTGATGATTGGCGAGGATGCTATCGCATGTTCGGCGGCGATGGAACGACGGCTCGGGGCTAAGCCGCGCCTGCGCGATGACACCCGTGTCCCCGCCGCCCACGTCTTCCCGTACGCAGCTCGAGCAGACGCGGGCGCGGGACCAGCGCCCAATCCGCTCGACGCGCTCTGCTCGCATGAATTCCCGCTGGAGCAGACCGAGCTTGCCGTGCGCAGGCTCCACTGCGAGGGCGATCCTGGCAAGAGATCATGCACGTGAGCCCGGCGATGGATCGATGAATGACATGCCGCCGAGAGGCTCAGTCAAGCAGGGCTGCGGCTGCTCAGGTAACGACCGGAGATCTCCCCCCAATCCGCGATCAAGTTGCGGAACTGGAGGTAGCTCGCATAGATCTTCCTGGAAACCTCGTCGCTCGATCCAATCTCGGCGACGACGTCCTTGCTGATTCCGCGGATCGTGTTCAGCGCCGATTCATCGAATTTCGCGATCTTGACTGTGCCTTCGTTGCGCAACCTGCGCAGCGCCTGCGCATTGTTGATGTCGGATTCTGCCAGCGAGCGCGCGTATTCGGCGGCAGCAACAGCCTCGATGAGCTCCCGGTCGCCGGCGCTGAAGCTTTCCCAGACGCCCCTGTTGATGCCGACTGCGATCCCCGTGCCCGGCTCGTGCCATCCGGGGTAGTAGTAATAAAAGCCCACCGCTTGGTGCAGACCGATTGCCATATCGAGCCAGGGGCCCGCGAACTCGCTGCCGTCGATTGCGCCGGATTTGAGCGACGCGACGATCTCGCCGCCGGGCACGACCACCACGATCGCCCCCATCCGCCGGAGCACCTCACCGCCGGGGCCGGTCATCCGGTAGCGGAGCCCTTTGAAGCTCTCGATCGAGGTGATCTCACGGGCAAACCACCCGCCCATTTGCGGACCGGTGCTGCAGGCGAGAAGTGGCTTGACGTTGAATTGACCGCTGAGCTCATCCCACAGCTCCTGCCCTCCGCCGTATCGGACCCACGCAAACAATTCCGTCGGGGTCAAGCCAAAGGGCAATGCCGTGAAGAAGTGCAGCGTCGGCGACTTCCGTTCAAAATAACCTTCATACGTCTGATACATGTCGGCAACACCCGCCCCCACCGCGTCGAAGGTCTCGAACGGACGAACGAAGGTGCCGGCCGGAAATACCTCGATCTTGATGCGCCCCCCACTGACAAGATCGACCGTGCGGGCGAAGCGAACGGCACTGGCCTGAAGTCCAGGCAGGCTTTCCGGCCAGTCGGTGACCATCTTCAAGTGCCGGATTCCTTGCGCGATTGAGGGTGTGGGAATGCTCAAGGTCGCGCCGGCCGCCAATGATCCTGCGCGCGCCAAAATTTCTCGTCGCCTCATAGCCGGTTTCCTCCTTGTGCGCGAAACACAGCGAACGGCATCGCCTACTGCGGCGCGCCGCGTCGCGAGCGGCTACGCAGCAAGCAGCGCCGCCGGGCAGCGTGATGAACTCGCGCCTTTTCAACCGAATCGAACTGCATGCGGTCCCCGCCAACCTGCGCAGGATTGGAGCATAGCGATTTCGGGACAGTCAATCAGCGGGCACGCCAGCCATTCTGCAACTGGGTGCATTGCACATCCGAGGTCTCCTGTGGGTCAGAATGGACCCGAGGAGCCCGAGCCGATGCGCATCCATTTGGGTCCGCAGCACCTCCAATAGCGACCAGTACTGCCGAGCATCCGACGAAAGTCGCGATGTGCCAAAACCGGCCGTGAGCAGATGCAGCAATCGTGCAAAAGCCAGGGTTACTCGATCACCTCGTCGGCGCGCGCGAGCAGCGTCGGCGGCATGGCAAGGCCGAGCGCCTTGGCGGTCTTGAGGTTGATGACAAGCCGATACTCCGTCGGCACCTGCACCGGCAAATCGCCGGGTTTCTCGCCTTTGAGGATGCGGTCGACGTAGCCGGCCGCGCGCCGATGCGGCTCTACGTCGTCCGGCGCGTAGGAAATCAGACCGCCGCGGTCAACGAAATGGCGCTGGAAATAGACCGCGGGGAGCCGGTGCTGGGCTGCCACTGCAACGATCAGGTTGCGATGAACGATAGCCCAGCCGCTCGCGGTCACGATCATGCCGTCACTCGAAGATCGCGCGAAGGCCGTGATGCCGCGTTCGATCGCGCCAGGGTCGCCGACGTCGACCGGGCGCAACTCCACGCCGAACGACGATGCCACGGACTGCAAAACGGCGAATTGGCCCACTCCCTGAGGCAAGGTCGCATCCCGAAGCACCGCCACGCGCGTCACGTACGGTGCGATCTCTTTGAGCAGCTCCAGCCATTTGGCGCTCAGGCCGTACTCGTACGCGGTAAAACCGGTGGCGTTGCGGCCCGGCTGCGCCAGACTGTCGACGTAACCGGCGCCGACCGGATCGAGGGTCAGCGTGAATACGATTGGCAGCGTCCGGGTAGTCTGCAGCAATGGTCCGACAACCGTGCCGCCAGCGGCCAAAATGACGTCCGGCGCGAGCGCGATCAATTCGGCCGCGTACCGACGCAGTTGGTCGGGATCGGTGGCCCAGCGAGTCTCGATCCGCACGTTGCGACCTTCGGTCCAGCCTAATTGCTGCAGCCCCTGAACGAACGCTGCGAGGCGGGCGACTGCTTCGGGAGCGTCTGCAGCAACCGGCATGAGCACACCGATCCGCCGCATTCGCTCGGGCTGCTGTGCACGCGCGGCAAGCGGCCACGCAGCCGCCGCACTGCCGAGCATCGTGATGAACTCGCGCCGCTTCACTCAATCACCTCGTCGGCGGCCACCAGTAGTCCCGGCGGCACGGTGAGGCCGAGCGCCTTTACGGTTTTGACATTCAAGACGGTTTCATACTTGGTCGGTGCCTGAACCGGGAGGTCCGCGGGTCTCGCACCGCGCAGGATGCGGTCGATATAGGAGGCGGTCTGCCCGAACATGTCTACTTGATCCGTTCCATAGGACATGAGGCCGCCGGCCGTCACGAAGAGACGGAACGAGTAGATCGCCGGCATGTGGTGCCGGGCCGCGAGCGCCAGGACGAGGTCGCGATGGGTGATGGTCGTAATATCGGGCGGCAGTACTAGACCACTATTCGGCACGCGCGCGAAGGCGTCGAGAGTACGCTCGATGTCGGCAGCGTTCTCGACCGGGCTCGGCACAAGCTCGATTGCGAGCGATGGCGCCGCGGCGTTGGCCGAGCGCACGAAGTAGTCATAGACCGGGCTCTTGGGGTCGGCCACCAGGGCAACCCGCGCAAGGCGCGGCGCAATCTCCTTGAGCAACGCCAGCCATTTGCCGAAGATGCCCTCCTCGTAGTGCAGCAGGCCGGTGAAATTGCCGCCCGGCCGCGCCAGGTTCTCCACAAAGCCGGCGCCGATCGGGTCGGAGATGTTAACGAACACGACGGGGATCGTGCGGGTTTCCCGTTGCAATGCGCCGGC
>DASXAP010000157.1:0-24951 GCA_036406655.1 Xanthobacteraceae bacterium | reverse complement strand
CTTCCCGAGGCCGCCGCTCCGATGCTCGCCGCCAGCGCTTGATCGGCGCACTCCCCTGCACCAAAAATGTAGTGACGACTTTTCAGCTAAGCCATTGATTTGTCTATATCAGGGTATCGATTCTGCTCAAGTTGGGCTAGCAATCCGCGGAGCAGCGGTCAGGCGGCATCGATCACTTCGAGCGCCTCGGAACCAGCGTCCGCCGGTTTCACCGCATTGCGGCAGAGGTCAACAACGTCCGCCAGGGTGAGCGCATAATCGTTTGCTCCGGTCAGCTCCGACTGCGGCACGCTGCGCGCGTCGTAGCCCCAGAGGCAGGCGAGAATCGTGGCGGACGGCAGCCGCCGGCGCATCCGCCGGATCGAGTAGCGCAGGTGTGCCGGGGTATGCCCCAGATAAAGGTAGGACAGGCAGACGAGCCGCACCCCGGCAAGGTCGAGCTGGATGACGTTCAGGGGCGAGATGCCGAGGTCGGTTTCGAGCCGTGCGCCGATGCCGGCTCTTGCCAGCAGCTGCTCGAGGATCAGCGCCATGCTGTGGTCGAAGGGCCCCGGTCCGCTGACGCAAAGGACCGGCCGGTCGCCTGCATCGGCGCTCGGCGCCGAGGCGGCCGGCGAGACATCCGCGGGATGCTCCTCGCCGGGCAGCTCGGCGCGCGCGGGCGGCGGGGCGATCTCCTCATCCTCGGCGATGTCCAGGAGCATCGAGCGGACCACCTCGTTGATCTTCTCGACGTTCTCATCCTCCAGCGCGCCGCGGCGGCGATCAACGGAGGCGAGCAGCAGCGCTTCGACGACGATCTCCTGATAGCAGGCGATGAGGTCCTTGCCCTCCTTGAGAGCCTCCTCCACCAGCTCGATCGCCTCGTTCGTGCTTCCCGACAGGGCGCGTTGGTAGAAGGTCTGCGCGGGCGTCAACGGCGCTTCATCGCCGATCATGATGTCGAGAAACCGCAGCGACTCGATGTGGCGGCCGAGCACGCCGAGACACACCGCGAGCGGCGTCGACAAGAGCAGCCCGATCGGCCCCCAGAGCCAGGTCCAGAACGTCGCCGAGACGATGACCGCGACCGGGGTCACTCCGGTGCTGTGCCCATAGAGCAGGGGCTCGAGCACCTGGCCGATGATGGGCTCGACCACGAGAAACAGCAGCGCCGTCCACAGCGTCATCGACCAGCCGGGATCGACTGCGAAACTGATCGCGATCGGCAAGGCAGCCGCGATCCAGGCCCCGATATAGGGCACGAACCGGAGCAGCATCCCCAATATGCCCCAAAGGATCGGATTGGGAACGCCGATGAACGCGAGCCCGATCGTGACGAGGAGCCCGAACAGCGCGTTGAGCAGGAGCTGCATCAGAAAATACCGGCTCAGCCGGCGGGCAGTGTCATTGATCGCTTCCGTCGTGCGGCCGATGTCGTGCGATCCCGCCAGCCGGATCAGGCGATCGCGCAGCGTTTCCCGCTCGAGCAGGAAGAACGCCACGAAGAGAACGATCAGCCCGACTGTGGTGAGGGGATCGACCAGCGGCTCGGCGAGACGCCGGATCACCTCGGTCGGCCGCGCCGCAGGCTGCACGATCTCGACCGATGTCGGCTTCGGCTGGCTGATCGCGGCAGAGGCACTCGGCTCGGGCTGCTTTCCGGCAATTTCCTGGTTCACGTCACTGAGCAGGCGGGAGATGCGCTCGAAGGTTCCCCCGCCGAGCGTCGAAGCGCGAAGCTTCTGGATCTTCGCAGTGATGGTGAGCTCGTATTGCGGCAGGCGAACCGCGAGCTGCGTGAGCTGCTGGCCGAGCACGGTTCCGACCAGCAGAATGCATATGACGGCAAGCGCGACGACGAGGGGCGCCGCCGCCGCCCGCGGCAGCCCCCAGCGCCGCAGCAGCCGAAACGGGGGAGCCAGCACGAAGGTGAGGAGCACGGCGACGGCGAGCGGAATGAAGACCGCCTTCGCGAAATAGAGGGCTGCGACAATGCCGAGAACGGCAAGCAGCCAAAGCGGCCGCGAATCCCGCAGCGGTGCCGGCATCCGGATTCCCTCCTGAGCGTGCCGGCTAGGAAACGAACCGGAACCCGATGGGTTCCACTGCCGGAACCCGCGCCAGCCCGCCCCGACCCGCGATTTCCGACCGCCAGACCGGCACTGTCAGACGATGCCAGAGCTCGAGCAGGCTCGAGCCGGCCTACGGCTTGAGCTTCTTCCGGCGCCGGGCGAGCATGCGCAACCGCAGCGCGTTCAACCGGATGAAGCCTTCGGCGTCGCGCTGGTCATAGGCGCCCTTGCCCTCCTCGAAGGTGACGAGATCCTGGTCGTAGAGCGAGCAGGGCGAGGACCGGCCCACCACGGCGGCATTGCCCCGGTAGAGCCTGAGCTTGACCGCGCCGGTCACGAACTCCTGCGACCGGTCGATCGCCGCCTGCAGCATCTCGCGCTCGGGCGCGAACCAGAAGCCGTTGTAGATGAGCTCCGCATATTTCGGCATCAGCTCGTCCTTGAGGTGGGCGGCACCGCGGTCGAGGGTGACGGATTCGATCCCGCGATGGGCCGCGAGCAGGATGGTGCCGCCCGGCGTCTCGTACATCCCGCGCGACTTCATGCCGACGAAGCGGTTCTCGACGAGATCGAGCCGGCCGATGCCGTGGGCGCGACCGCGCGCGTTCAGCTCGGCGAGCAGCGCCGCCGGCGTGAGCCGCCTGCCGTCGACGGCGACGGCATCGCCGCGCTCGAAGTCGATGGTGACATAGGCGGGCCGCTCGGCCGCCGCTTCGGGATCGAGCGTACGCGAATAGACGTAGTCCGGCACCTCCTGCGCCGGGTCCTCCAGCACTTTTCCTTCCGAGGAGGCGTGCAGCAGGTTGGCGTCGACCGAGAACGGGGCCTCGCCGCGCCGGTCCCTGGCGATCGGAATCTGGTGCTGCTCGGCAAACGCGATGAGCGCCTCGCGCGAGCGCAGCTCCCATTCCCGCCAGGGCGCGATGACGGTGACATCCGGCTTGAGCGCATAATAGGCGAGCTCGAAGCGCACCTGGTCGTTGCCCTTGCCGGTCGCTCCGTGCGCGACCGCGTCGGCGCCGACCTTCTCCGCGATCTCGATCTGCTTCTTGGCGATGAGCGGACGGGCGATCGAGGTGCCGAGCAGATACTGCCCCTCGTACAGCGCGTTGGCGCGGAACATCGGGAAGACGTAATCGCGCACGAACTCCTCGCGCAGGTCCTCGATGAAGATGTTCTCCGGTCTGATGCCCAGCATGAGCGCCTTGTCGCGCGCCGGCGCGAGCTCCTCGCCCTGGCCGAGATCGGCGGTGAAGGTGACCACCTCGCAGCCGTAGGCGCCCTGCAGCCATTTCAGGATGATCGAGGTGTCGAGCCCCCCGGAATAGGCGAGCACGACCTTCTTGACTTCCGCCTTCGCCATTGGCTTCCCACGCATCGCCGCGTCATGGCCGGCCTGCAGGGTCGCGACCATCCGCGTCCTTATCGAAAACTGGAAAGGGGAGTCTACAGCCGAACGGGAACGACGCTTTCCTCGAGGAGCGACCGCGTGCTGTTTTTGTTGGAATACGGGGGAACCCCGCTTCGTGGCAGGCCGACGCAAAAAATCCGGAACAGAACAGTACCTGGATGGTCTAACTGTTTGACTAGATTATACTTTTTCTTGCGGAATAATGGCTGGAGGCGGCCCGTCCCGCTGAAACGGAGCCGCCCCCAAAGAGTAAGGGCTGGGAATCGAACCAGCGTCGTCAGCCGTTCCAAGACTGCCGCATAACCATTCTGCCATCCGCTCTCGTTCCTGATCGCCCCGCTCGCGATGGCGGGGCGAACCACTTGAGCAAGCTTCAACTGTTACTTTCCCCCCGCGCTTTCTGGCGGCGATTGTCTCTGGGCGCGGGACGTTGCTCGGCCACGGTCCGCTCCCTAAAATCGTTCCTCAGATTCATCGAAGCCAAGCTCGCGAGCCGTCTTGCGGAAGCTGCGGATTTGGTCAGATTGTCGCCGGTCGTTTGTCGGTGTTCTGGCCATGTGGTTCGCTTACCTAGACGAGTCCCACGATGAAAACAGGTTCTTTGTCTATAGCGCTCTGATCGTTGATACGGCGCAATGGGCAGAAGCTTTTAAGGCCCTGAAAGATGCCCGCGCGCGATTGCGCCAGCGCCGTGGAGTCTACATGAAACAAGAACTACATGCATGGAAATTTGCCGCAGGAAAGGGGCAGATAGCTAATCGTCCGATCTTGAAGCTAGAACGCGCGGAGATATTTCGAAGGGTTCTCAGTTTCCTTGCCGAGACTAACTTGTTCCGGGTCATAAGCAGCGCCAATCAGAACGAGTTCTACGCCTTTGATCGAATAATGAACCGCATCAACCGGACCGCCGAAGAAGAGGGACAGCATGTCATTCTCATCTGCGACCAAGGCCAGGAGGCTGAGTTTACTCGCCGTATGAGGAAAATGCGTGTTCATAACCCAATCACCAGCAAATACGGCGCGTGGGAGAATGGCCGATCAACCAAAAACATTCCAACGGCACAAATCCTCGAAGACCCGTTTTTCAAGGATTCGAAAAACTCCTATTTCATTCAGGCTGTGGATTTCTGCGCTTATGCGCTTCTCAGGATGGAACGGCCGATCCCATCTCGCACTGCGCTTGGCTATGACACGATGTATAGAGAACTTGCGCCGATCGTAGTGACCGCCGCAAATCCAAATGACCCTAAGAAATTGGGGATCATCCGCTAAAACCCCCGGCCAACCTTACGGCGGGAACCGGGGGTCAATAGTGCCCGACCTACACCCGCCTTCGCGGGGTCAGACAAGCTTATATAATATAATCGATTCCATTAGGAATCACAAGGGGTTAGGTAAACCATTGTTCTATCGAATCATTTTGACTCAAGGATCAGAAACACGAGAAGTCAAGATGATTCGTCGAAGTCGAGTTCAAGCTGTACGCCTTCCGCCCGCTGTTTTGCTGCGTGTCGCTGCCACTTATCCCGCTGCGGTACCGTCGGATGCAACAAACCCTTCCGCATGACCAAAGCTATTTTTACGACCAAGATAGTCCCGAGCTACGACGATCGGCCCGAAGAGCATTATCATTTTCCTGCGACATACTTGAATCAGGTCCGTGCCGCCGTAGGTGACTACATCATTTATTACGAGCCCCGTCGCTCGAGTATCGAGGATGCAAGTCGCGGCGGGCGCCAGGCATATTTTGCGACGGCCCGCGTCGATGGGGTCAGGGTGGACCCGTCGCGTCCTGACCATTTCTACGCGCAGATGTCGCAATACCTGGATTTCGATCACCCCGTACCTTTTACGGAAGCGGGCCACTACTACGAGTCCGCACTCCGAAAGTCCGACGGTACTACGAATAGAGGAGCGTTCGGGCGAGCGGTGCGAACGATCCCGGACCTTGAATTCGATCGCATTCTCAAGTCCGGATTTGCCGCAGAGCTCACGCCGACGTCGAACGAGGACAATACGTCATACCGCGATTTGGAAGAGCCAATTCGCGAGTTCGAGCGGCCGATCGTTGAATTGACCGTGTCACGCCCGTTCCGAGACGAATCATTCAAACGAGTTGTGCGGACCGCATACGACAACAGGTGTGCTTTAACCGGGCTTCGTCTCATCAATGGGGGCGGACGTCCGGAGGTCGAAGCCGCTCACATCATGCCTGTTTCCCGAAAGGGACCGGATTCAGTGCGGAATGGCCTGGCCGTGTCGGGCACCGTGCACTGGATGTTCGATCGAGGTTTGCTTTCGCTCGACGACGATTACAAAATCTTGATCGATGAAGATGTTCCACGACAGGTACGCCGGCTCTTGAACCAAGACGGCGTTGCCATTCAACCGCGCGATTCCAAGCTTCGACCCCACCCACACTATCTGCGGTTTCACAGAGAAAACGTTTTTAAGCGGAGATTGCCGCAGTGATTGAGGCGCTCGATGCGGCCGCGGTGCACCTCTAACTAACTGCCGGTCGCGATCCACCGCGGTGACGGCATGACAATGTGATTCGGCCGACCAGCAGCGTCCTTAGTTAGTAGACGCCGGGGCGGAGCGGGACGAGCGCCCGCTTTCCGAATGGAAGAAGGCAGGTATCGCCCGAACGCGACCACGCTGGATCAAAACGGAGTTTCGATCACCTGCACGGGCAGATGCTTCGCGCTGCGCATGATGTCGAACGGCGACAGTCCGGCGCTGGCGGGAAGCACCTGGACGCCGGTCGCAAGGACGGTCGACTTCGCCCAGAGCGCCAGGACCGCCCCGGCCATTGCCGATATCAGCGCGACCACGATCAATCTGCGCATCTGAGCCTCCATCGCCTCGAGCTTCCGGGGTTCCCCCGCTGAGCGAGGGTTATCCCGAGTGGCGGCGAGGAAGCGTGACGCAGATCACACAACGGAAGAATAAGCCCGCAGGGGAAGCGAGACGTGACGCCCGCAACCGCGCCGGGCGCGAGGTGCCCGCCGGAGCCTTCGCCGCTCGACGGCGCCGCCAATCAGCTCGGAACGCGCTCGGAAAAATTCACGTCTGGTCCGGGCCGGCGCTCGCAGCCGCGGGGTAGGCCCAGCACAGGGCCGGCGGCAGGGCCACGCCCACCTCGCTGCCGATCGCGTAGCTCGCGCTGGTCCCGAGCTCGAGCGCCTCGAGGCGGCCGCCGAGCATGGCCAGCTCGTACACCGTCTGCGTGCCCTGATAGCGCTGGGCGGCGATGCGGGCGCCGAACCGGTTGGGCTCGGCACGGCCGTCGACCCCGAGCCGCACATTCTCCGGGCGGACCACGACGCTGACCGCCTGGCCCGCCTGCACCCCCGCGGCCAACCAGGCCAGGAGACGCTCGCCGGAGGGCATCTCGACGGCGCCGAACTCACCGTTTCGCTCGCACACACGCCCCGCCAGCAGGCTCGACGCGCCGGTGAAGCGGGCGACGAACAGCTCGGCCGGACGGTTGTAGATCTCGCTCGCCGCGGCGATCTGCAGCAGCCTGCCCTCGCGCATCACCCCGATGCGGTCGCCGAGCACCACGGCTTCCGCCTGATCATGGGTCACGTAGAGCGCGGTCACCCCGGTCGACTTGATGATGCGGCGCAGGTCCTCGCGCAGGCGCAGCCGCAGCTGCGCATCGAGATTGCTCAAGGGCTCGTCGAGCAGCAGCAGCTGCGGCCGGTAGACGAGGCTCCGCGCCAGCGCGACGCGCTGCATCTGCCCGCCCGACAGCGAGACCACGGGGCGGCGCGCGTAGTCGGCGAGCCCCACCAGCTCCAGCACCTCGCCGACGCGGGCCTCGATCTCGGCACGCGCGAGCCTGCGATGCCGCAATGGGTAATCGACGTTCTGCCGCACCGTCATGTGCGGCCACACGGCGTAGGACTGGAACACCATGCCGATATTGCGGTGCCGCGGCGCCACCCGCACCCCTTCGGCCGGCGCCGATACCACGCGCCCCCCGATCGTGATCCGCCCGGCGCTCGCCTCCTCGAGCCCGGCGACACAGCGCAGGGTCGTGGTCTTGCCGCAGCCGGAGGGGCCGAGCAGCACCACGATCTCGCCGGCGGCGACCTGGAAGCTCACGTCCTCGACGGCCGGCCTGCCGGGCGTGAACTCCTTGCGCAGTTGGCTCACGCCGAGCGATGCCGACACCCATGCACTCCGATCATCGCCGCCCGGACGAGGGCCACAGCCGTATCACTGCCGATAACCGTAGATCCGGTTCCATTCCTCGATCCAGGCGCCGTGCAGCTTCACGTACTGCTCGAAATTCGGCAGCCAGACCTTGACCGTCTTGGGGTCGAATCCCGGCGGATAGACCGGCGCGTTCCGCAGCGAGGTGAGATTGCCGAGCTGGGTGATCATGAAGCGCTGACCTTCCTCCGACAGGCACCAGTTGAGGAACAGCTTGGCGGCATTGGGATGGGCCGCGGTCTTCGGCACGCCGCTGGCATAGGGATTGACCGGGGCTCCCTCCGGCGCGAAGAAGATCTCGACCGGAGCGCCGTCACGCTTCTTCGTGTAGACGATGTTGTAGAGCAGAGGTCCGATCGAGATCTCGCCTCGCACCAGCGCATCCGACATCGGCGCTCCGGACGGATATAGCACCGGATTGGTGGCCGCCTGCTTCTGCCAGTAATCCTCGCCGAGCACCTGCCGCTCGAACATGATGCGCGTCCAGGTGGTGCCGCCGGAGGCGGCGAACACCTGTCCGATCTGCTTGTTGGCATATTCCGGCTTGGTGAGGTCCATCCAGCTCCTCGGCGGCTTGCTCACCAGCGCGGAATTGTAGGCGATCGACCACACCAGCGTCGCACGCGGCCACAGCTTCGGCGAGATCAGCGCTTCCGGCAGATAGTCCTTGCCGTTCGGCGGCGCGTAGTCCTGGAACAGGTCGAGGAGACCGCTCATCAGCGCGCGGTCCGAGTGATCGACCACGTCGGCTGCGAGCTTGCCGGCGGCAGCCTCGGTCTTGACCCGGGTGATGAGCTGGCCTCCCGGCGCGCGAACCATCTCCACCCTGATATTGGGGAAGCGCTTGTTGAACGCCTTGATCACCTCCTGCTCGACCTCGGCGAAGTTGGCGGTGTAGTAGACGAACCCGCCTTCCCTGCTCGCGGCGGCGATCAGGTCGGGCGAGCCGAAGTCCTGTCCCGAAGCAGCGGCTGTCCAGGCGCCGAGCAGGAGGACGGCGATCAGCGTCTTTTTCATGAGCGATACCTTTCCCGAGCCGATGTGTCCGACATGCGCAGCCGAGGTGCTTCCCGCTAGGACGTCAAGGCGCGTTCCGGCGCCAGTCCCGCCTGCGCCGGATCCGCGCGCACTCCGGCAAGCGTGCTCCGCCGTGCCAACCAGGTGGCGAGCCCGATCAGCAGCGCGAGCAGCGCGGTCTGCACCAGGCTGAAGGCCGCGGTCTTTCCGGTGTTGCCACCCTCGTAGTAGTCGAGCAGCAGCACCGCCATGACCATCGTATTGCTGGTGTACAGGAAAAGCGAGGAGCCGAGCTCCCGGATCGCGAGGATGAACAGCAGCGTGACCGCGGCAATGATGCCGGGCCGCGCCAGCGGCAGCACGATCGTCCGAATCGTCCCGAGGAGACCCTTGCCGCACACCCAGGCGGCCTCCTCGAGCTCGCGGTGCAGCTGCAGGAACGAGGTCGACAGCGACTTCATCGTGTCGGGCATGAAACGCGCGACGAAGGCGAGCGCCAGGATCCAGATCGTGCCGTAGAGCCCGCCCGGCAAGGCGATCCAGGCCCAGAGATAGGCGACGCCGATGACGAGCCCCGGTATCGCCACCGGCAAGGTGGCGATGAGATCGATGCCGCGGCGCGCGGGGGCGCGGCTGCGGTGCACGGTATAGCCGATGGCGAAGGCGAGGGTGCCGCCGAGCACGGCCGTGATCAGCCCGACCTCCATGGTGTTCCAGATCGACCGGAGCGTCAGCGGGTTGTCGAAGATGCTGTAGAAATGCACAAGCGAGTACTGCCGCAGGTCGAACAGGCTGGCGGCCGTCGGGATGAACAGAAAGCGGCGGAAGGCGGCAATGATCAGCGCCAGCAACGGCAGCACAACCACCACGAAGAGGTAGAGCAGGGCCAGGCCGAAGGTGAGCCAGCGCCAGGGCCCGAGCTGCAGCGCACGCGGGCGAAACGCCTTGCCGGTCACGGTCGTGAAGCTCTTGCCCGCGAGAACGTGCTGCTGCAGCAGCACCAGCGTGCCGGTGACGACCATCAGGATGATCGCAACTGCTGCCGCGGTGCTGTAGAGCGGCGGGCTCCAGTTGGTCAGGAGAAAGATGTAGGTGGTCAGCACCGGGAGATTGGCCGGCGTGCCGAGCACGGCCGGAATGCCGTAGATGCCGAGCATCACGATGAAGGAAAGCAGCATGCCGGAGATGATCGCCGGAGCGATCAGGGGAAAGGTGACGGTGAACATGGTGCGGAGCGGGCCTATGCCGGCAATCTCCGCTGCCTCCTCGAGCGCCGGGTCCATGTTGCGCAGCGCCGAGGCGGTGAACATGTAGACGTAAGGCGCGTAGTAGATGCCGAAGACCACGACCAGCCCGGTCATCGAGTAGAGATCGATCCGCCAGTCGAGCCCTGCCCATTTCAGCATGGTGTTGATCAGCCCCGACTTGGGCGAGCCCAGGATCGCCCAGGCGACGCCGGCAACCAGCGGGGGGACGAACAGCGGGACGAGGCTCGCCGCACCGATGAAGCTCCTCCCCGGCGTGTCCGTGCGCACCACGATCCACGAGAAGGCGAGGCCGATCGCCACCGCCAGCGCGGTTCCGCCGGTGCAGGCGACGAGCGAGTTCACGAGCGCGGCGAGCACGTTCGGATTGCCGAGGACGCTCACGAAGTTGCCGAGCGAGAGGTCGAACACGCCGAAGCCGTCCACCACCGGGTTGGTGTTGGTCAGCGCACCCAGGAGCAGCATGCCGACGGGATAGAGAACGAGGAACGCGAGCAGGAGCAGCAGCGCGCCGGACCACAGCCGGCCGGCGAGCATCCGCAGCTGCGCGGCGCGATCGGGATGGGCAGCCGCCGCGCCGAATGTGGCGGTCTCTGCCGTCACCACCTTCCCTCTGGGCTTGGTGAGGATCGCCTGTGTCTTCTTCTCGTTGGCCGTACCGGTAGCATGAAGACCGGGCCGGGCAAAGCTTTCGGCCGTGCTGTCGCGCGCCGCGCCGGCGCGGCGTCATCTCCGGCTACTTGCCGGGGTTGCCCAGTCTTCGCTCGAGCCAGGCTTCGAGCTTTGCATCCGCCACGCGGGTGCGCGGCCAGCGATAAAGCCAGCCGTGCGCCAACCAGATCAGCAGGAAGACAAGCACGCCGGCGAACACCGCGTCGGTGAAGAAATGGGCGCCTGCCGCCATGCGCAACACGCTCACGGCGGTGCCGAACACGAGCGCCGCGGCGGTCGCCGGCACCCGCCACTGCACCGGCACCACCGCGGCGGGCGCAAGCGTCCAGAACGCGCCCGAGGGCTCACCGGCGACGAACGAGCAATTCTTCGGGCAGTCGCCGCGCGGGTCCCACCACGGGCGGAAATGCTCGGTGCCGCCGAACTCGGCGACGTCGATCGGACGCGGCCGGCTCCAGCTCTCCTTCAGCAGCAGATTGGTCAAAAGCCCGGGGCCGAGCGCGAGCGTGACCAGCATCAGGATGATGGCGCGGGCGGGGATCGCGAGCGGCGCCTGCGGTCGCAGCAGCTTGCCGATCAGCGCAAGTCCGGCGGGTGCCGCAAGGAGCGCGATCAGCCAGGTCGTGACGTCGCGCGCGCGCAGATAGAGCGGGTCGTAGCTGCGCCAGAAACCGAAGCGCTGGGGATCGAAGAAGAGCGCGGCGAGCTTGAGGTCGAGCTCCGGCCAGATGCCGAACACGAGGCCCACCGCCACCGCGATGGCGAGCGCGATCACGAGCCCGGTCCGGTTCATGCAAGCTAGCGGATCTGCGGCGGCCGGGCGTCGAGCGAAGGCGGCAGCGCCGTCCTGCGCGATCGAAACACCGGCCGCCAAAATCCCGCGCTCGACCCCGCGACCCCCCAATAGACGAGGCCGCCCGCGAGCCCCGCGGCAATCACCGGCAACGGCTCGTTGAGCGGAATGCGGCTGTCGTCGAGATACCCGAACAGTCCCCACCCGATCCAGGCTGCGACCGCGCCGTTGCCCGCATGGAACATCCAGGAGCGGATGGCGAGCGCCTCCGAAAGCAGAATTCCCACCGAGGCCGGCAGCCACATCACCCCGAGCAGGATCACCAGCAGGATCGGGGTGGCGAACAGCACGCCAAAGATGACGGCCGCTGCATCGGACTGCGCCCCTGCGGCGAGGGGGACGAGCTTCCACGAGCCGATGACGATCACGAACGTGCCCGCCAGCACGGCGATGAAATAACCGACCGGCACCAGCACGAACCGCAGCAGCAGACGGCCGAGATTGTCCATGCCGGCGTCAGTCCGTCAGCGCCATGGCGCGCAACGCCAGGCGCTCGCGGGCAGAGAGCTTCGCGGTCGTGCTCTTGAGCTGACCGCAGGCAGCGAGGATGTCGCGCCCACGCGGGGTCCGCACCGGCGACGCATAGCCGGCGTTGAAGATCACCTCGGAGAATTTCTCGATCTGCTCCCACTCCGAGCACTCGAACCTGGTGCCGGGCCAGGGATTGAACGGGATCAGATTGATCTTGGCGGGGATTCCCTTGAGCAGCCGCACCAGCGCCCTGGCATCGGCCAGCGAGTCGTTGACGCCCTTGAGCATGACGTATTCGAAGGTGATGCGCCGGGCGTTGGACAGGCCGGGGTAATTGCGACAGGCATCGAGCAGCTCGGCCAGGGGGTATTTGCGGTTGAGCGGGACGAGCTCGTTGCGCAATTCATCGGTCACCGCGTGCAGCGACACCGCCAGCATGCAGCCGATCTCGGCCCCGGCGCGGGCGATATTGGGCACCACGCCGGAGGTCGAAAGCGTGATCCGCCGCTTGGAGATGGCGATGCCGTCGCCGTCGGAGGCCACGAGCACGGCGTCGCGCACCGCCTCGAAATTGTAGAGCGGCTCGCCCATGCCCATCATCACGATATTGGTGATCGAGCGCTGACTCCCCTGCCTTGCTCGCGCCGCATGCCGCCGCTCGCCCGCGGCCGCGACCGAAACGGCATCGGCGGGATTTGCCGGCGAAGCCGGGAGCGGAGCCGGCCAGTCGCCCAGCCGATCGCGTGCCGCCATGATCTGGCCGACGATCTCGCCCGCCGTCAGGTTGCGCACCAGCCGCTGGGTGCCGGTATGGCAGAATGTGCAGGCCAGCGTGCAGCCGACCTGGCTCGAAACGCAGAGCGTGCCGCGGTCGGCCTCGGGGATGTAGACGCATTCGATCTCGTGCGGCCGGCCCTGCTGCTCGCCGGGGAGGCGAATGAGCCATTTGCGGGTGCCGTCGACCGAAAGCTGCTCGGCCACCGTTTCCGGCCGTGCCAGCGTGAAGGAGCGGCCGAGCTCGGCACGCAGCTCCCTGGATATGTTGCTCATCGGCTCGAAGCTGTCGGCGCCGCGCACGTAGAGCCAGTGCCAGAGCTGCTGCAGACGCATCCTGCGCTGCACCAACGGCACGTCGAGCCTGCCGAGCGCCTCCGTCAGCTCCTCCCGCGACAGGCCGACCAGCGAGGGCCTCGCCGGCGTCACGTAGCGCTCGATCGGACTCTTCTCGACGAGATCGGCTGCGGTCGGCATCGGCTGAGGAGTGTGCAGGCTCGGCTGAGAGTGGGCCGCGGGCGGCCCGGATGCGCATCTCATAACATAGATAGGCGGCGATCGAATGCGGCGGGAGGGCCGGCAAGCACCGCAACCGCCGCCGCTCGGGCCCGCTGCGGCAAGCCGGCGCACGCGCCGCGCCAGCCCTCGTATCAGCACAATTCAGAGCAATTCAGACTGGGTTTAAGGACCCGCGCGGGAGAGAGGCCTAGGCTGCCGGCCGCAGAACGCCCCCTCCCCTCCGCGGCGGCACTTTTCGGTTGATGAATCGCCGGGGCACGGCTACGCAACCCCCAGGCGCGTTGAGGCCGGGCCATTCAGCCATGCGCAACCCCCGGGCCGGAGTGCACGTCATGACAAAGGCAAGAATCGTATGGATGACCGGCTTGGCGGCCGTGCTGCTGTGGACCAGCAGCCTCGGCGCCTGGACGCTTTTCAACACCATCACTCTCGGCGCGGTGGTGGAGCTCAGTGGTTTTCTCGCCGACACCAGCCGCTACTACCGCGACGGCTACAAGCTCGCAGTCGACAGGATCAACGACAAGGGCGGCATCACTCTCGGCGGCAAGCAGTACAAGCTCGCCCTCAAGCTCCTCGACAGCAAATCCGATCCCAAGCTCGCGAAGCAGCAGCACGAGCGCCTCGTCAGCAAGGACAAGGTGACCGGCCTGCTCGGCCCCTATTCGGGCAATGACGTCCTCAACGGCGCGAGCATCGCCGAGAAGTACCAGATTCCGATGGTCGAAGCGGGCAGCGCGTCGGCACGCGTCTTCTCGCGCGGCTACCGATACGTGTTCGGAACCTTGCCGGTGGCCGAAGAATCCTTCCGGACCACCGTCGCCATGCTGCGGCAGCTCACCCCAAAAGCGAAGACCGTCGGGCTCGTTTCCGGCGACGATTCGTTCGATGCCGCCTCGGCGGGCATGACCGACCTCCTCAAGCAGGCGGAAATGGAGCTCGTGCTGCACCAGGAGTATTCCGAGCGCATCCCCAATTTTTTCAACATTCTCACCCTGGTCAAGGGCAAGGCGCCCGACGTGCTGTTCTGGACCGGGCGCGAGGCCAACGCGATCAGCTACGTGCGCGAAGCGAAAAGCCGCAACATCTATCCGAATTTTCTCACCGCCTTCGCGGCCGGCGTGCCGGCGCCAAGCTTTCTCTCCGTCCTGGGCAAGGACGCGAACCTCGCCGTCGGCACCACTCCCTGGATCCCCAGCGAGCGGCTCAAGGACCGCTGGTTCGGCGATGCCGCGCAGTTCGCCGCCGAGTACGAGAAGAAGTTCGGCTACGCCCCCGACTATCACGCGGCGGCGGCCGTGGCCGCCGTCGAAGCCCATGCCGCAGCGATCGAGGCCGCCGGCACGCTCGATCCAAAGCGCCTGCGCGATGCCATCGCCAAGGTCGATTTCGAGAGCCTGTACGGCCGCGTCCATTTCGGGGAGGACGGGCAGATCGCGATGCCGCAGACCGTCGTGCAGATCCAGAACGGCAAGCTGATCGAGGTTTTCGCCGACAAGTTCATCAACCAGCCGATCTATCCGGTATCCGCCGGAGACCGGCACTCGTAGGCTCGCCCCTCCCGGGTCGAGCAAGGCAATCGGATATGGGCTGGGCGGGGTTGGCCGGGACAGTCCCGGTCACGCTGGTGCCTGTCCGATCCCCGCTCCGGCAGACGCCTGGCGATCGGAAGCGGAGGCGTGCGCGCCCGGCGCAAGCGTCGACGCTTGCGGCTGAAGGTTGATCATGGCCGAAGAAGCTCCGTCGCCGGCAGGACCTTCCGGATCGAGCGAGATACGCATCGCCAACCGGCTGTCGGAGATCGAGCGCGTGGCGAGCCTCGTCGATGAATTCGGCGCCCGCCACAGCCTCTCGAACGAGATACTCGTCGCGCTCAACGTGTCGCTCGACGAGATCATCAACAACATCATCTCGTACGGTTACGAGGATGCCGGACACCACGACATCGTGGTGCGGCTCAACTTGCGCAGCAGCGACATCGAGGTGGTCATCGAGGACGACGGCAAGCCGTTCAATCCGCTGCTCGCGCCGGCACCCGATTTCGCCGACAAGTCGCGGCTGGGGGGCGTCGGCCTGCATTTCGTGCGCAAGCTGATGGACCGGCTGGAATACGTGCGCGCCGGCGAAGTCAATCAGCTGCGTCTGATGAAGCGAATGAAGCAAGCTTGATGGAGCCCAGAATGAAGCTGGTCGAAGGGGTCACTGAAGACGTCACCGTGCTCGAGGCCTATGGCCGCATCGACAGCACGACCGCCAAGGAGTTCGGCCAGCGATTGCTGTCGCTGCTGCAATCCGGCCGCAGCTCCGTCATGGTCGACCTGCAGAACATCGTCTACATCAGCAGCGCCGGGTTCCGCGCCCTGCTGATCGCCAATCGGGCGGCCGCGGAAAAGCAGGGCAGGCTCGCGCTTTGCGGCGTGATCGGCGAGGTGAAGCGCCTGTTCGAGATAGGCGCCTTCATCGACGAGTTCGTGATCTACCCCACGCAGGCCGAAGGGATCGACAAGCTGCGGCAGTAGACCGGCAATGAGCGAGACGCGTGCAAATCTCCGCTCGCCGCGCGCGCTCGCGCAGGCGCTGGGGGTGGGGCAGTGGCTGCGCTTGCTGCGCGGCAAGCCGCTCTCGCCGGCGAAGAAGCGCCCGACCGATCTGATCTACGGAGTGGAGGACGTCCCCCCGCCGCTGATCCTCTTTTTCGTGGGGATGCAGCACGTCAGCCTCATCCGCATTCAGCTCATCTATCCGCTGTTCGTCATTCAGATGGCCGAGCTGCCGACGACGGCTTCGGTGAACATGCTCGGCCTGGCGCTGCTCGCGCTGGGGGCTGCCGCCATCTTGCAATCCTTGCCCAAGGGACCGATCGGCAGCGGTCTGCTCTGTCCGCCCTGCCACACCGGGATCTTCCTCGAGCCATCGATCGCCGCGCTCAAGCTCGGCGGCCTGCCGCTCGTCTTCGGGATGACGATCTTCGCCGGCCTGATCCAGTCGGTGCTGGCGCCGTCCTTGCGGCGGCTCAGGCCGCTGTTGCCCCCCGAGATCGGCGGGCTGGTGGTGTTCTTCGTCGGCACCAGCGTCGCTGCGATCGGCTGCCGCTACATGCTCGGGGTCGGCGCCAGGAACCCGGTCGGTAGCGAGTACTGGCTGGTGGGAGCGTTCACGCTGATGATCACCATTGCGCTGAACGTGTGGGGCAAGGGGCAAGCCCGGCTGTTCTGCGCCATGATCGGCATCATTGCCGGCTACGGAGCCGCCATGTTCACCGGGCTGCTGCCGACCGAGGCGTTTCACGACCTGCACGAGCTGCCGCTCCTGGCGCTGCCGAGCCTCGCTCACGGCGGCTGGTCGTTCTCGCCGACCATGATCCTGCCCTTCACCGTCGCAGCGCTGGCGATCACGCTCAAGGGGATCGGCGACATCACGGCCTGCCAACGGATCAACGACGCCGGCTGGATCAGGCCCGATATGGGCTCGATCAGCCGCGGCACGCTCGCCAACGGGCTCGGCAACATGTTCGCAGGCCTCCTCGGCACTTGCGGACTGACGCCCTCGACCGCCAGCATCGGCCTGCAGTCAGCGACCTCGGTCAGCAGCCGAGTGATCGGGTTCGCGGTCGGCGGAATCCTGATCGTGCTCGCCTTCCTTCCCTCGGTCACCGGAACCCTCATCCTCATGCCGCGGCCGGTGATGGGCGCCTCCCTCGTCTTCTCGTCCTGCTTCGTCCTCATCAGCGGGCTGCAGACCATCACCTCGCGCATGCTCGACGCGCGACGGACCATCGTCATCGGGCTCGCCATCGCGAGCGCGGTCGCAGCTGAGATCATTCCCGATTTCGCCAGGAACATTCCGCCCGCACTCGAGCCGGTGGTGAGCTCCTCCATCGTGCTCGGGACTGTCACCGCGCTGCTGCTGAACGGGCTCTTCCGGCTCGGCCAGAAGCAGCGGCTGACGCTCGCCCTCGACCCGGTCGCCGAGGACGCGCATGCCCAGGTCGACGAGTTCTTCGAGACCGCCGGCCGGCAATGGGGGGCGCGTCCCGACGTGATGGTGCGCGCCGCGTTCGGGATCAACCAGGCGATCGAGACGGTCCGCGAGCACTGCGAGCCGCAGGGGCCGGTCCTGGTCGAGGCGCATTTCGACGAGTTCGATCTGGGCGTGAAGATCGGCTATCGGGGGCAACCGCTCGAGCTGCCGGAGCGGCGGCCGTCCGACCGCGAGATCATCGAGACCGAGGCAGGCTACCGGCAGCTCGCCGGGTTCATGCTGCGGCGGAACGCCGACCGGGTTCGCACCTCGGTCAGCGACGGCAGCTGCGCGCTCGAATTTCATTTCGAGCACTGAGCGCAGGGGCAACGGCCTCACGCGATCGTCCCGTGGATCGTCATGGCCGGGCTTGTCCCGGCCATCCACGCCTTTGCGCGAGCACAAGACGTGGATGCCCGGCATAAAGCCGGGCATGACGAAGCGCATATGCAGTCGCGCGCCACCCGACGGGATCCGCTCCCTCTCCCCGCTGAAGCGGACCGCTGAAGCGGGAAGAGGGAGCAGTCGGAGTTTGCGGCAGCTGATCCAATCTCATCGGGCCGTGCGCTCTAAGCTCGCCGCCTCTCCGCCGCACGATCGCAGCGTATTGCGATTTGATCGAGCTAGCCGGATCTCTCACTCGAGACGCGAGATCAGCGCCATGGCGGCGGCAGGCGCCCGGAGCTTGGCCCCGGCGATCATGTAGATGAACACGTCCAATCCGGCCCTGGGCTTCGCCGGCTCGGCGACGGTCGGCAGATCATCGGGCAACGCTCCGTCCGACCATGCGCGGG
Source organism: Xanthobacteraceae bacterium (assembly GCA_036406655.1). Lineage (GTDB taxonomy): Bacteria > Pseudomonadota > Alphaproteobacteria > Rhizobiales > Xanthobacteraceae > VAZQ01. The sequence continues at coordinate 6,880 of DASXAP010000157.1, read as the reverse complement.
CGCGCCTCGCCCAGCGATCGAGATCGCGCGGCGCATATCCGGTCTTCAGCTTCTCGGAGCTGCGCTGCAGCCGTGCGTAGACGAAATCGGCGGTGACATCGGCTATGAGCGGGTGCTTGTCGGATTCGATCAGCGCACCCGCGACCGAGAACTCGCGCAGCAGCGCGATGAACGACGGCACCGCGAAGCTCGCGTGCCGCACCTCGACGGCGTGGCGGATCGGGCGGCCATCGAGGTGCTGCGGCAGCAGCGCGAGAAACGCGGCGAAGTCCTCCGGATCGAGCTTCTTGGTGGGCGGCATCTGCCACAGCACCGGACCGAGCTTGGATTTCAGCTCGAGGACCCCGCTCGCGAAGAAACGGTCGACGGCCCCACCGGCCTCGGCGAGGACGCGGCGATGGGTGGCAAATTGCGGGCCCTTGACCGAGAACACGAAGTCATCGGGCGTCTCGGCCGCCCACTTGCGGAAGCTGTCGGGCTTCTGCGTGCGATAGAAGGTGCCGTTGATCTCGATCGTGGTCAGCCGACGGCTCGCGTAATCGAGCTCGCGCGCTTGCGGCAGCCCCTCGGGATAGAACTCGCCGCGCCACGGCGCGAAGACCCAGCCGCCGACGCCGACGCGGATCGAGCGGGCAGCCTCGGCCGGCGCGACCCTGCGGATCACGCCACCGCGACCGGATCGCAGCGGGCGAGCTGCTTGTCGAAGATCTCGGTGCTGGTCTGCTCGACCGGGCGGAAATTCCTGCTGTCGAAGGCCGGGCGGGAACGCATCTCAACGGCACTCCTGCTCGATCCGATCGAGCGCCTGCGGCAATCCCTTGAGCGAATACTGATCGGTCGATTGCGTGCCGCGGCCGGAGGTGCCGCGGAGCGTCAGCTCGGCACCCTTGCGCATGGTGTCGACCAGCCGCGCCTCCTCGGCCACGTTCTTGATCCAGGCGCCGTCGTTGAGAGTGTACATCGAGAACCTGGCGCTGCCGATCTCGACGGAGGCGCCCGACGATTCCTTGAACGGATAGCCGACGACGACCGAAACCTCGTTCCTGACGTTCTCGCCCGGCCGGCTGGAGACGAACAGATATGACGGGTCGCGCTTGCGGCCGGCCGGCTCGGTCTTGGTCGATTTGGGCTTGGCGAGCGCGAAGCAGACCTTCTTTCCCGCCGGCGCCGCGGTGTAGGCGCCCCAATCGCCGTATTGCCCGAGCAGGGTCGGTTGCGTGTCGGCGGGCCGCACCGCGGCGGGCTTGGCCGGTTGCGGCTGCGCCTGCGCCGAGCCGGGGCAGGCAGGGAAGGCGAGCGCGGCGGCGGCGACCACGAGTCCGGCCACGGCTTGGGAAGGACAGCGCGTCTGCCGCATCAGCCTCATGGCGTCACGAGTTGGCGGGGGAATCCGGCAATGTGAAGGCGAGCGCCGCGGCGCGGCGATGTGGACCCTCGCCGTAACTCTGACGCTCGCATCCCCGTGTCCCGGGCGCAGCCCAGCACGAAGTGGTGCGCTGCAGACCCGGGACCGTTCCGGACACCGTCTTTGGAACGGTCCCGGCCCAGCGGTGCACCGCTTCGCAAGCGCTCGCGCTGCACCGCAGCCGGGACACGGACGGAGTCAACCGTTAGAACCAGTACACTATAGCAAGCACTCCGAATGCGGGGGCAGCGATCATGCAAGCCGTTGTCTGCGAGCGGTTCGGCACACCCGACGATCTCGTTCTCGCCGAGCTGCCCGATCCGGTCGCCGCAGCGGGCGAGATCGTCGTCCGGGTCGCGGCGGTCGGGCTGAACTTTTTCGACACCCTCATCATCGCCGGCAGATATCAGACCAAGCCGCCGTTTCCGTTCTCTCCCGGCGGCGAGCTCGCCGGCGTGGTGGAGAGCACGGGCGCCGGCGTCACCGGCCTCGAGCCCGGCGATCGCGTCATGGGCTACAGCAATTTCAACGCCGCCCGCGAGCGCCTTGCAGTCTCCGCCGACCAGGTCGTCAAGATGCCGGCAGAGCTCGATTACGCGCGCGCAGCCGCGCTCACCGTCACCTACGGCACCGCCTATCACGCGCTCAGGCATCGCGCGCTGATGCGGCCGGGCGAGACGCTGGCGGTGCTCGGCGCCTCCGGCGGTGTCGGGCTCGCCGCGGTCGAGCTCGGAGCGATCATGGGAGCACGGGTGATCGCCTGTGCCTCGAGCGCCGACAAGCTCGCTTTCGCCCGCGCGCACGGCGCCCACGAGATGGTCGACTATGGCGAAGAGAACCTCCGGGAAGCATTGCGGCGTCTCGGCGGCGAGCACGGCATCGACGTCGTCTTCGATCCGGTCGGCGGCCGCTACAGCGAGCCGGCGCTGCGCTCGCTCGGCTGGGAAGGGCGGCATCTGGTGGTCGGCTTTGCCGCGGGCGAGATTCCGCGGCTCCCGCTCAACCTGGTTCTGCTCAAGGGCTGCGCCGTGGTGGGCGTGTTCTGGGGCGCCTGGGTGCGCCGCGCCAAGGGCGAATATCAGACCGCGCTCGCAACGCTCGGGCGCTGGTGCGTCGAAGGCAAGCTGTCCTGTCACATCCAGAAGGTCTACCCGCTCGCCGAGACGCCGCAGGCGCTCAAGGCGCTCGCCGACCGCGCCGTGATGGGCAAGCTGGTGATCCGGATCGGCGACAGCTGGTAGTGTAGCTATGCGGTCCCGGCCAGGCGGTTCATCGCCTGCGCGAGCTCGACATCCCGCTCCGTCACCCCGCCCGCATCGTGGGTCGACAGCGTCACCTCGACCTTGTTGTAGACGTTGAACCATTCCGGATGGTGGTCGAGCTTCTCGGCGACGAGCGCCACCCGCGCCATGAAGCCGAACGCCTCATTGAAGTCCTTGAACTGGAATTTGCGGGCGATGGCATCGCGGCCGTCGACCTCGCTCCAGCCGTCAAGCTTTGCGAGCGCGCCGCGGCGCGCCGCGGGGGTCAGCTTCTGTGCCATGATCCGCGACCTCCGAGCGGCGCCATTGTGCCAGCGTTGCCGGTGCGGCGCCACTCGCAATCCGGCCGCTGCGGACTACCTATCAGAAGACAGATGACAGACGACAGAGGTCGGAAAGTCGTCTGTCCTCTGTCCTCTGTCCTCTGGATTGGTCATGTCCTGGTCACTCAACATCGGCACCATCGCCGGCACCGTCGTTCGCGTGCACATCACCTTCCTCCTGTTCCTCGGCTGGATCTTCGCCGCCAGCTGGGCGTCGGGAGGGCCGCAGGCCGCCTGGGTTGGGTTGGCCTTCATGGTGCTCCTGTTCGCCTGCGTGCTGGCGCACGAGTTCGGCCATATCTTCACCGCCCGCGCATTCGGCGTCGCCACCCCTGACGTGGTGCTGCTGCCGATCGGCGGGGTCGCCCGGCTCGAGCGCATCCCGGAAGAGCCCTCCGAGGAGTTCCTGATTGCCATCGCCGGCCCCCTGGTGAACGTGGCGATTGCCGGCGCTCTCGTCCTCATTGCCGGCGCACAGCTGAGCTCCGACCTCCACGCGGTCGAGAGCCCGCACGGCTCGATCATCGACAAGCTCGCCTCGGTGAACCTGTTCCTCGCCGTCTTCAACATGATCCCGGCCTTCCCGATGGACGGCGGGCGGGTGCTGCGCGCGCTTCTCGCCAGCCGGATGGGCTACGTGCGCGCCACCGAGATCGCCGCCTTCGTCGGTCAGGGGGTGGCCTTCGCGCTCGGCTTCGTCGGGCTCTTCTACAACCCGATGCTGATCTTCATCGCCATCTTCGTCTATCTGGCGGCCGCCTCGGAAGCGCACCTCGTCGCCATCCGCGCCATGTCGCGGGGCATCCCGGTGAGCGCGGCGATGATGACGCAATTCGCCACCCTCACCCCGCAGGCGCCGGTCGAGGAGGCGGTGCAGACCCTGTTGCGCACCAGCCAGAGTGAATTCCCCGTCGTCGACCCCGCCGGCAAGCCGGTCGGCGTGCTCGGGCGCGGCGACCTCATTCGCGCGGTCAGGGAGCGCGGCGCCGACGCCCGCGTGGCTGACGTGATGTCGACTGCGCTGCCGAGCATCGGCCACCGCCGCTGCCTCGACGAGGCGTTCCGGCTGCTGCAGGAGAAATCTGCGCCGGCCGTGGCCGTCGTCGATCCGAGCGGCAGGCTGGTCGGGCTGGTGACCTCGGAGACGGTGGGGGAAATGCTGATGCTCCAGCAGGCGTTGCCGAAGGGGGTGCGGCTCGGGCCCTGGACACGCGTGACCGGCGCCTGAAGCAGCACCCGCCGAGGACGGCGCAGCGTGATCGCATATGAGCTTCGTCATGCGCGGGCTCGTCCCGCGCATCCACGTCTTTCCCGCCGTCGCAAGGCGTGGATGGCCGCGACAATCGCGGCCATGACGATCCACAAGGTGGGGCACCTAGAGGCCGTAGATTCGCTCGGCAGTGCCGCCCATGACCGCGTGGCGTTCGGCGGTGGAGAGCCCCGCCGCCAGCTCGGCGACGCCGTTCCATGCCTGCTCGTAGCCCGCGCCGAGCAGGATCACCGGCCAGTTGCTCGCCGCCATCACGCGGTTGGCCGTGAACAGGTCGAGCACGTGATCGGAGTAGCGGCGCAGCGGCTCGGTCGACCATTGCCATTGCATGATGATGTCGAGCCCGACCGAGAGCTTGACCGACACGTTGCGATGCTCGGCGGCGCGCGCGATCTGCGTCGCCCAGGGCTCCCATCCCTGCTCCGGGAGCGGCGGCCGGCCCAGGTGATTGAGCACGATCTTGAGCTCCGGCAGGCGCTGCGCGACCTCGAGCACGGATTCGAATTGCGCGGCGTTGATCGGGATCGCATCGAAGGCAAGCCCCGACGCGGCGAGAAGCTTCAGCGAGTCCAGCACGGGGCCCTGCAGCAGCCAGCGCGGATCGGGCTCGTTGCTGATCAGATGGCGGACGCCGACGAGATTGCCGGCCCGCGCGCGCAGCCGCGCGATTGCGCGCGAGGCGGCCTCGGGATCGGCCAAGGGAAGCCAGCCGACCACGCCGCGCACGAAGCCGGTCCGCTCGCACAGATCCAGGCATTCCTCGGTCTCGCCTCCGACCTGATGCAGAACCTGGACCAGGACCGTTCCCTCGATTCCGCAGCGCTCGAGCTCCGGCCGCAGATCGTCGGGCGTGAAATCGCGTGCCAGACGATCGCGCGCAGCTTCCGGCCAGCTATAGCTGTGCCGGCCGACCCACCAGAAATGATGATGCGAGTCGATCATGGCCTTCCATGGACGGGAGAAGATCGATCCGTCACGTCCCGGTCCATTGCGGCTCGCGCTTTTGCACGAAGGCGTCTACCCCGACGCGGAAATCGGCGCTGTCATAGCACGCGCGCACGAGGTCGTCGCCGTCCGGCAAGGCCGCACGCACCAGCCGGCGGATCGCTTCCTTGCTCACCCGCATGGTGATCGGGGCATGCTGCGCGAGCCGCCGGGTGAGCTCGGCGATGCGCCGCTCGAGCTGCGGCGTCTCGACCACCTCACTGAGAAAGCCGGCCGCCAGAGCCTCCTCGGCCTCGATGCTCTCGGCGAGCAACAGCATACGCTTGGCCCGCGAGAGTCCAAAGCCGGCGACCAGGCGGGCGTAATTGCCCATCGACAGGCAATTCCCCAGCGTGCGGGCGATAGGGACGCCGAAACGCGCGCCGGGGGTTGCAATGCGCAGATCGCATGCCGCGGCGATCGCCAGCCCGCCGCCCATGGCGAAGCCTTCGATCACCGCCAGCGTCGGCACCGGCAACGTCTCGAGACCGGCGATGCAGGCTTCCATCCTCTCCTCGTAGTCGATCCCGTCCGCCCCGCCGCGAAAGGAGCGGAACTGACCGATATCGGTGCCGGCGACAAAAGCGCGGCCGCCGGCGCCGCGAAACACCGCGACGCGCAGGCCCGTCGCGTCCCGGATCCGCGTGCAGGCTTCGCCGAGCTGCTCGTACATGCGCCAGGTCATCGCGTTGTGCGCCGCCGGGCGGTCGAAGAGAACCGTCGCAACCACCCCCTCGCGGGCGTAGCGCACCTCTCCATCCGTCATCATTGGCCTCCGTAAGAATTCGTCTCAGCCCGAGCGGCGGCGCAGCTCGGCGATCACCGAGCAGTTGTCGAGATCGCCGCCGCCGCCGCGGACGCATTGCTCCAGCACCTCGAGGTGCGCCTCCGAGAGCGGAAGCCTTTGCTGGCGGCGCCTGGCCTGATCGAGAATGAGCTCGACGTCCTTGAGGTGCTGGGCGAGGCGGCCCTCGGGGGCGAAGTCGCCGCGCACCATCTTCGGGCCTTTGACGTCCATCACCTGCGACGCGCAGGCCGAAGCACGCGCGACCTCGAGGAAGCGCCGGGGATCGAGACCGACGCGCTCGGCGAACACCAGCCCCTCGGCCAGCGCCAGCCGGTTGAGCCCGAGGATGAGATTGACGGCAAGCTTGGCGCGACCGCCGTCGCCGACCCTGCCGATGTGGAAATAGGCGGGAAACATCGCGCGCAGGACCGGCTCGACCTCCCCGATGACCGCCGCATCGCCGCCGATCAGACCAACGCCTTCGCCGCGGCTCACCTGGGAGCTCGAACCCGATACCGGCGTTTCCAGCAGACGCAGCCCGTGCGCGGCGACGCGCTCGGCGAGCGCGGCGATGCGGTCGGGATCGCACGTGCTCGCACAGATGACGATCCTGCTCGAGCCCGGCTCGATGGCCGGCAGGAGCTCGCGGGTGATGACGCCCTCGACCTGCTCGGTGCTGAACACCGCGAGCACGATGGGCTCGCAGGATCGCGCCAGCGCTGCGGCCGAGGCAGCGGGCCGGCCGCCCAGCTCCGCCAGAGCCGCATTTTTTGCGGGATCGATGTCGAAACCGGCGACGTCGAGCCCGGCGCCGAGCAGGCGGCGCGCCAGCGCCTGGCCGAGGAGCCC
>DASXAP010000156.1:0-5570 GCA_036406655.1 Xanthobacteraceae bacterium | reverse complement strand
GCACGACCAGCGGAGAGTCCAAGAACACTCTCTATTGTTCGTTCTGCGGCAAGAGCCAGCACGAAGTGCGCAAGCTCATCGCGGGCCCGACCGTGTTCATCTGCGACGAGTGCGTCGAGCTGTGCATGGACATCATCCGCGAGGAGAACAAGTCCTCGCTGGTGAAGTCGCGCGACGGAATCCCCACGCCGAAGGAGATCCGCAAGGTTCTCGACGACTATGTGATCGGCCAGGACCATGCCAAGAAGGTTCTCTCGGTCGCGGTGCACAACCACTACAAGCGGCTCAATCACCAGACCAAGCACAACGACGTCGAGCTGGCAAAGTCGAACATCCTGCTGATTGGCCCGACCGGGTCCGGCAAGACGCTGCTGGCGCAGACGCTGGCGCGCATTCTCGATGTGCCCTTCACCATGGCCGACGCCACGACGCTGACCGAGGCCGGCTATGTCGGCGAGGACGTCGAGAACATCATCCTCAAGCTCCTGCAGGCGGCGGACTACAACGTCGAGCGCGCCCAGCGCGGCATCGTCTACATCGACGAGATCGACAAGATCTCCCGCAAGTCGGACAATCCGTCGATCACCCGCGACGTCTCCGGCGAGGGCGTGCAGCAGGCGCTGCTCAAGATCATGGAAGGGACGATCGCCTCGGTGCCGCCGCAGGGCGGCCGCAAGCACCCGCAGCAGGAGTTCCTGCAGGTCGACACCACCAACATCCTGTTCGTCTGCGGCGGTGCCTTTGCCGGGCTCGAGAAGATCATCTCCTCGCGCGGTCGGTCGACCTCGATCGGCTTCAGCGCCAAGGTGATGGCCCCCGAGGATCGCAAGGCGGGAGAAATCTTCCGCGAGGTCGAGCCGGAGGATCTCCTCAAATACGGCTTGATCCCGGAATTCGTGGGGCGGCTGCCGGTCGTCGCCACCCTCGAGGATCTTGACGAGGCGTCGTTGAAGCTCATCCTCACCCAGCCAAAGAACGCGCTGGTGAAGCAGTATCAGCGCCTGTTCGAGATGGAATCGATCGATCTGACGCTGGCGGAGGAGGCGCTCGGCGCCATCGCCCGCAAGGCGATCGATCGCAAGACCGGCGCCCGCGGCCTGCGCTCGATCATGGAAGGCATCCTGCTCGACACGATGTTCGATCTGCCGAGCCTCGAAGGGGTGGAGGAGGTCGTCATCTCGCGCGAGGTGGTCGAAGGCACGGCGCGCCCGCTCTACATCTACGCCGACCGCGCCGACCGAGCCGGCGAGGCGAGTGCCTGAGCGCTCCCGGCGAGCGGCAGGACATTCGCATATGGATCGTCATGGCCGGGCGGGGGACCCCGCCGCGCTGGCGCGGCGGGGAGCCCCGTGTCCCGGCTATCCATTGCGCGGGCACAAGACGTGGATGCCCGGCATAAAGCCGGGCATGACGAAGCGCATATGCAATTGCCCTCCGGCGAGGGGTGGGAGGCGCCGCGGCGATTCGGTAAAGTGTCTCGCGGCCGCCTCCGGGGGGCCGCTATTGCCTTGAATTTACGGGCTTGCTTGACACCACCCCCGCCCGTCGCCACCTATTAGGTCCGAACGCATCGAGAATATCCGGGGAGGGCTTCCTGCCGCCCTCCGGCGCACGGATGCCGCGGCAGCCCGTGACTTCCCCTTCCCGGCCCCACCTCTGCACTCGCCCCATGACGCCGGCCGAACGGGTCAGGGGAGGGGGGCACAACAACAAAGGAATGAAGGGCCATGACCAGCGCCAAGCCGAAGCCACCCTTGATCCCGGGCGAGAGCCGCGCCTATCCGGTACTGCCGCTGCGCGACATCGTCGTCTTTCCGCACATGATCGTTCCGCTCTTCGTGGGTCGCGAGAAGTCGATCAAGGCGCTCGAAGAAGTCATGCGTTCCGACACCTTCATCCTGCTCGCGACGCAGAAGAATGCTTCCGACGACGATCCGGCGACGGCGGCCATCTACGAGGTCGGCACGCTGGCGAGCGTGCTGCAGCTGCTCAAGCTGCCCGACGGCACGGTCAAGGTTCTGGTCGAAGGCGCCGCGCGCGCCAGGGTCGAGGGCTACACCCCCCGGGCCGAATACTACGAGGCTAACGCGCTCGTGCTCGCGGATTCGTCCGGCGAGCAGGTCGAGGCCGAGGCACTCGCGCGCTCAGTGATCAACGAGTTCGAGAACTACGTCAAGCTCAACAAGAAGGTTTCACCCGAGGTGATCGGCGTGGTCCAGCAGATCGAGGACTACGCCAAGCTCGGCGACACGGTCGCCTCGCATCTCGCCGTCAAGATCCCCGACAAGCAGGCGATCCTGGAGACCCCCTCCGTCACCGAGCGGCTGGAAAAGGTGCTCGGGCTCATGGAGAGCGAGATCTCGGTGCTGCAGGTGGAGAAGCGCATCCGCACGCGGGTCAAGCGGCAGATGGAGAAGACCCAGCGCGAGTACTACCTCAACGAGCAGATGAAGGCGATCCAGAAGGAGCTGGGCGACGAGGAAGGCAAGGACGAGCTCGCCGAGATCGAGGACAAGATCAAGCGCACCAAGCTCTCCAAGGAGGCGCGCGAGAAGGCCCAGCACGAGCTGAAGAAGCTGCGGCAGATGTCGCCGATGTCCGCCGAGGCGACGGTCGTGCGCAACTATCTGGACTGGCTGCTCTCGATCCCCTGGAACAAGAAGACCAAGGTCAAGAAGGACCTCAAGGCGGAGCAGGAGATCCTCGACAACGACCACTTCGGCCTGGAGAAGGTCAAGGAGCGCATCGTCGAATACCTGGCGGTGCAGCAGCGCGCCAACAAGCTGACCGGCCCGATCCTGTGCCTGGTCGGGCCTCCCGGGGTCGGCAAGACCTCGCTTGGCAAGTCGATCGCGCGGGCGACCGGCCGCGACTTCGTGCGGGTCTCGCTCGGCGGCGTGCGCGACGAGGCGGAGATCCGCGGCCACCGGCGCACCTATATCGGCTCGATGCCGGGCAAGGTCATCCAGTCGATGCGCAAGGCGAAATCGTCGAACCCGCTGTTCCTGCTCGACGAGGTCGACAAGATGGGCGCCGACTTCCGCGGCGATCCGTCCTCGGCGCTGCTCGAGGTGCTCGACCCCGAGCAGAACCACACCTTCAACGACCACTATCTGGAGGTCGACTACGACCTCTCCAGCGTGATGTTCATCACCACGGCGAACACGCTGAACATCCCGCCGCCGCTGATGGACCGCATGGAGATCATCCGGATCGCCGGCTACACCGAGGACGAGAAGGTCGAGATCGCGCGCAAGCACCTGATCCCGCACGCGATCGCCAAGCACGGGCTCGATGCCGGCGAATGGGCGATCGACGACGAGGCGCTGCTGCTGATCATCCGCCGCTACACGCGGGAGGCAGGCGTGCGCAATCTCGAGCGCGAGCTCTCCACCTGCATCCGCAAGGCGGTGAAGGAGCTCACGCTTTCGCAGAAGAAATCGATCACGCTCGAGGCGAGGACGGTCCCCGACTATCTCGGCGTGCCGAAGTTCCGCTACGGCGAGGTTGAGGACCGCGATCAGGTCGGGGTGGTGACGGGCCTCGCCTGGACCGATGTGGGCGGGGAGCTCCTCACCATCGAGGCTGCCATGATGCCCGGCAAGGGCAAGATGACGGTCACCGGCAACCTGCGCGACGTGATGAAGGAATCGATCTCGGCCGCCGCTTCCTACGTGCGGATGCGGGCGATCGCCTTCGGCATCGAGCCGCCGTCGTTCGACAAGAAGGACATCCACGTGCACGTCCCGGAGGGAGCCACCCCCAAGGACGGTCCCTCCGCCGGGGTCGCCATGGTCACTGCCATCGTCTCGGTGATGACCGGGATCCCGGCCCGGCGCGACGTCGCCATGACCGGCGAGATCACCCTGCGCGGCCGGGTGCTGCCGATCGGCGGCCTCAAGGAGAAGCTGCTCGCAGCCGCGCGCGGCGGCATGAAGACCGTGCTGATCCCGGAGGAGAACGCCAAGGATCTCGTGGAGATCAGCGAGAGCATCAAGAAGGGCCTGGACATCATTCCGGTCTCGCGCATGGACGAGGTGCTCGCGCGCGCGCTGGTGCGCCAGCCGGAGCCGATCGAGTGGGACGAGGAGAAGGCCAAGCCCACCGAGACCTCGGTGACCACCGAGCCGGCGGTGGAGGAGGATTCCTCGACGCTCACCGCGCACTGAGCGCCGGGCAGGCTTCACGCCTGCCGGCCGACATGCGAACGGCGGCGCTGCCGCCTACGCAGCAAGATCGTCATGGCCGGCCTTGTGCCGGCCATCTCGATTCTGAATCGGGATCGCCGGGATAACCAAGCCCGGCGATGACAGCGGAAGGAGAGGCACAAGCCCGGCGATGGCAGCGGAACAAGCGAATGGCGGCGCCCGGGGGCGCCGCCGTTCTTCTGATCGGCCACTGGCAGCTTGCCTCGCATCGGCGGCGGGCGATAAGTGTAGGCGACGGGGCGGTTAGCTCAGCTGGCAGAGCGCCTGCTTTACACGCAGGAAGTCGGCGGTTCGAGTCCGTCACCGCCCACCAACCTTCCCCTGCGCGCAAGCCTCGGAAGGGCTGGCCTCGCAAGCGCGTTCAGGCCGGCAAGCCAACGACGACCCGCGCAGGCCTGCCGCGCGGGGAAGCCGAAGCGTGGGCGAAAGCGGGAGCTACATCACCGCTTCCTTGAGCTCCTTCGCCGCCCGGAAGGCGACCTTCTTGCTCGCCTTGATGTGGATGGTCTCGCCGGTGGCGGGATTGCGCCCTTCGCGCGCCGCGCGCTTGCGCACCACCAGGATGCCGAGGCCGCCGATGCGGATGCGGTCGCCCTTCTTGAGATGCTTGGTCACGAGGCCGACCAGATCGCCGAGCATGGCCTCGGTCTGCTTCTTCGACACTTCGTGGGATTCCGAGATGTTCGCGGCGAGATGCTTCAGGGTCACGGTCGCGGGTGTCCCCGGTTTCTTTGCTGCCATGGCTGGCCCTCCTCGTTGCGGGGTGGCCGTCAGGGCCACGCCTCACCTTACCGGATTAGACGATTCGGATACGGTCTGACCATGACTTCTTGGCGAAAAATGGGGGTTTTTTCAATGCCGGTTGGCGGAAATCCGCCAACGACGGGCCTTCGCGTGGGGTCGCGGCGGGGAAAAGTGGCGGATGCGCCCGTGAATGCAGGGCTTTTCGACGCGCCCGGTCGACCTCACCGGGCGCTCGCCTTGACTCGGCGCGGGTGCATATTTAACTCGGCAAGGCGCCCGCGGGGGCGTAGCTCAGTTGGTTAGAGCGTCGGCCTGTCACGCCGAAGGTCGCGGGTTCGAGCCCCGTCGCTCCCGCCAGAGGCTTACTGCCAAGCCTCGGCGACTCCATGCCAAGCTCAGGGCTGTGGGCGCGTTTGGCACACTCCCTGCAATACTCCAACGTCAGCCGCGCCGGCTCCAAATTCATGGTGCATCCGGCTGGCATACCCGCTGACCGATCCAGTATCCTGCCACGGGGATTCTGCTGGTGGGGATTGCGTGAAATTGAAAAGGCGCGAGTTCTTCAAGCTTCTCGGCGGCGCGGCTGTCGCCAAGCCGTTCACGGCGCATGCGCAGCAG
>DASXAP010000155.1:0-41030 GCA_036406655.1 Xanthobacteraceae bacterium | reverse complement strand
TCGCCGCTCATGCTGGCGCGGTCGCGGCGGAGTAGCACCGTGACCGCCCCGAGCGAGCTCGCCGGCCGCTGGAGGAGCGCCGTGGTGCTCAAGCGCGATCCGCTCTCGACCGTCGAGCGCGGTCGCTTGCTCACGCCCGCGGGCGAGGTAGACGCGGTCCTGCGCCGAATCGAGGATGTCCCCTGGTGGAGCCTCGGCCTGGCGCGGCATCTGTTCGCCCGCGAGCGGCGCGCGCTTGCGCTCGCCGGCAAGCTCGGGGTCGCTCCACCGCTGCTTTTCTCCGGCCGCCGGGCGCTGGTCCGCGGCTGGATCGAGGGCCTTCCGCTGCACCTCGCCAAGCCGCACGGGGACGTCGACTATTTCCGTTCGGCGAAAGCGGCGCTGCGCAGGCTGCATCGCGCCGGCATCTGCCACAACGATCTCGCCAAGGAGCAGAACTGGCTGCGCGGCCGCGACGGCTGCGCTTACCTCACCGACTTTCAGCTTGCCGCGCGGTTCCGGCGGCGGAGCTGGCTGTTCCGGATCGCCGCCTACGAGGACCTTCGGCATCTCCTCAAGCACAAGCGCCGCTACGCGCCCGATGCGCTGACGCCAGCCGAGCGGCGCGTGCTGGCGAGGAAGAGCCTGTTGACCCGGCTTTGGATGGCGTCGGGGAAGAAGGCGTATTACTGGGTCACCCGCGACGTGCTGCGGGTGACCGACCGCGAGGGCGGCGGCAGGCGCCTCGTCTACGACGCGCCCCGGATCGTCGCACGGCTGCGGGCGCATCCGCAGGTGCGTGATGCCGTGGCCGTGGCCTTTCCCGACCGCCGCACCGGCACCGGGATCTACGCCTTCGTGGAAGGCGGTCCGGGCCTGAGCGAGCGCGGGCTGCGCGACTTCATCGCGACCGAGCCCGGCCCCAGGCCGCCCGAGCACCTGCAGGTCGTGGAGGCGCTGCCGCGCGGCTCGGCCGGCGAGGTCCGCAGTGAGATCCTGCAGCTCGTCGCGATGAATCAGATCGACCAGATCGAGGACCTGATCGCGGACAATTCCGAGCGCGCATTAGTCGCCAGCATCGTCGCCGAGCGTCGCAACCTGCGTGACCGCGTCGCATTCTGACGCGAGCGCGCAGCCTGCGGGCAAGCAGACCTCACGCGCGGAACAAGCTATCCGAACATGCCCTGCGGCCGCGCCGCGGCGCACCAGATCAGCCACTGCCGCCGCCATGCGGCGATCTCGACCGGCGCGAACGGCTCGTAGTCGCGCCGTTCCATGCGCGCCAGCACGGGCGCGACCAATGCCGCGGGAAGCAGCGCCGGCAGCGCCGCGGCCGGCGCGGTGCCCAGCAATGCGCGCGCCGCATCGAGGTGACGGCGCGCCTCCCCGCGCAGCTCGGCGAGCGCGGCGCGCAGCGCAGGCGAAGCCGGGCCGCCGGAGGTGGCCTGCGCGCGGGCGGCCCCGTGGCGCTCGAGCAGGTCCAGCGGGATGAACAGCTGTCCGCGCCCGGCGTGCACGGGAAAGGCCTTGAGCAGCGCGGTGATCCCGTAGGCGAGCCCGACGGCACGAACGAGGCCGGGCATGCCGCAATCGCCAGACACCAGAGCATGCGCGGCGACCCCGATCAGCCCGCACGAGGTCGCCTCCAGGTAGCGTTCGAGCTCCGCCAGGCTCGGCATCGGCTCCTCGTAGAGATCGAAGCGCCGGGCCTCGACGAGCTGCCGCAGCGGCTCGGTCGGCAGCCCGTGCCCGGTGATGGTGGCGAGAAGCGCGGCCGCGACCGGGTTGCCCGCGCCGGCTTCGCCGCTCTCTCCCCCCAGGAGGTCGCGCCACCACTGCAGCCGGACCTCGCCCGCCAGCGGCTGATGCGCGACCTCGCGGACCCGGGCGATTTCCGCATTGAAGGCATAAAGCGCAAGCAGCGCCGGCCGGCGGTCGGCGGGCGCGAACAGCGCGGTGAGAAAGCGGTCCCTGTCGACGGCGCGCAGCAGCGCCTCGCAGTGGGAGAATGCGTCCTGCATGGGCGCTCGCCGACCCTGCCGCGCGCCGCCTCGGCTCCCGCCCGCGACCGCCTGCCTAGCCGCGCGCCGGCCGCTGCCCCGGCTGCGCCGGCGCCTCGCTCTCCAGGCGGGCGGTGCCGACCCCGAGATAGATCAGGATCGGCGCGGCGATGAATACCGACGTGTAGGTGCCGACCAGCACCACGCCGAAGATCATGGTGGCGACGAAGCTGTGGATGGCGTGACCGCCGAACAGCAGCAGCGCCAGGAGCGAAAGGGTCACCGTCACATGGGTGATGATGGAGCGCGAGAGCGTTGAGTTGACCGAGATATTGAGCAGGTCGGGCATCGACATGCGCTTGTAGCGGCGCAGCATCTCGCGGATGCGGTCGTAGATAACGACCGTGTCGTTGAGCGAATAGCCGAGGATCGTGAGCAGCGCGGCGATGCTGGAAAGGTCGAAGTCGATCTGGGTCAACGACATGTAGCCGATGGTCAGCACCAGATCGTGCACGTTGGCGATCATGGCGCCGAGCGCGAACTGCCATTCGAACCGGAACCAGAGATAGATGAGGATCGCGAAGATCGCCAGCCCGAGCCCGATGGTGCTCTTGGCGAGGAGCTCGGTCGACACGCGCGGTCCCACGACCTCCTCCCGGCGTATCTCCACATCGCTGCCCAGGGCCTGCCTGACCTTGACGAGCGCGGCCTGCTGCGCCTGCTCGCCGCCCGGCTGCTGGGCCACGCGGATGAGCACATTTTCCGGAGCTCCGAACTGCTGCAGCTGCACGTCACCCAGCCCGAGCCCGCCGAGCGTGCCGCGCAGCTTGGCGAGATCCGCCGGGCCGGATTTCGACTGCACCTCGATCAGGGTCCCGCCGACGAAATCGATGCCGAAATTGAGCCCGTGAAAGAAGAACAGCAGGATCGCCAGGATCGACAGCGCCGCCGAGACGGGAAAGCTGATCCGCCGGAAGCGCATGAAATCGAACTTCGTGTCGTCGGGAACGATACGCAGCAGCGGGATGGAGGAATGCAGGCGCACGGCTCGCTCGCCTCGGTTCAGGAGATCGCGAGCTGGCGCGGGCGCGCCGCCCTCACCCACCAGGCCACGATCAATCGGGTCAGGGTGAAGGCGGTGAACACGGTCGTCACGATGCCGATCCCCAGCGTCACCGCAAAGCCGCGGACCGGTCCGCTGCCGAAGAAGAACAGCACAGCGGCAGCGATGAAGGTCGTGATGTTGGAATCGAGAATGGTCGCGAGCGCGCGGGTGAAGCCGGCATCGATAGCGGTGATCGGCGTTCGCCCGGTGCGCACCTCCTCGCGGATGCGCTCGTAGATCAGCACGTTGCTGTCCACGGCGATGCCGATGGTGAGAACGATGCCGATGATGCCGGGCAGGGTGAGCGTCGCACTCAGCAGCGAGAGGATGCCGAAGATCATCCCGACGTTGATCCCCACCGCGATGCTGGCGAATACCCCGAATATCCCGTAGGTCACCACCATGAAGACGACGACGAGAGCGGCGCCGAAATAGGAGGCGAGCCTGCCCTTCTCGATCGAATCCTGGCCCAGCCCGGCGCCGACCACTCGCTGCTCGATGACGGTGAGCTTGGCCGGAAGCGCGCCGGCACGCAGCAGGATGGCGAGGTTGTTCGCCGACTCGACGGTGAAGTTGCCGGAAATCTGCCCGCTGCCCCCGAGGATCGGCTCGCGAATGACCGGAGCCGAGATGACCTCCTCGTCGAGCACGATGGCGAACGGCCGGCCGACATTCTCCTGGGTGACCTGTGCGAACTTCCGCGCCCCGGAGCTGTTGAACTTGAAGTTGACCACCGGCTCGCCGTTGCGCTGGTCGAATCCCGGTTGCGCGTCGGTGAGCTCCTCGCCCGATACGATCACCCGCTTCTCGAGCAGGTAGGGCTGCCGGTTCTCCGCCTTCGAGCCGTACACGATCTCGGATTCGGGCGGCGGCCGGCTCTGCAAGGCCTGCTCGGCCGGCATCGACGTATCGACCAGGCGGAAGGTCAGCTTGGCCGTCTTGCCCAGGATGTCGAGCAGCTGCTGCGGATCGCCGAGCCCGGGCACCTGAACGAGGATGCGGTCGTTGCCCTCGCGCTGGATCGAAGGCTCGACCAGGCCGAGCTGGTTGACGCGCCTGCTGATGATCTCCACGGATTGATCGACGACCTGGCGGATGCGCTCGATGATGGCCGGCTCGGTCACCGTGAGCCGGACCAGGCCGCCGCCGAGATTGGCAACCTCGATCGTCCGCGCGCCGGTGCCGAAGCTGCCGATCGGCTGCGAGAGATCCTTGAGCTTGGCAACCGCCTGCTCGAACTGCGCGTCGCTCTCGCGCAGCCGCACCTCGATCGAGTTGCCGCGGAGAACCGGTGGACCGGTGATGCCGACCCGCGCCTCGCGCAGGGTCTTGCGCACCTCGTCCTGCACCGCGAGCAGCTTCTGCCGGCGCACGTCATTGGAATCGACCTCGAGCAGGATGTGGGACCCGCCCTGCAGGTCGAGGCCGAGCACGATCTGCCGGCGCGCCCACTCGGGCCAGCGCTTGACGGTGCTCTCAGAGAAAAAATTCGGGACGGCGAGCAGGCACGCCACCAATGCCGTCGCCAGGATCGCAACAGCCTTCCATTTGGAGATGTACAGCATCAGACCGTCCCGGTTCGCGCCGGATGGAAGGCTCGCGTCCCGGATCGGCCGGGAATTCGAGCCGCGGTGTCAGCGAGCGGAGCCCGTCGCTCAGCTCGACTCGTCCTTGACCGGCTCACCCTTTGCCCGAACGCCGGTCACCATGCTGCGCACCTGCCGCACCCGCACCCCGTCGGCGATCTCGACCTCGATCTGCTCGTCGTCGACCACCTTGGTCACTTTTCCCACGAGCCCGCCGGAGGTAATCACGGTATCGCCCCGCCGCAAGTTCTTGATCAGCTCCTGGTGCTCCTTCGTCCGTTTCTGCTGCGGCCGGAGAATGAGCAAGTACATGATCACGAAGATCAGCACGAAAGGCAGCAGCTGCACCCACATGCTGCCGTCGCCACCGAATGGGCTCGCCTGGGCGAAGGCCGGCGTCACGAGCATCTTTCCGTCCTCGATCTCGGAAAAGGGGCGCTTCGCGGCGCAGTCGTGGGCCCCCGTAAATCGGCGCGGACTATAGCGGCCATAAGCCCAATTGCAATGTCAGTTTACCCTCTGCGGCCGCGCCGCCAGCGCTTTCGCGAGCAGCAGCGGCAGCCGCCGTCAGCCGCTATGCGAGCTTCGTGGCGGCCGCGGGGATGTTCCATTCCGGCCGGGCACGCCCGGCCGGAAAAAGCTATAAGCGCTGTGCAGCATCAGCTGGACAATTTCCGCCCATGCCGAAACGCGACACTGTTTCACCAAGGCGGTCGACGCCCCCGCGCAGCATTCCCGAGCGGGGTCCGCAGCCGGAGACGCTCGAGCGCATCGCTGCCGCTCTCGAGCGCCTGGCTCCGCCCGCCTCTCCGGCGGTGCAGTTTTCCGCCGCCGACGCATTTTCCTGGCACCCCGACGGGCGGCTCGTCCCCGTCGGCAAGGTCAATCGCGTCGAGATGTCGCTGCTCAAGGGCATCGACCGGCTGCGCGACATGCTCGTCGAGAATACCGAGCGCTTCGCCCGCGGGCTGCCGGCGAACAACGCGCTGCTGTGGGGCGCGCGCGGGATGGGCAAGTCGTCGCTGGTCAAGGCCGTGCATGCCGCGGTCAACAAGACGCACGAATCGAGCAAGCGAAGCCGCGGCGGCGGAGCGGCCGGCGGGCCGCTCAAGCTCATCGAGATCCACCGCGAGGACATCGAGAGCCTTCCCGACCTGATGGCGTTGACGCGCGAGGTCCCCTACCGGTTCATCGTGTTCTGCGATGATCTCTCGTTCGAAGCCGCGGATACCAGCTACAAGTCGCTCAAGGCCATGCTCGAAGGCGGAATAGAGGGACGCCCGGAGAATGTGGTGTTCTACGCCACATCGAACCGCCGCCACCTCATGGCGCGGGACATGCTGGAGAACGAGCGCTCGACGGCGATCAATCCGGGCGAAGCCGTGGAGGAGAAGGTCTCGCTGTCGGACCGTTTCGGACTATGGCTCGGCTTTCATCGCTGCAGCCAGGACGAGTTCCTGGCGATGGTCGACGGCTATATCGCCTATTACCGCATCCTTCATCCGCGCGAGCAGGTCCAGCGTGAAGCGCTGGAATGGGCGACGACGCGCGGGGCGCGCTCCGGGCGCGTCGCCTGGCAGTACGTGCAGGATCTCGCCGGAAGATTGGGAGTGAGGCTGGCGGAGGACAGATGACAGACGACAGAGGATAGATGCGAACGGAGCGTGCCGCTCCGTGCTCCATCCTCTGTCGTCTGTCCTCTGCTCTCAGGCCCCGTTGAGGAACTTGATCGGGTCGAGCGGCGAGGCGCCCTTGCGCACCTCGAAGTGCAGCTGCGGGGCGTTGACGTTGCCGGTCTGCCCCGAGCGGGCGATGATCTGGCCTCGCTTGACCTGATCACCGCGCTTGACCATGAGCTCCTTGGCGTGCGCGTAGGCGGTGACGTAACCGTTGGGATGGCGCACCAGAACAAGGTTGCCATAGCCCTTGAGCTCGTTGCCGGCATAGGCAACCACCCCGTCCTCGGCCGCCTTCACCGGAGTGTTCTCCGGCAGCGCGATATTGATGCCGTCATTCTGCTGACCATTGGTGGTCGGACCGAAACCGGCGATCACGCGGCCATTGGCGGGCCAGCGGAACCTCGGCAGGGCGCCGGTCCCGTCCGCTGCCTTCCCCGCATCGCGGGTCGGCGGCTCGGGCGCGACCGGCTTGAATACGACGGCGGTTCCTGCGGTTTCCGGTTCCGGCGCAGCGGCCGCGGGCTTTGCCTGAGCCAGTGCCGGTGCCGCACCGTTGGCCTTGGCCGCCGACATGCGCAAGCCCGGGATGACGAGACGATCGCCGACATTGAGCCTCGCGGAAACCGAGAGGTTATTGGCCTTCGCGATCTCGCTCGCAGGCTTCCCGTAAGCGCGGGCAATCCGGCTCAGCGTTTCCCCGCTCGTGACCACATGCACGAAAGGACTGCCGGCCCGGCTCATCGCTGCGACCGGCTTGCGCTCGGCCGTTGTCTGCCGGCCTGCCGGGGCGGACGTTCCGAGCGCCGATGCCTTGTAGCGCGGAATCACCAGTTGCTGGCCGGGGTGCAGCGCCACCGGTCGGGTGAGACTGTTGGCATGGATGATCGCGGAGGCGGGCACGCCGTAGCGGCGGGCGATGCCGTCGACCGTGTCGCCCTGCACCACCGTGATCGGTGTGCCCCCGTCCCACGTCCAATGCCCGCTCGACCCTGGCCTGGGCGCGATCGATCCGGTCACCTCGGGATAGCCGGCGCTCGGTGCGCGCGCCGCCACGCTCCCGCCTGTCGGCGCCACGGAAGCGGGCTCGAGCTGCGCCGCCTGCACCTGGCCAACCGGCGCGGCGTGAGCTTGCGGGATGGAGCCGGTGGGTTCAGCGCCTCTTGCGCCGAACGAGTCGGTCAACCGCGTCGATTCTGCGCTGCAACCGGCAATGCCGATCGTGATGAGCGCCAACGCGGCGGCCCGCGGCCACCAGCGCGGGCGCGATAGCTCGACCAGGCGAGACATCGTTACCTACTCGGTACGCAATACACGCCGGCGAGTTAACACGTTGCGGGTAAATAACACTTTAAGCGCAAGAACGGCTCAACCTTAATAACCGCCGGCGTGCGGGTAAGATGCTCCGGACGGGTCGTGGCGCGGCCGCCTGAAGGAGTGTCCTGGGTTGCAGCAACCGAAGGCGGATGCGGCAAATTTGCGTGCTGCGCGTTCGATGCGATGCCGACTCCGAGCCGGACCGATCAGAGCTCGCGCGCCTTGCCGGCCAGGAGCGGCACGAAGCGCACGTCGATCAGCTGTTGACGCTGGCACTCCGTTCCCTTGCGAGTGAGCTTGATGAGCTGCTGCGTGCCCGCCCGCGGTCCGACCGGCAGCATCATCGCCCCGCCGTCGGCAAGCTGCTCGACCAGGGCATCGGGGATCGTCTCGGCGGCGGCCGTGACCATGATGCGATCGAACGGCGCCCGCTCAGGCACCCCGGCAAGCCCGTCTCCCACCCGCACCTCGACGTTGTCGTAGCCCAGCGTCGAGAGCCGGCCGCGCGCCGCGTCGGCGAGCGTCCGGTAGCGCTCGACCGTGATCACCAAACGAGCAAGCCTCGACAGGATGGCCGCCTGGTAGCCCGAGCCGGTGCCGATCTCGAGCACGATGTGATCGGCCCGCACCCCCAACTGCTCGGTCATGTAGGCGACGACGTAGGGCTGGCTGATGGTCTGGCCGCAGGCGATCGGCAGCGCCTGGTCGGCATAGGCGCTGTCGATGAACGAGGCCTCGACGAAATGCTCGCGCGGCACCTCGTCCATCGCGCGCAATACCGCGGCGTCCTGGATCCCGCGCCGACGCAGCGCCAGCAGGAACTGCATGCGGCCGACCTTGTCATCGGCGGGCGATCGGTTGGGCACGCCGGACCTCCAGTGGCAAGCCTGGCCGGCAAGCCCCGTCAACGCACCGGAGCTTGCCCGGCAGGAAATTCATCACCGCCTCAGCTGTCGCTATCCGAACAGCTGAGCCAGCCGGGTGAGGAACGGCTCATCGGTCATGTCCAGCCGCAACGGGGTGACGGCGATGCGATTATCGGCGAGCGCGGAGATGTCGCTGCCGTCCGGCGGTGGCAGGCCGCGCATGCGCACATAGGCGATCCAGTAATAGGCGTTGCCGCGTCCGTCCTGGCGTGCGTCGATCTGCAGCCGTTCCTGGCGGTTGCGGCCCTGGGTGGTCACCGCAACCCCCTTCACCTCGTCGGGCGCGCAGTCGGGAAAGTTGACGTTGATGAGCACATCGCGCGGGATGCCGGCTGCGAGCACGCGGCGGATGATGTCGGGGCCGAAGCGCACGGCCGTCGCCCAATGGGGAGGCTCGCTGCTGCGCGACCGGTAGGCCTGCGACAGTGCGAACGAGGGCACGCCGAGGATCGTTCCTTCGACTGCGCCGGCCACCGTCCCCGAATAGATGACGTCCTCGCCGGCATTGCGGCCGCGATTGACGCCGGAGAGAACCAGGGTGGGCGGGCGCTCCCTGATCACATGCCGTGCGCCCATGATCACGCAGTCGGTCGGCGTGCCCTTGACCGCGAAGCGCCGCTCGCCAACCTCGCGCAGCCGCAGCGGATCGTTGAGCGAGAGCGAGTGTGAAACGCCGGACTGGTCGAATTCCGGCGCGATCACCCAGACGTCGTCGGCCAGCGCCCGGGCGATCTCGGCGCAGACGTCGAGCCCCTCCGAATGGATGCCGTCGTCGTTGGTGACGAGGATGCGCATGTCGGACGACGGGCGACAGATCACCGAGGACGGAGGCGAGCCCATCGCATCCGGGAGCTGCTTGCCGTTCTCCGTCATCTGCCGTCCGTCGTATGTCGGCTGCCGTCGGTCATCCGGGCGGCTCGATCACCTCGAGCCCTCCCATGTAGCGGCGCAGCGCATCCGGGACCGCGATCGACCCGTCCGACTGCTGGCAGGTCTCCATCACCGCGATCAGCGCTCGGCCCACCGCGACCCCGGAGCCGTTGAGGCTGTGCACGAAGCGGGGCTGGCGGCTGTCGCTCGGGCGGTAGCGCGCATTCATGCGCCTAGCCTGGAACTCGCCGCAAGCCGAGCAGGATGAAATCTCCCGGTACATGCCCTGCCCGGGCAGCCACACCTCGATGTCGTAGGTCCTCTGCGCCGCAAAGCCCATGTCGCCGGCGCACAGCGTCACCACGCGATAGTGCAGATCGAGCCGCCGCAGCACCTCCTCGGCGCAGGCGAGCATGCGCTCGTGCTCGTCCCGGCTCTGCTCTGGAGCGGTGATCGAGACGAGCTCGACCTTGGTGAACTGGTGCTGGCGGATCATGCCGCGGGTGTCCTTGCCGGCCGCACCCGCCTCGGCGCGGAAGCAGGGCGTGCAGGCGGTGAACCGCAGCGGCAGCACCTTCTCGTCGAGGATCAAGTCACGCACGACATTCGTGAGCGGGACCTCGGCAGTGGGAATGAGCCACATCCGGTCGAGCCTGGGCGCCTCATCGAGGTCGCGAACGATCATCCGCTGGTCCGGCGCTCCCGCGCGCGCTTCCGCAGATTTCCGATCATGCCACGCCAACCGCTCGTTCAGGTCCGGCGTCCGGAGCGCCTGGAACTGATCCTCCTCGAACTTCGGCAACTGCGCCGTGCCGAACATCACTTCATCGCGTACCAGCAGTGGCGGACTGACCTCCATGTATCCGTGCTCGGTCGTGTGCAGATCGAGCATGAACTGGGCGAGCGCGCGCTCCATTCGCGCGAGGCCATCTCGCAACACGACGAAGCGGGCGCCGGAAAGCCTGGCCGCGGTCTCGAAATCCATCTGCCCGAGCGCTTCGCCGAGGTCGAAATGCTGCTTCAGCGGGAAGCCATAGTGACGCTTCGCCCCGAAATGATGATGCTCGACATTGTCGTTCGCGTCCTTCCCGTCGGGAACCTCCGGCGCCGGCAGCGGCAGATTGGGCATTAGCGCGAGCGCTTCCTCCAGGTCTTTCGAGGCGTTCTTCTCCCGGGCTTCGAGCGTCGGGATTTCCGCCTTGAGGCGGCCGACCTCGGCGAGCAGCGCCTGCGCGACGGCCTCCTCGTTGCTCCGCTTCGCTGCGCCGATCTCCTTCGAAGCCGTGTTGCGTCGGGCGAGCGCAGCCTCGGCCTTCCCGATCGCGGTCCGGCGACGTTCGTCGAGCTCGATCAGCCTTCTCGCCTCGGCCGGCAGGCCGCGGCGCGCCAGCGCGCGGTCGAACTCCTCGGGATGCTCGCGGATCCACCTGATGTCGTGCATGCTCGGGTCCCGGCCAGAATCGCGGCCATGTTACCGCAGCTGGCCGCTGGCCGCCCGTCCGCCCCGGGATTGGCGGGGAGCCGCACCGGTTCAGCGAGCCGCGGGGCCTGGACCGGGGGCCAGCCTCATTCTGCGGGATTCGGATGCGCCTTGGCGGCGGCGCGCGCCTTGTCCGCGGCCGCCTTCTTCTCCACCATCCGCACCGCCCAGATCGAGCCCTCGAACAGCACCAGCAGCGGCACGGCGAGCGACAGCTGGCTGAGCACGTCCGGCGGGGTCAGAATCGCCGCGAGCACGAAGGCGCCGACGATGAAGTATCGCCGTTTGGATTTGAGCTGGTCGGAGGTAATCACCCCGATCCGGCCGAGCAGGGTCAGCACGACAGGCAGCTGAAAGGCTATCCCGAAGGCGAAGATCAGCTTCATCATCAGGCCCAGGTAGTCCTCGACCTTGGGCAACAGCTCGATTGCCGCCTGGCCGGCGCCGCCGGCCTGCTGCATGCTGAGGGAGAAGCGCGCCAGCATCGGCCAGACGAGGCCATAGACGACCATGGCTCCGAGCAGAAAAAAGATCGGGGTGGCGACGAGGTAGGGCAGGAACGCCTGCTTCTCGTGGCGATACAACCCCGGCGCCACGAACATGTAGATCTGGGTGGCGATGATCGGGAACGCGATGAACGCTCCGCCGAACATCGCGAGCTTGAGCTGCACCACGAAATATTCGAGCAGGCCGGTATAGACCAGCCTCGACGCGTCACCCGCCACCCACAGATATGGCCAGGTCAGGACGTTGAAGATCGTCTTGGCGAAGAAGAAGCAGGCGACGAATGCGACCGCGAAGGCGAGCAGCGCCTTGATCAGCCGGGACCGCAGCTCGATGAGATGCTCGATCAGCGGCGCCTTGGTCGCCTCGATCTCCTTCTCCTCCTCCTCGCGGGTCATGCCGGCCTGTTCCCCGCATCCAGCTTGGCCGGTTCAGGGGGAGCGAGGGGTTCGGGCTCGGAGGGGGCGGAAGGCGCTGCGACCTGTGTCTCTGTGCCGGCGGCGGGCATGGAATGGCTGTCGGCGGACGCAGCCGGCACGGCCGGGGTCGAGGCCGCCTGTGCCGCACCCGGCGTCTCGGCGATTGCTCCCTCGATCTGCTGCTGGGTCCGCTCGAGGTCCTTGCCGACGTCGGCGATCGGATCGAAGCTCGTGTAGCTCTGCGCCTGGCTGGCCATCTCGTCGACCTGCTTCTTGAGGTCGGCCATCTCCGCCTCGCGCATCGCCTCCTGGAACTGGGTCTGGAATTCGGAGGCCATGCGGCGCAGCTTGCCCATCCATTGCCCGAGCGTCCGCAATGCGGCGGGCAGGTCCTTGGGCCCGATCACCACCAGCGCCACGATGCCGATGACGACAAGCTTGCCCCAATCAAGCTCGAACATGGCTATGCCACTCCAGGCGCGCCCCCGCTCCGCGCGCCCTCGAATGCCGCGAATTGCCGAGGAGCGCCGTGCCGCCTCAACCGGCTTTGCGCGCTTCCGTGCTCGCGCCCGCAGTCGCCGGCGCTCCACTCTGGGTGCCCGCCGAGGCCTGATGGTCGATGCTCTTGATCGGCTCGGTTTTCGCGGCCGTCTCGGCCTGATCGTCTTCCGACAAGCCCTTCTTGAAGGACTTGATGCCCTTGGCGAAATCACCCATCAGGTCGGAGATTTTGCCGCGCCCGCCGAACAACAGCAGGCCGACGGCCAGCACGATGATCCAGTGCCAAACGCTCATTGAGCCCATGCGTGTATCCCTGGTGGCGACCGGGCCGCACGGGCCCTTAGGGCCACGTGGCCCGCTGTCGAGGGTATCGACCAGAAACTAGGGCTCGCACCAGGCAAAAACAAGGACTCCGGCCGTGCGGAACCCGTGAGCGCAACGGCCGCCGTTCCCGCAAAATGTCGCAGCGCGGGCCGAGCCGCGGATTAACCGAGCTCGAGCATTTAATCTTCGGCCGCCCGCTCCGGCGATGGAGCAAACCCGAGGTCGAGCTCACCCGGCCCCAGCGGATCCTCGTCCTCCCGTAACGCAGGGTCGTCGGATGGCATGGGCACCGAGAACCCGGACGGCAGCTGTCCTTCGAGCAGGCCCGAGCCCTTGAGCTCGTCGAGCCCGGGCAGATCGGCGATCGAATCGAGCCCGAAATGCGACAGGAAAGCCTCGTTGGTCCCGTAGGTGACCGGCCGACCCGGGGTCTTGCGCCGTCCCCGCGGCCGTATCCATCCGGTCTGCAGCAGCACGTCCACCGATCCCTTCGATGTCGTGACGCCGCGGATTTCCTCGATCTCGGCCCGCGTCACCGGCTGGTGATAGGCGATGATCGCCAGCGTCTCCATCGCTGCGCGCGAGAGCTTGCGCGCCTCCTGCGTCTCCTTGCTCAAGAGCCAGGCGAGGTCGGTCGCGGTGCGAAACGTCCATCTGCCTGCGACCCGCACCAGATTGACCCCGCGCGAGGCGTATTCCTCCTGCAGGCGCAGCAGCGCTTCATGCACGTCCACGCCCCGCGGCAGCCGTTCCGCCAGCGAGGCCTCGTCGAGCGGCTCGGCCGAGGCGAACAGCATCGCTTCGAGCAGCCGAAGCTCCTCGGCCCGCAGCACGGGCGCAACCTCCGGCTCGTCGGCCGGCATGACGACTTTCAGCCTTGGCATCACTGCGACCTCCTCTATGCCCGGCCGTCACCGGACGCCGCCACGTCGTCCGCTGCGGCCACCCCTTCTGCAGTCCCGGCGCGCTTGCGCACGTAGAGCGGCGCGAACGCTCCCTGCTGGTGCAGCTCCACGACCCCTTCGCGCACCAGCTCGAGGGTGGAGGCGAAGCTCGATGCGAAAACTGTCGGGGCGAGCGACGGTTCCACCACATAGGCGATCAGATACTCGTCGAGCCGCGCCCATTCCGAGCCGTGCCCGATCATCCGCTCCAGCACCTCGCGCGCCTGCGCCAGCGACCACACCGAGCGCCTGGCGAGGCGCAAATGTGCGAGCGCCGTGCGCTGTCGCTGGTGCGCATAGGCCGAGAGAAAATCGTAGAGCGTGGCCGTCCATTGCGGATGCTTGATGTGGGCGATCGGCTCGGGCTTGCCCCGCCGGAACACCTCCCGATCGAGCTGAGGTCGATCGAACAGGCGCTCCGCCGCGTCGCGGATCACCTCGAGGCGCTTGAGCCGCATGGCCAGCGCTATCGCCATCTCCTCCGCGGTCTGACCTTCCGCGGCATGCTTCTCGGGAAGCAGCAGGCGCGATTTCAGGTAGGCGAGCCACGCAGCCATGACCAGATAATCGGCCGCCAGCTCGAGCCGCAGCTTGCGCGCCTCCTCGATGAAAGCGAGGTATTGGTCGGCGAGCGCAAGGATCGAGATCTTGGCCAGGTCGACCTTCTGCTGGCGCGCCAGCAGAAGCAGGAGATCGAGCGGACCCTCGAACCCTTCCACGTCCACGACCAGGGCTGGCTCGTGGCTCGCCCGCTCGACCGCAGGATCCGCTTCGAGCTTGAAGTCGTCGGAGCTCATGAGGCCGCTCTCCGCGCATCGTCCATCAGCGCCCTCCATTGCAGCCGCATGGCGGCGACGTCGTCCTCCGAGCAGCTGCCGCGCCGGCCGAGCGCGGCCTCGGCCCGCGCGGCTGCAGTCCCGCTGAGCCGCGGCACGGCACTGGCGACCTCGCGCATCTCGTCGATCACGCCGTTGCAATGCAGAACCACGTCGCATCCGGCCGCGATGGCCGCGCGCGAAAGTTCCGCGATCGAGCCCGACAGCGCGCGCATAGAAATGTCATCAGTCATCAGCAGCCCGGAAAAGCCCAGCCGATCGCGAATCACTTCGCCGACAACAGTGACGGAAGTGGTGGCTGGGGCAATAGGGTCGATCGCGCTGTAGACCACGTGCGCAGTCATCCCGAGCGGCAGATCGCATAGCGGCGCAAACGCGGCGAAGTCGGTCTCGGCCAGCCTCGCCCGCGCCGCGTCGACGACCGGGAGAGCCTCGTGACTGTCCACCGTGGCGCGGCCATGCCCAGGCAGGTGCTTAAGCACCGGGAGGATCCCGCCGGACAGGAGTCCCTCGGCAGCCGCCCGCGCCAGCGCCGCAACCTTGCCGGCGGAATTGCCGTAGGCGCGGTCGCCTATGATCGAGCTCGCGCCGGGAAGCCGCAGGTCGGCGACCGGCAGGCAATCGACATCGATCCCGACCGCTCGCAGGTCGGCGGCGATGAGGCGGGAGCCGAGCTTGGTGGCCTCGACGCCCGCGGCAGGGTCGCAGTCATAGCAGCCGCCATACGCGGCGGCAGGCGGGTAGAGCGGCCAGTGTGGCGGGCCGAGGCGCTGAATCCGCCCCCCCTCCTGATCCACCAGCACCGCCGCATTCCGGCCGACGGCCTCTCGAAACGAGGCGGTCAGGCGGAGCACTTGCGCCGGGTTGTCGACGTTGCGCTTGAACAGGATGAGCGCCCATGGCTGCGCCTCGCGCAAGAACGAGCGTTCCGCGGCTGTGAGCGTGGTTCCCCCGACACCGGTGATGAAAGCGCTTGCCGCCATCGGCGCCGATTACTGCCTTTCCATGCGGAGCAAAAGCCGGACCGCGCCGGCAAACGCGTCAGCCCGGATCAACGGTTCCAGGCGGTTGCGGGCGCCGGCAGAAACTCGGCCGCTACGGAACGAAGCACTGGCCGCCAGCCGCCTTGTAGCTGGCGCAAAACCTTTGCGCATCCTGGGCCGAGCCGAACGGCCCCACTTGCGTCCGATAGACGACGCCTTTGTTGCCGCCCAGATCGGCGCGACGGATGATCGGCTGCCGATCGCCCAGCTCGCTGGGGAACTTGGCCTGCAACGTACGGAATACCGCCTGCGCCTCGCTTTCGCTGCGCTGCGACGACAGCTGCACCACGAATCCGCCGACCGATCCGGTCGCCGGCTCGGTCGCGGGCTGCGCCGGCGGTGCGGCGACGGTGCGGGTGCGCGGCGGCGCCGCAACCACCGGCTCGCCGGTCTGCGGATCGAGCGAGAGCGGGGTGCTGCCGCCGCGGGCCGCCGGCCACGGAGCCGCGGTTGCCGAAGGTGCGCTTGCCGTTGCGGTTGTGGTTCGCGGTGCCGGCGTCGATGCCGAGCGGCTCGCTGCCGCCGGGCCGGGAGCAGCGCCGACCGGGCGCCCGCTCAGGTCGGTCCCCTCGGGATGGATGGTGACCGTTCGGATCCGCTTCGCCTCGCTCGCCCCCGGCGGGGCGCTCGCCGCGGGAACGCCGGCGGGAACGGCGGGGGCTTGAGCCTGCGCCGGCGGCACCGGCGCGGGCAGCACGACACGCGGAGCGGACTGGGTGCCGACCTCCTTGAGCACCACCGGCTCCTCCTGCGTGGTCACGATCTGCTCCTTGCCGGCATCGGCGAGGCGGTCTTGAACCGCCCTGCTCGACTGCGAATCCCCGGCCGGCAGGATCTTGGTCGGCGTGGACGTATCCGCAGTGATGACCGGCGGCGGCTGCGTGGAGCCGGGATAGTAGCTCCGGTAAGCGTACGCGCCGGCCGTGCCGATCATCGCACAGCCGATGAGGGCGAGCGCGGTGGCAAGCCCGCTGCGATGACGCGCGCGCGGCGGATCATCGTAGACCTCCTCCTCCTGCGGAGGAAGCGCAGCATCCTCGTGGAAATAAGCCTCGGATCCGTGCTCGTCCTCCGGCGCCGGATCGTGCATGCGATCGTCGACATAGCGATCGTCGTAGTCCTCCGGCGCGCGGCGAATTTCACCGTAGCGATCGCTGTCGAGGGAGCGGTCCTCCGCATAGGGCTCGTGCCCGAAGGCGCGGGGGAAGTCCCCGCCCGGCCGGTACTCGCGCTCGCCCGCACGCACGTAGTCGTCCACATCAAGCGGGGGCGGACCAAGCTCGGGCTCCGCGCGACGGGCTTCGCGCCGCCAGTCTTCGCTCGGCGGCGTGTCGTAGTCGGCAGCCGGCACGGGCCGGCTCGGCCGCGGGCTGTTGCGGCCGAGCTCGGCAAACCGGTCGCTCTGGCCGATCAGCCGAGCGAGCTCGGCGAGGGGATCGCTCGCGCCAGCGACCTCGCCACGCGGCGCCGGCTCGGCGGCCCGGCGATGCAGATCATCGGGGCGCAGGGATCGAAACGGGTGGTCGTCCGCCATGCTTCGCTTCCGGTACTTGGCGTCGCACTCGGTGGGTGCGCGGCGCCTCCTCCATTGTCGGTTCCCGAAAGGGAAAGAGGAAGTCCGGCTGCCCTTGCGGCACCGAGCGAGACTAACGCATCTCCTCTGGCGCCTCGACGCCCAGCATACCCAGCCCGGACGCGAGAACCGTAGCCACCCCCTGCGCAAGCGCAAGGCGGGCCACGGTTAGTTGTGGATCATTCTGGATAATGAAGCGTAAATGTGGCGCATCTTGCCCGCGGTTCCACTGGGCATGAAATTCACTCGCCAGCTCATAAAGATAGAAGGCGATCCGGTGCGGCTCATGGGCGCCGGCGGCGGCTTCGACAAGGCGCGGGAAAATTGCCAGGCGACGCATCAGGCCGAGCTCGCCGGGATCGTCGAGCCGTTGCAACGGCGCCTGCGCCAGCACCGAGCTTCGCTGCGCCGGACCGTGCGGAAGGCGGGGGACGACGTCGGCGGCCCTGCGAAACAGCGACTGGCATCTTGCGTGCCCGTATTGCACGTAAAAAACCGGGTTGTCGCGGGTCTTCTCGATGACCTTGTTGAGATCGAAATCGAGCACCGCATCGTTCTTGCGGTAGAGCATCATGAAGCGCACGGCATCACGCCCGACCTCGTCCACGACCTCACGCAGCGTCACGAACTCCCCTGCCCGCTTCGACATCTTCACCGGCTCGCCGGCGCGGAACAGCTTCACCAGCTGGACGATCTTGACATCGAGATCGGCGACCTCGGCATGGGTGATGGCGCGCACCGCCTTCACCGCCGCCTGCATGCGCTTGACATAGCCGCCATGATCGGCACCCCAGACGTCGATCATGGCGCCGAATCCGCGGTCGACCTTGTTCTTGTGATAGGCGATATCCGAGGCAAAATAGGTGTAGCTGCCGTCCGACTTCATCAGCGGCCGGTCCACATCGTCGCCGAACTCGGTGGCCCGGAACAACGTTTGCTCGCGATCCTCCCAGTCCTCGATCGGCTGCCCTTTGGGCGGCGGCAGTCGCCCTTCATAGACATAGCCCGCACGCCGCAGCGCGGCGATCGTATCTGCAACCTGGTCACGCGGCCCATCGATCAGCGAGCGCTCGGAGAAGAACACTTCCTGCATCACGTTGAGCGCCAGAAGATCATCGCGGATCTCGGCCATCATCATGCTGATGGCCCGGTCGCGCACGATCGGCAGCCACTCCGATTCGGGCTTGCGCGTCAGGCTGGCACCGTGCTCGGCGCAAAGCTGCGCCCCGACCGGCTTGAGATAGTCACCCGGATAGAGCCCCTCCGGGATCGTCCCGATGTCCTCGCCGAGCGCCTCCCGGTAGCGCAGATAGGCCGAGCGGGCGAGAACATCGACTTGGGCTCCGGCGTCGTTGATGTAGTATTCGCGGGTGACCTTGAACCCGGTGAAGGCGAGCAGGTTGGCAAGCGCATCACCGAACACCGCGCCGCGGCAATGGCCGACATGCATCGGGCCGGTGGGATTGGCCGACACGTATTCGACATTGACCGCGATCCCGCGCCCGACGTCGCTGCGGCCATAATCGGCCCCGGCTTCGAGGACGGCGCGCAAGGCGGCGAGCCAGGCCGCGGGCTTGAGCGTCAGGTTGATGAAACCCGGCCCTGCGATCTCGACTCGGGCCAGCAGCTCGTCAGCGCGAAGCTTCTCGGCGATCGCTTGCGCGAGCTCGCGCGGCTTGCGGCCGGCATCCTTGGCGAGGACCATCGCCGCGTTCGTCGCCATGTCCCCGTGCGCGGCCTCGCGCGGCGGCTCGACGACGACCCGCGATTGATCGACGCCGGCCGGCAGCACGCCGGCAAGCGCCAGCTCCTCGCCGGCGGCACGCACACGATCGAGAACCGCGGCAAAGATGTTGGAGCCCGTCACGAAATGCATCGGTGATGAAACGCCGTTCCTTGTCCTGGGCCGGCCGCATTCCGCGGCCGGGTAACGCAATTCGGCGGTCGAGTCAAAACAGGGAGCACAGCATGCGCGCGCGATATCGTTGCCTCGGGCCTTCCCGGGCGCAGGTCGAGAGCCATCCGACGAGGCCGGTGCGCATCATCTCGGATTCGGCGCCCGGCGGCGCGGTCGACGTGACGCTGCGCATCGTCGCCGACCGATCTTGCAGAAGATCGTCTCCAAGCCCTGAGCGGCAGCCGTGAGTGCGCCGGGACCGGGCCTTGCGACCGGCAGTGATCACCCGATGACGTCGGCAGCGACAGCACCGCCCGGGACCGCGAGGCCGGGCTCCGCTGCCGAGGTTCTTCTCGTCTTTCTGCGCCTTGGCCTCACCTCCTTCGGAGGTCCCATCGCGCATCTCGGATATTTCCGAGCGGAAGTGGTCGTGCGCCGCAAGTGGCTCGACGAGAGCACCTACGCCGACCTCGTCGCCCTGTCGCAATTCTTGCCGGGACCGGCGAGCAGCAAGGTCGGGATCGCGATTGGTCTCCTGCGCGCGGGCTATCTCGGCGCGCTCGCCGCCTGGACCGGCTTCACCCTGCCTTCCGCGGTGGCTCTCGTCCTGTTCGCCTACGGGGTTGCCGCGCTCGGCGGTGCGCTCGGCAGCGGCTGGCTGCACGGTCTCAAGGTGGCGGCGGTGGCGGTGGTCGCGCAGGCGGTGCTGGGGATGCTGCGTTCGCTCGCCCCCGATCGGGCCCGCGCCACGCTGGCGGTTGCCGCGAGCGCGATCGTTCTCGCCTGGCCCACGGCCTGGGGCCAGGTCGGAGCGATCGTTCTCGGCGGGGTGGTGGGATACGCTCTGCTGCCTGCCGCGGCATCCAGCACCCGCCCGGCAACGCCGGTGCCCGTCAGCCGATCGGTGGCGGTCCTTGCCGTGGCGATTTTTTTTGCAATCCTCCTCGGGCTCCCCCTCGTCCTCGCCGTGCTGCCCAGCCACAGCCTGAGGTTGTTCGAGGCGTTCTATCGCGCCGGCTCGCTGGTGTTCGGCGGGGGGCACGTGGTGCTGCCCCTGCTGCAGGCATCGGTGGTGCCGCCGGGCTGGGTCGACAACGACGCCTTTCTCGCCGGTTATGGGGCCGCGCAGGCGGTGCCCGGCCCCCTGTTCACGTTCGCGGCCTATCTCGGTGCGGTCATGGGACCTTCCCCCAACGGGTGGGTCGGGGCGATCCTCTGCCTGTGCGCCATGTTCCTGCCGTCGTTCCTGCTGGTGCTGGGGCCGCTGCCGTTCTGGGACCGGCTGCGCTCGGAGCGCTGGGCACAATCGGCTTTGCGCGGCATCAATGCGGCGGTGGTCGGGCTCCTGCTGGCGGCGCTCTACAACCCGGTCTGGACATCGGCGATCACCGGCCCCGGAGATTTCGCGCTCGCGCTGGGCGCCTTTCTGCTGCTGTTCATGTGGCAGACGCCGCCCTGGCTGGTCGTGATCCTCAGCGCGCTGGGCGGTGCTGCCATCGCCGCTGTCTGAGCCGGCGGCGCTTCAGCGCAATTCCGGGGTCGAGGCGAACAGCCGCGCATGCTCGACCAGCGCGAAACGGTCGGTCATGCCGGCTATGAAGTCGGCCACGCGGCGGGAAGGATCGTCTCCAGTGTGAGGCCAATCGGCGGGAATGTGCTCGGGATTGGCGGCATAGTCGGCAAAGAGCTCGCAGATGATGCGCTCGGCGTCGGCCATTATCCGCAGCACGCGCTCGTGCCGGTACATGCGGGAATGAAGAAAGGCTTTGATCGCCCGATCGATCTGAGCCGTTTCCGCGGCGAACGCGATGCTCGCCGCATCCGCCTGGCGCACGTCGTCCGCCGACTGCGGCACGAGCCTCCGCAGCCGGCGCCCGGTCTCGGCGATGACGTCCTCGATCATGCGACCGATGAGGCGACGGATCAATTCATGGACCAGCCGGCTCGCATCCAGCTCGGGATCGTGTCGGCGGATGTCGCGCAGGATGTCGCGGATCAGCGGCACGGAGCCGAGATCGGCGACCGTGAACAGCTCGGCGCGCAGACCGTCGTCGATGTCGTGGGCATTGTAGGCGATATCATCGGCGATCGCGGCGACCTGCGCCTCGGTGCCGGCGAAGCTCCAGAGCTGCAGATCCTGCATCTTGTTGTAGGACGTGATCGCATCCGGCACACCGCGCTCGCCGTAGCGGCCGACCGGGTTGCCGAGGCGGTCGGTGAGCGGGCCGTTGTGCTTCACCAGCCCTTCCAGCGTCTCCCAAGAGAGGTTGAGCCCGTCGAAGCCCACGTAGCGCCGCTCGAGTGCGGTCACCACGCGCAGCGTCTGCGCATTGTGATCAAATCCGCCACCGCCGGTCAGGCAGCGATCGAGCGCCCGCTCGCCGGCGTGCCCGAACGGCGGGTGGCCGAGATCGTGGGCGAGCGCCAGCGCTTCGGTGAGGTCCTCGTCCAGACCGAGCGAGCGGGCGAGCGAGCGAGCGACCTGGGCGACCTCCAGCGTGTGGGTCAAGCGGGTCCGGAAGTGATCGCCCTCGTGAAACACGAAGACCTGCGTCTTGTGCGCGAGCCGGCGGAAGGCGGTGGAATGAATGATGCGATCGCAGTCGCGCCGGAAGGCATTGCGCGTCGGGCTCGCTGCTTCCGGATGCAATCGGCCCCGGCTGCCTGCCGGATCGGACGCGTAGGGCGCGCGTGCGACTGCCGCCTCGATCGCCATGCCGGATCGCCCATCGCCTCATTGACCGGAGCGTGCCGTGCACTTAACTATCATCAGGCCTCTCTCGCAATGACGCGGGCGCTTGAAGCATGAACGCCGTGCACAACGTGACGGTCACCGAACGGGCGGCGCGCCGGATCAACGAGATCCTGCGCGCGGAGCCGGCCGGCGCCATGCTGCGGGTCAGCGTGGAGGGCGGCGGCTGCTCCGGATTTCAGTACAGGTTCGACGTGGAGCGCGCCCAGGCTGCCGACGATCTCGTGATCATGCGCGAGGGCGCGACGGTGCTGATCGACCAGATGTCGCTCGGTTACCTTGCCGGTGCCGAGATCGATTTTGTCGACGACCTGATCGGCAGCTCGTTCCGCGTCAACAATCCTCAGGCAACCGCGTCCTGCGGCTGCGGCACGAGCTTCTCGATCTGACGGTCAGCGCCGGCCCGGCGCCGGGGGGTGTCACTCCGCCGCCACCGCGGTCGGCCGCTCGGGATGCTCCGGCACTTCCCTGAGCTGCGGCTCGAGCCGGTATTTGAGCAGGCGGTCGATGCGGTCGAGGTAGATGTAGACGACCGGGGTGATGAACAGCGTCAGCAGCTGCGACAGGCAGAGACCGCCGACCACGGCGACGCCCAGCGGCTGGCGCAGCTCGGCGCCGGCGCCGGTGCCGAGCGCGATGGGCAGGGTGCCGAAAATCGCGGCGAAGGTCGTCATCATGATCGGGCGGAAGCGCAGCAGCGCCGCTTCCCGGATCGCGGCCTCGGCCGAGAGTCCCACGCGGCGCCGCTCGATCGCGAAGTCGATCATCATGATCGCGTTCTTCTTCACGATACCGACCAGCATCACGATCCCGATCATGGCGATGACCGAGAGGTCCATGTTGAACAGCATCAAGACCAGCAGCGCGCCGACCCCCGCCGAGGGCAGGCCGGAGATGATCGTGATCGGGTGGATGAAGCTTTCGTAGAGCACGCCGAGGACCACATAGGCGGCGAAGATTGCCGCCAGCACGAGCACACCCTGGCCTTTGAGCGAGTCCTGGAACACCTGCGCCGAGCCCTGGAACCCGCTGTTGACGGTGATCGGCAACCGCGCGTCGCGCTCGATCTCATGGATGGCGTCGACGGCCTGTCCGAGCGAATAGCCCGGCGCGAGATTGAACGAGATCGTCACCGCCGGCTGATTGCCCTGGTGATTGACCTGCAGGGGGCCGACCGAGGGCACCATCCTGACCAGGGCGGAGAGCGGGATCGCCGCCCCCGACGGCACCCCGGTCCCGCTGATCCCGGAGCCGGCGCCGCCGCCTCCCTGGCCCGCACCGGGGGTCTTCACGAAGATGTTCTGCAATTGCGCCGAATCGGTCTGGTACTGCGGCAGGCTCTCGAGAATGACCTGATAATCGTTGGTCGGCGTGTAGATGGTCGCCACCTGGCGCGCGCCGAACGCGTCGAACAGCTCCTGGCGAATCTGATCGATCGTCACCCCGTAGACCGCCGCCTTCTCGCGGTCGATGTCGATCGTCATCTGCGGGTTCTTGACGTAGAGGTCGCTGGTCACGTCGCGCAGACCTTGGATCCGGGAGATCTTCTCGCGCATGACCGGCGCAACGTCGTAGAGCAATCGGGTGTCGCTCGACTGCAGCGTGTATTGGAACTCGCTCTTGGAGATGCGCCCGGTGATGTTGATGTTCTGCACGTTCTGGAAATAGACCGCCATGCCGGGCACGACATTGGCGGTGCGGCGGAGGCGCTGAATGACCTGGGTCGAGGTCTCCCTGCGTTCCTTGCGCGGCTTGAGCGCAATGAACATGCGGCCGATGTTCTGCGTCGGGTTCGGCCCGCCGGCCCCCACCGTGGAGTTGACGTAATCGACCGCCGGGTCGGCGCGGACGATCTCCGCCACCTGCCGCTGCAGCGCCGCCATGCCCTGGAACGAGATGTCGGAGGCGCCCTCGGTCGAGGCGAAGATGAAGCCGGTGTCCTCGGTGGGGAAGAAGCCCTTCGGGACCACGATGTAGAGCCAGACGGTGGCGCCCAGCGTAGCGAGCGTCAGCGCGAGGGTGACGGCCTTGAACCTGATCACTCGATCGAGCGTCCACTGGTAGGCTCGCAGCAGCCCTCTGAACATCGCCTCGAACCAGCGCAGCACGAGCATCTGCCTCTCGCCTTCGCGATGCGCGCGCAGCACGCGGGCGCACAGCATCGGGGTCAGGGTCAGCGAGACGAATCCGGAGATGATGATCGCCACGGAGATCGAGACGGCGAACTCGCGGAAGACCCGGCCCACCATGCCGCCCATCAGCAGCACCGGAATGAACACGGCGATCAGCGAGAAGGTTATCGAGATGATCGTGAAGCCGATCTCGCGCGAGCCTTTGAGCGCGGCCTCGAACGGCCGCGTGCCGCCCTCGATGTGCCGGACGATGTTCTCCAGCATGACGATCGCATCGTCGACCACGAACCCGACCGACAGCGTCAGCGCGAGCAGCGTCATGTTGTTGATCGAGAATCCAAACACGTACATTGCCGCGCAGGTGCCGATCAGCGAGACCGGAACCGCCAGCGCCGGGATGATGGTCGCCGAGACGGAGCGCAGGAACAGGAAGATGACCATGACGACCAGGCCGATCGCGATCATCAGCGTCTCCTGGACATTGATCACGGAGGCCCGAATCGAGATCGAGCGGTCGTTGAGCACTTCCATGCGAATCGAGCTCGGAACCATCGCGCGGTATTCCGGCAGGCGGGCGCGCACCGAATCGACCACCGCCACCGTGTTGGCATCCGGCTGACGCTGGATGGCGAGCACAATGGCGCGATCGTCGTTGTACCAGCTCGCGATCTTGTCGTTCTCGACGCTGTCGATGACGCGGGCGATCTCGTTGAGATGAACGGGTGCCCCGTTCCGGTAGGCGACCACGACATCGCGGTATTGCTCGGCCCTGGGGATTGCCCCGGACGCGGTCAGCGTCACCGCCTGCTTGGGCCCGTTGAGCGTGCCGACCGGCGTGTTGGAGTTGGCCTTGGAGACGACGGTACGGATGTCCTCGAGCGAGATGTTGCGCGCGGCGGCGGCCACCGGATCCACCTGCACGCGCACGGCGAACTTCTGCGCCCCGTAGACCAGCACCTGGGCGATGCCGGGAAGCTGCGAGATCTGCTGGGCAAGCGTGATCTCGCCGTACTCGTCGACGACCGACAGCGGCAAGGTCGGCGAGATCAGGCTGATATACATGATCGGAAAATCGCCGGGATTGACCTTGCGGAAGAACGGCGGGCTCGTCATCTCGACCGGGAGCTTGCGCGCGGCGATCGAGAGCGCGGTCTGCACGTCGAGGGCCGCCCCGTCGATGTTGCGGTCGAGATCGAACTGGATGGTGATCGTGGTGATCCCGAGCGAGGACGAGGAGGTGAGCGAGCTGATGCCGGCGATGGTCGACAGCTGCCGCTCGATCGGCGCCGCCACCGAGGCGGCCATCGTCTCGGCACTGGCGCCGGGCAGCTGGCCGGTGATGGCGATAGTCGGGAAATCGACCGCCGGCAGCGCGGCGACCGGCAGAAGCCGATAGGCGAAGACGCCGAGCACGATGATGGATGCGGTCACCAGCGTGGTCAGGACCGGCCGACGAATGCAGGTCTCGGAGATGTTCATCGGCTACGACCCTGCTTTCGGGGCGCGCACCGCGACCTTGCTGCCGTTCACGAGCAGCAGCTGCCCGTTGGTGACGACCGTCTCGCCGCCCTCGAGCCCCTTCGCCAGCACCGACTCGCCGCCGAGGACGCGAGCAACCTCGACCGGGGCGATGCTCGCGACGTCATCCTTGACGACGAAGACGTAGGTCCCGGTCTGGCTGACCTGGACGGCGGTTGTCGGCACGGTGACGGCCTCCTCCTCACGGAAGGTCAGCTCGACCTTCACCAGGGTGCCCGGCCAGAGCAGCTCATCCGTGTTCGGCATGGTGGCGCGCACCGGCACCGTTCCCGTCGGCGAGTCCACGCTGTTCTCGACCATCGTGACCTGGCCCTCGGCGCGGCGCGGATCGCCGGGGATGATCGCCTCGATGGTCGCGCTCTCGTTGGTCAGGGCTTGCCGCAGGTCCGGCAGATAGCCCTGCTGGAGCGAGAACGTCACGTAGATGGGAGCGGTCTGGATGATCGTGGCAAGCGGCGCCGAATCGGCCTGGCGAACCAGGTTGCCGACCTTCACCGCGGCCATGCTGGCGCGGCCGGTGATCGGCGCGCGAATGGTGCAGTAGCTGAGCTGGATGTTGAGATTCTCGAGCTGCGCGGTGTTGGAGTCGACCGCGGCGCGCCAGATGTTGACCTGGGTTCTCGCATTCTGCAGCGTGACCACGGTGGTCGCGTTCTTGGCGACGAGCTCGGTGTAACGGGCGACGTCGCGTTCGGCCTGCTCGAGGTTGGCCCGGGCGCCCGCCAGCATCCCTTCGATCTGCTTCTCCTGCGCCTCGATCGTTCGACTGTCGAGGGTGAACAGCAGATCGCCCGCCTTCACCCTGGCTCCATCGCGGAAGTGAACGCCGACGATCTCGCTGTCCAGGCGCGGCTTGACCGCCACGCTGGAAATGGGCGTCACCGAGCCGAGCGCCTCGATGCGCACCGGCACCCGTTTCTTGCTCGCTCGGGCAACCTCGACAGGAATGGCACGGGGTGCGTTCTGCCGCGGCGCCTGGGCGTTTGCGCCGCCCGACCACCATTCCGGCAGCCGCCGCCAATCCGGGTTTCGGGTCGCGGCAATCGTCGCCGCCACGGCAAGAACGGCCACGGCCCCCAGCACCAACGCCTTTTTTCTCATTCCGTTCGTCAGGCGGGGCCCAGATCGGCCGTCCCGCGCTCCTCTCTAATCTCCCCGCTCACCGCAATTTTTCGACATTCACCCCTTGCCTGTCGCCGAGTTCCTTCTAACACATCCATTTCGGAGGTACATCACGGTTGCGTGCTCGAAACCTCGTAAAAACCCCGTAACAGCCGAGGCTTTCCGCCGGCGAAGCCCGTAGCCAAACCGCCGCCCCCGTCACATCGCTCAGCCATGCGCGTCGCTACCTGGAACGTCAACTCGATAAAGCAGCGGATGGATAACCTTTGTGCTTGGCTGTCGGAGCGCAAGCCCGACATCGCCTGCCTGCAGGAGACCAAGTGTGTCGACGACGCCTTTCCACGCGAGGCGCTGGAGAGCTTGGGCTACAACGTCGCCATGCACGGCCAGAAGAGCTTCAACGGCGTGGCTGTGCTGTCGAAGCTGCCGTTCGACGAGGTGACGCCGCGGCTGCCCGGCGCCGATTGGGACGACCATGCCCGATTCCTGGAAGCGGTGGTGTCGACGGGAAACGGCGTGCTGCGGATCGCCTCGGTCTATCTGCCCAACGGCAATCCCCCCGAGAGCGACAAGTACACCTACAAGATCGCCTGGATGGATCGTCTGATCGGCTATGTCCGCGAGCGGCTGTTGCTGGAGGAGCCGCTGGTGCTCGGTGGGGATTTCAACGTCATTCCGACCGAGCTCGACGCCCGCTTTCCTGCTCGCTGGACGGGCGATGCGCTGTTCCTGCCGCCGACCCGGGAGAAGTTTCGCGTGCTCTGCAATCTCGGACTGACGGATGCCATTCGAGCCGGGAGCGACGGCCCGGGTCCGTTCACGTTCTGGGACTACCAGGCCGGAGCCTGGCAGAAGAACGACGGGATCCGCATCGATCACCTCTTGCTGTCGCCGCAGGCTGCCGATCGCCTCACCCTCGCCGGCGTCGACAAGCATGTGCGCGGCTGGGAGAAGCCGTCCGACCATGTCCCGGTGTGGGCGGAGCTCGGCGCTCCAGGAGATGCTCGGCAGGAAAGCGGGAGTGTGGCCGATCAGCGCCGGTAGAAGCTGTCCAGCACGTTCCAGGGAAGCTTGTAGTTGACGCCGAACCGGACAAGATGGTCGTCGATGTGCGCCCGCTGGTTGGCTGGGAAGGCGAGGCTCGGCGCAGGATTGAAATAGGTCTTGTCCTGCAGTCCGACGTAGAGATATTCGACCTTCGCCGACCAGTCGGGGTTGAGCTTGAGCTCGACGCCGCCGCCTGCGGCAAAGCCCAATGACCCCTGGTTCTGCGCGATCGTGCCGCCAGGACCGGCGATGCCGGCCTGAACATTGGCGAGCGCGACCCCGGCGGTGGCGTAGACCAGCCAGTTGTCCTGCGTGTAGCCCAGGCGACCGCGGAAGGTCGACAACCAGCGCTCCCTGATCTCGTTGCTGAAGCCGGCGCTGGGGGGAAAATCGAACACGCTGGCTGATTTCGAGGTGCCTGAAGCATCCCCCTCGAAACCCAGCACCACGTTCCCGTTTTGCCAGTTGAGCCCCGCCGTGACTCCGAAGATTCCGCCACTGAGGTCGATCGCGGGAGCCTGATCAAAGCCTGTCACATCATTGCGGACGACCGCGCTGCCCCAGGTGCCGGCACCGGCCCCCCCGACATAGGCGCCCGTCCAGATGCTGACGGGTGCCGGCGGAGCCATGTAGATCGGCGCCACGCTGAGGTCGGCCGCCGCCGCAGGCGCCAGCATTGCCGACGCCGTAAAGGCCATGGCCGCGATGCTCGCGCACAGCAGCCCGATTTGCACACCGGACGCATTCCGCATTGGCCGAAAAATTACGCTCTCGCCTAAGGGCGGTCCATTACCCGCAACAGCCAGAAACTCGATTCTGAGGAAGTGTGGCCTTACCGCCACAACCTATTGCCGGCTCTTCAGCCAGTCGGTGAGATACTTGTGAGCCAACGCTTTTTCCCTGTCGTTGGCCTGGGCCAAGGCGCTGGCGTGCATCTCGGAAATCCAGCTTTCGCCCGGACCGGCTGCCTCCTTGGCCACGGTGAGCCAGAACAATCCCAGTGCCGGGGCCCGGGAGACCTGGTCGCCTTTGAACAGCATGCTGCCGAGCAAGGCCTGAGCCCTGTGCTCACCATTATTGGCCGACAGCGCCAGCCAGCGCGCGGCCATCACCGGGTCCTTTGCGGTGCCTTGGCCCAAGAGATAGAGGCGCCCCAGGTAGTACTGCGCTTCGGGGTCGCGATAGTAGGAAGCAGCTTCCCGGAACATCTCGCGGGCAACCGCGGCATCGGCCTTCAGC
The DNA here is from genome assembly GCA_036406655.1 of Xanthobacteraceae bacterium. Taxonomy (GTDB): domain Bacteria; phylum Pseudomonadota; class Alphaproteobacteria; order Rhizobiales; family Xanthobacteraceae; genus VAZQ01. The sequence goes on along the minus strand of DASXAP010000155.1, from coordinate 12,219 downwards.
ACTCCCGGGATTCCGTCGAGGTGATAGAGGCCGAGGGCGACGAGTGCATTGGCGACGAAGCCGGCATTGGGCGTATCCATGCTGCTGCCGAAGCTGCGCGTCAGATGCCGGAAATATTCGTAGGCGCGGGCCTTGTCGGTCCTCACCCCGTCCCCGTCCGCGTACATTCGCCCGAGCTTCCAGATCGCAGCCGGCACGCCCTGCTCGGCCGCGTATTGCAGATCCATCAGCGCCAGATCGGTCCGGCCCTCGCGGAGTGCCTGCATGCCGGAGCGCAGCGCCTCGTGAGGGGTCGGCGGCAGGGCCGCGCCTGGCGGGACGGTCAGCGGAGTGAGCGACGGATCAGGGACCGCAGCCAGCGGAGTAGCGCTGCCGAGCGTGCTGCCGGCGGGCGCGAGGTTTGCGCTCGCCGGGGGCAGCGGCACCGAAACGGCAGCCCCTTCAGGCGTACGCGTGCCGTCGAAGCTGATTGCCGGCGTGAACCCCAGTGCGAGCGTGAGGAGGCCGATGCCGAGGATGGCGTCAGACGCACGCATGACACACCCTTTCGACCGCGGCAGCGGGACGGCGTTGCTGTGCTTCGGGGAGGTCCGCGCGGGCGCGTGCGACCGCGCCGTCGGGCCCGGCCGGGCGGCGGCGATAGCCTGAGAGGAAATCGGAGATTGCGCCGGAGAATCGGCTTCGGCCAAGGAGCGCCGCGCTGCCGTTCGGGCCTTGACGAAGGGCCACGGTGGTCGCGCGCATTCCTCGCATCCCGGGGCCCGGTCCGGGCTCCGCGTAACGGATCACGAGCACTTCGCCTTCCCTGTAGTGCTTTTTCTTGACCGCCTTGCGGTGCGCGTCCTCCCCGTCAAAGCAGCGCGCCGAGGCGATGGATTGCAAGTCCGCCATCCCGGCAACCTTAACGATCGCGCCCGCAGGCGAGAGGTTGCCACGAAGCCCGACGACGCCACCGGAGGCGGAGAGCGGCCGGTCGGCGGGATGGACCACGGCTTGGTCCCTGCTCCGCTCTGCGCTCCTGAGATTCCCGGCGACCGCACGCCCCGTGACGGTCAAGCGCTCGCCAGGCAAATGGCCATGGTCGAGGAGCGTTCTCAGCAGCAACGGAACGCCGACAGCCTCAACCATATGTTTGTCGATATGACGGCCGGCCGGCTGCAAATCCGCGGCACATGGTGTCCTTTTGAAGGCTTCGGTCGGGTCGTGCGGCGCAAGGCGGCATCGGTGCGCCGTTCCCAGGTGCGAGCCGGCGGTGCCGAAGCCGCGCGTCGCAACGATGGTCACGCCGCCGCCGCCCGGCCGATCGCCGGACGAAGGTACCGGCGTTTCGTTCGTATGCTGCCTGATGTTTGCTGCGCCGCCCATGAAGCTTCGTCTTGCCTGCCTCGGAGACCACGGCCCAGGACGGCGACGACCCGTCCTCAGCAGCGTCGTGCATCGGTGTCGGATCAGGCTATGGCTAAAACGGGGCGCGGAGGCGCCGGATTCCTTCCTTGATGTCAATGTTTTATGGTTGTTGCACACGGGCAACAGCATTAACCGACCATTAAGCAGAAAATGTCACAGTGAGGTCACAGCAACGGCTTGAATTGGCGCCATTGCGTCGAAGCTACCGGCAATCAGGCCAATCGAAATCCCGGATCGAAGCCGAGCGCCGAGCGGGCTCTGCCGATCGCGACCACGCCGTCCTCTTCAGCGATATTGTAGATGCCGGGAGGGCGGGTCAGCGCCAGCAGGGCCGCGTGGGCGGCGGCATCCACGTGCAGCGCGGGCTTGTGATCGGGGCGTTCGAACCAGGTGCCCGGCCCGTACAGGAGGCCGTAGCGCAGGACGGTAGCAACGAGCGGCGCAGCGAGCACCAGGTGCTCCATCTGGGCTGCCCCTTGCACGGTCACGGCGCGCATCGGATCCTCGGTATTGAGGGGGTCGGCCTCCGGATGCGGCTCTCCGCCCGGGCGATAGGCGAACGCGATGCTCTGCACGATGAGACGCCGTGCCCCTGCCGCCTCGGCCGCCGCAAGCAGGTTACGCGTTCCTTCGGTACGGATACGCGCATTCGCGGCATAGGAGGCAACGATCCGCGCCGGGTCGAACTCGCGCGGCAGGTCCGTCAGCTGGTGGATGACGGCATCGGGCCGCACGGCGACAACGGCGGTGCGCACCGCCTGCGCATCAAAGGCATCGAGGATGACCGGCGTCACTCCGGCTTGCGCGAGCTCCCGCGCCCGCTCGGCCGAGCGCGTGCTCCCGATCACCGCATGCCCGTTGCGCAATAATAGCGGCACCAGCCGGCGACCGACCGCGCCCATGGCTCCGGCAAGGAATACCCGCATGCCGCAATCCTAGGGCTGCAACTCCAGCTGTTCCATGGGCCCACGACGGCGGGATCTCGGCGGCGCCCGATCCGTGCTATCCCGCAGGCAACCGCCGATGCCCACGCCTTCGCCGATCCGCCCTCCGTTCTTCGCGCGCAGCGTGCACGTCGTTGCGCCCGAGCTCGTCGGCGCCACGCTTCTGTTCAAGGGGGTCGGCGGCATCATCGTCGAGGTGGAGGCCTATCACCATACCGATCCGGCGGCGCATTCGTTTCGCGGCCGGACCGAACGCAATGCCGTCATGTTCGGTCCGCCCGGTTACGCCTATGTCTATCGCTCTTACGGCATTCACTGGTGCCTCAACTTCGTTTGCGAGGCCGAAGGCACCGCGAGCGCCGTGCTGATCCGCGCGCTGGCGCCGACCTGCGGGCTCGGCCTGATGCGGCGGCGCCGCGGCGTGATGGAGGAGCGGCTGCTGTGCGCGGGGCCTGGCCGGCTCTGTCAGGCGCTCGGCATTTGCGGCGCGCATAACGGGCTGCCGCTCACGCGGCCGCCGTTCGAGCTGTTCGCCCGCCGCGAAAAGGTGGAGATCGCGGCCGGGCCGCGCATCGGCATCACCCGAGCGGCGGAATATCCCTGGCGATACGGCTTGCCGGGCTCGCGCTTTCTGAGCAGGCCCTTCGCAGCCGGGCGAGGCCGAAAGCGCAAGCCCCAGGCTCGCAGCGTTCGCGCGGGAGGCTCATCAGATCAACGAACCGCTTCATGACGGCCGCGATCAAAGCCGATCGCGCCCGGCACCAGCAGGAGCGGCACCGCGCTCGCCGCAATCGGCAGAAATGCAAAGCGGGGGCTGCCGCCGAGATCCCAGGCGGCGCCGCTGAGCACCGACACCACCAGCGCCTCGCCATAGCTTATCGTGAACATCGCCGCCGACAGGCGCGCCGTCTCGGCAGGCACGCTCAGCAGGGCCGGCAGACCGAAGCCGAGCGTCATCACCACGGCGCCGAGAAACCCGAGACAGCCGGCGAGAAGCACGGTCCACGAGCTCGCCGTGGACGCAATCCCGATAACGCACAAGAGCATCAGCGCGCCGCACAGGACGAAGGGCCAGGCGCGCCGCTCGAGCCTGCCTGCGACCGCGATGAGGGCGAATGAGGCCGGCAGCTGGCCGAAGTTCAGCGCGGTGAGGGCGCTGCCGATGAGATCCGCCCGGCCGGCGCCGGCGAGATGACCGGGCAGGAAGGCGTTGCTGCTGAGATAGACGCTGTTGACGCTGCCAAACAGGAGCCCGATCTGCCAGATCAGCGGCTGGCTCCAGTCCGGCCACCAGCTCCGGCCGGCGGCGGGCGCATTCTCCGCCTGTGGGTCGGACCGCGGCGCAAATGCCGCGACGAGAGCAGCGATCACGACGAGCGGCGCGCCCCAGAATGCCAGGCTCAGGCGCCACGATCCGTCCAGCAGCGGGAGCACGATCGGAATCGTCAGCATCACCGGGACGGTCTCCGCGACCAGCAAGCCGTTGCTGTAGAGAGCCGTCCCGAAGCTCACGCGCCGCGGCAGCCATGCCCGCGCCAGCGGCGGCAACGCCGGCTGCATGATCGCGACACCGGCGCTCATGACGATGGTCGCGGCATAGAGCGCGTAGACGTCGAGCACTGCGCCGCGCAGGCCGGAGGCCATTCCCGCGACCAGGAGCCCGACCACGACCGTGGCGAGGGGGCCGAACCACGCGATCAGCAGCGAGCCCGGCAGAGCTGCAAGCGCGAACAGCAGCGGCGGCAGTCCCGAGAGGATGCCGACCTCGGTGCCCGAGAGCCGCAGGTCGGCTTGAATGAGCGTGATCACCGGCGGCACGGCGAGGATCGTCAGCCGCAGCCCGAGCCCGATCGACCAGAGCAGGCCCGCGGCCCCCCGATATTCCCGAGCCGTCAATGGCCTGCGGCCTCGAGGCGTTGCAGAGCCTCCTGGAGCTTGCTGCGCCGCTGCTCGGCCTGCTCGCGCTTCTCGCGCTCGCCTTCGACGACCTCCTCCGGGGCGCGCGCGACGAAATCGGCATTGGCGAGCTTGGCCTCGGTGCGGGCAATCTCCGAGCCGACGCGCACCATCTCCTTCTCGAGCCGGGCCTTCTCGGCTGCGAAATCGATCAAGCCCCTGAGCGGGAGCGCCGCGATCTCGCCCCGGACGATCGCCTGCACTGCCCCGCGCGGGGGCGTCTCCTCGAGCGAGATATCGGAGAGACGCGCCAGCCGCCGAATCACCTCCGCCCATTGCCGCGCCTTGGCCGCCGTTCGCGCCGAGACCCCGACCAGCACCAGCGGGATCTCGACTGCGACGGTGAGGTTCAACTCCGCGCGCACGGAACGGATGGCGGTGACGAGATCGACCACCCAGCCGATCTCCGCTTCGGCCTCCGGGTCCTCGAGCGCCGCATGCTGCGGCCAGGGCGCGAGCGCGAGCAGGCCCTCGCGCGCCGTCCCGCTTTCGGCGGTGACGCGCCACAACTCCTCGGTGATGAACGGCATGAACGGATGCAGCAGCTTGAGAATCTCGTCGCGCACCCAGGCCGTGGTCGCCCGCGCCTCCTCCTTGCCCGGACCGTCGGCGCCCTGCAGTTCCGGCTTGGCGAGCTCGAGGTACCAGTCGCAGAAGATGTTCCAGACGAACCGGTAGGCGGCGGCGGCCGCTTCATTGAACCTGTAGCTCTCGATCGCCTCGGTGATCTCGCGCTTGGCCTTCTCCGCCTCGTGCGCGATCCAGCGGTTGAGCATCTGCGCGACCGAGCCGGGATCGAAGCCGGGCACGCTGGAGCAGCCGTGCATCTCGGCGAAGCGGCAGGCGTTCCACAGCTTGGTGGTGAAGTTGCGGGAGCTTTCCACGCGCTGGGTGGAGAGCTTGATGTCGCGACCCTGCGCCGCCATGGCGGCGAGCGTGAAGCGCAGCGCGTCGGCGCCGTATTGCTCGATCATCGGCAGGGGGTCGACGACGTTGCCCTTCGACTTCGACATCTTGGCGCCGTGCGCATCGCGCACCAGCGCATGGATGTAGACGGTGCGAAACGGCACCTCCTCCATGAAGTGCAGCCCCATCATCATCATCCGCGCCACCCAGAAGAAGATGATGTCGAAGCTCGTGACCAGCGCGTCGGTCGGATAATAGCGGGCAAGCTCCTTCGTGGAATCGGGCCAGCCGAGCGTGGAGAACGGCCACAGCGCGGAGGAGAACCAGGTATCGAGCACATCCTCGTCGCGCCAGATGGCGAACCGAGTCGGTCTGCCGCCCTGCTGCGGCGCGTAGACCCGCTCCAGAGCCTCGCGGTCGCTCTCGGCCACCACGACGTCGTCGGCGCCGTAGTATCGGCGCGCCTGGGCCAGTGCTTCAGCCTCCGAGGCGGCGACGAAGGTCTCGACCACGGTCCTGAACTGCTGGCCGCTGCCGAGCAGCAACGTCCCGTCCGGGTGCGCGGTGAAGCCGTACCAGGCGGGGATCTGGTGGCCCCACCAGAGCTGGCGCGAGATGCACCAGGGCTGGATGCTCTCCATCCAGTCGAAATAGGTCCGTTCCCAGTTGCGCGGCACGAACACGGTGCGTCCGGCGCGCACCGCCTCGATCGCCGGCTGCGCCAGCGACTTCGCGTCGACATACCACTGCTGGGTGAGAAAAGGCTCGATCACCACGCCGGAACGGTCGCCGTGTGGAACCGTGTGCGCGTGCGGCTCGATCCTGGCGACGAGATCCGACGCCTGCATTCGGCTGACGATCTCCTTGCGCACCACGAACCGGTCGAGTCCGTGATAGGTCAGTGTCTCGTTGAGCTCGGAGGAGGGCGGCACGTCGCGCAGGAATGCCTCGTTGCCGGCGAGGCTGAGCTTGGCCTCGACGTCGAGCACCGAGACCAGGGGAAGATTGTGCCGGCGGCCGACCTCGAAGTCGTTGAAATCGTGCGCCGGCGTGATCTTCACCGCGCCGGTTCCCTTCTCCGGATCCGAGTATTCGTCGGCGATGATCGGAATCCGGCGTCCGACCAGCGGCAGGATGGCATTTCTGCCGACCAGGTGCCGATAGCGCTCATCCTCCGGATGCACCGCGACGGCGGTGTCGCCCAGCATGGTCTCCGGCCGCGTGGTGGCGACGGTGATGAAGCGTCCGGCGAGCCCCTCGATGGGGTATCGGAAATGCCAGAGATGGCCTTTCACCTCGACCTGCTGCACCTCGAGGTCCGAGATCGCGGTCAAGAGCTTGGGGTCCCAGTTGACCAGCCGCTTGTCCTTGTGGATGAGGCCCGCGCGATAGAGCTCCACGAACACCTTGATCACCGCCCGCGAGAGTCCCTCGTCCATCGTGAACCGCTCGCGCGACCAGTCGCAGGACGCACCGAGCCGCTTGAGCTGATTGACGATGCTGCCGCCCGATTCGCGCTTCCACGCCCATACCTTCTCCAGGAACCTGGCGCGTCCGAGCACGCGCCGGGCCGGCTCCTGCCGCTCCATCAGCTGTCGCTCGACCACCATCTGCGTGGCGATGCCGGCATGATCGGTCCCGGGCTGCCACAGCACGTCCCGCCCGCGCATGCGCTCGAGGCGCGCGAGCACGTCCTGCAGCGTGTTGTTGAGGGCGTGGCCCATGTGCAGCGAGCCGGTGACGTTCGGCGGCGGGATGACGATGCAGTAGGGCCTCGACTCGCGCCGTTCCGGGCGGCCGCAGCGGAACGCGCCCGCCTCCTCCCATGCGGCATAGATGCGTTCCTCGACCGCTGCCGCCTGGTACGTCTTTTCGATCATCGCTGCTGTTTCGTTCCGGCCGTTTCGCGGTAAAAAGCCCGCCACGCTCCGCCCTGTCAACGCCGTAGTCGCCGGGCGCTTTCCGCACCGCAGGCGACGAGCCGCACCCGCTCGTGTCATCTCCTCCCACAGCGCAGGTTCCAATCCGGTCGATCGTGCTGCTCGCCGGCGCCGGCTTCGCGAGCCAGGCCATGGTGCGGGTGACCGACTCGTTGCTGCCGCAGATCGCCGCCGATTTTCAGACCTCGGTCGGCGCAGCCTCGGTGGTGATCACCGCCTATGCGCTCAGCCACGGCTCGATCCAGCTGATCATCGGTCCGGTCGGCGACCGCTTCGGCAAGTATCGCACGGTCACGCTGATGTGCGGCCTGGCGACGCTGCTCGTCGCCCTGTGCAGCGCCATGCCGTCGCTCCCCGCGCTCGCCGCGGCGCGCTTCGCCTCGGGCGCGGCGGCGGGCTGGATCATTCCGACCTCGATGGCCTATGTCGGCGACGTGACGCCCTACGAGCGGCGCCAGCCGATCCTCGGCCGCTACCTCTCGGGCCAGATTTGCGGCCAGCTGTTCGGCCAGGCCGCAGGCGGCGTCCTCGGCGACCTCTTCGGATGGCGCACCGTGTTCCTCGTGCTCGCGGCGATGTTCGCATTGGCGACCGCGGGTCTCGTGTTCGAGCTTGTCGCCAATCCGCGCACGCGCGCCCGCACCCGTCCCGAGGGAGCGGCGGCCGGCTTCCTCGCCAATTACGCAGCGGTGCTGTCGAGCCGGTGGGCTCGCTTCGTCATCCTAGCCGTCTTCATCGAGGCCTGCATCGGATGGGGCGCCTTCGCCTATGTCGGCGCCGATCTGCACCAGCGCTTCGGCCTGAGCTTCACCGCCATCGGGCTCGTCATCGGCAGCTTCGGGCTCGGCGGTCTCGTCTATGCCGCCTCGGTGCAGCAGCTGGTGAACCGGCTCGGCCAGCCGGGCCTGGCGATCTTCGGCGGCGCGCTGCTTGGCCTCGCCTATGCGGCGCTCGCGCTCGGCGCCCACTGGTGGCTCGCGCCGATCGCGGTCGGCGCCATCGGGCTCGGCTTCTACGCTTTGCACAACACGCTGCAGACCAATGCCACGCAGATGGTGCCGCAGGCTCGCGGCACGGCGGTCGGGGTGTTCTCCTCGGCGATCTATCTCGGGCAGATGGTCGGCGTCGCCGCCGCAGCGCTGGTCTTCGATCGCTTCACTGCCGTGCCGCTGTTCATCGCGACGGCGGTTGCGCTGCCGGCGCTGGGGTGGTGGTTCGGCAACAGGCTCGGGACGAGAAAGGAGCAGATCGCGGCGGGCGAGTAGCGTGGGTCTTGCTGCCCGCTGCGCGCTCGCGGCGCTTGCCGTTTCTATCGGCCGCGGGAAACCCGCTCGATCTCCGCCCGCACCAGCCGCTCGACCAGGCTGGGCAGGTTGTCGTCGAGCCAGGCCTTGAGCAGCGGCCGCAGCATCTCCTTGACCAGGTCCTCGAGGGTGCGGCCGTTCTGCACCAGCACCGTCTGCGCCAGGCTGTTGAAGGCGGAATCCACGGCTGCCGTGGTTGCCGCCGACATCAGGCTCGGCTCGCTCCGCTCTGCGGCCTGCCGCCTCGGCGGCTCGAGCTTGTGCTGCGAAGTCATGATCGGCCTTGGGGGTTCCGAGGGAGGCTGCCGGCTTGATGAAGCGGAGATGCGCTCGATCGCCTGGAAGTCCCGCATCCGCGGTTCCGGCTCGGCCATCTGCTCGGTCAGATCGAGGATGCCCGAGGCGGGCTCGCTGTCGGCGGCCGCCTCCCTCGCCGCGGACGCCTGCAGCTCGCGGAGCAGCGGATCGATCTCCTCGCTCGGGACCGCCGGTTGCGGGAGCGCTGCCGTCGGCGGCGCATCGGGAGGCGGCGAAGCCATCCGCGTCGGCGGCGGTGGCCGCTGCAAGGCTGCCGCCGGATCGGCTTTGAGCGAGCTCTCGGCGGCCGAGCTGCCGGCCGGATCATCGTCGGCGATGATCCTGCGAATGGAGGCCAGAATCTCCTCCATCGAGGGCTCCTGACCTTTCGCCGGCTGCGTCATTGGCCGCATCCCCGCCCGGGCCGCCCGGGTCCCCCAGCTGTCCCCACCGAATCAGCCTCGCAACAGCAGGCCGTCCGAACGCCGGTAGTATGCCATGACCGGCAGCACCCGCAAGGAATCCCGGAAGCGACGTGCTGTGGGCGCCGATCGCGGCTCGTGCGCATTCACCCGCTCCTAGCGGCCGTCCGGTATCCGCACGCCCGCCCAGGCGTCGCGCACCTGCTGATAGTGCACCATCGGGTCGTAGACCTGGATTCGCAGGCCGAGCACCTGCGGGGACAGGCTGCCGACGGCGGCCAGGAGCGTGTAGGAGGCGACGATCCGGTCGCGCTGGGCGGACACCAGCGCGACCCGCGCATTCACCAGATCCTGCTGCGCGTTGAGGACGTCGAGCGTGGTGCGCTGGCCGACCCGCGCCTCCTCGCGCACGCCGTTGAGCGCGACCTCGGCGGCGGTGACCTGCGCCTGGGTGGCGGCGATCTGCGCCTTGGCCGCCTCGAGCTGGGCCCAGGACTGAACGACAGCGGCGCGGATCTGATCGCGCGCGGTGTCGAGATCGATGCGCCGCTGCCCCAGCGTCTCCTTGGCCTGGCGAATGGCGGCGTATTCTGCCCCGCCCTGATAGATCGGCACGGCGTACTGGGCGGCGGCCGAGGCGGAGAATGTAGACAGCACCGCCAAGGCCTGAGTCGAGCCCCAGGTCTGCTGCACATTGGCGACGGCAGTCAGCGTCGGATAGAGCGCACCCTCGGCGATCTTCACCTGGTGAGTCGCGACATCGACGTTGTACATCGCCGTGGTGATGCTCGGGTGCTCGCTGCGGCCGCGCGCGATCGCGCCATCGATGAAGCGCGGAGAGAGGCGATCCACCGGAGTCGCCGGGGAAAGCCGCGCCGGCGGGTCGACGCCGATCACCTGCCGGTAGTTCGCCCGCGACGTCGTGTAGTTGGATTCGGCCTGCGACAGCTGCGAGCGCCCGGCAGCCAGCCGCGACTCCGCCTGCGCGACGTCGGTCCGCGTGACCTCGCCGGCGGCGAACCGGTCGCGGGTCTGGCGCAGGGTGACCTCGAGCACGTTCACGTTGTTGCGCTGCAGCTCGAGGGTCGCGGCATCGCGCAGAAGGTTCATGTAGGCGATCGCGGCATTGAGCAGGATCGTCTGCTCGGTGAAGCGCAGCTGCTCGCGCGCGGCGAACACCTGGCCCTCGGCCTGGCGGGTGCGATTGGCGGTCTGGAAGCCGTTGAGCAGCGTCTGGGTGAAGGTGCCGCCGACGGCGGGGACGGCAACGCCGCCGGTGCTGAGGGTATAGACCGGCGGCCGGTGCTGTAGCGCGTTTTGCTGGGGATCGGACACCGAGATCGAGCCGAGCGGCGGGTTCCGCGTCACGTTCTCGAGGTATTGCTCGGTCAGGCTCGCGGTGGCGCTGACCCGCGGCCGATAGCCGGAGAGCGCGCTGGGCACGTTCTCATCGACGGCGCGGGTCGCGGCGCGCTGGGAATTGAGCTGCGGGTTGTTGATGTAGGCCTGGATCAACGCGCCTTCCATGGTGCCGGCGCCTGCTCCCGTGCCGACGATGTGGGCGCTGTTGATGCCCTGGTCGGCCGCGATCGCCATGGCCGGCAGCAGCATCAGGGGGAGGGCGAGCGCGCTCGCGCGCGCCTTCCGCGCAACCGTCCGCTGCTGCCGAGGCCCCCCCAACATGCACCCGTCCCCACGCCACCGGACGAAGCCGCCTTCAGCAGGCGGGCAAGCCCGGAGATCGCCGCCGGAGCCAGCATAGTGGGGCGCATTACCGGGGGGAACGGTCCGTAAACCAAGTCCGCGAGAAAGCCTGAACTTGATGTTTTCCGGCCACAGTCGGCGGTGCCGCGGTGCGGGACGGCGCTGCTCAGAACACGAATGCAGGAGGGACGGCAAAGCCCGGCAGCAACGGGGCGGTTGCATCGAAAACCGGCCATCCGCTCACGTCGCCGCCGGAGGCCCGGTAGCGCATCGCCCGGGCGACAGGCGCTCGCCCAACTACGGCGAGGAGCCGGCCGCCTTCCTTGAGCTGCGCGCGAATCGGTTCGGGCACCACCTCGACCGCGCCATTGACGAAGATCACGTCGAACGGCGCCGCCGCCGGCCAACCCGCGGTCAAAGGACCGACCACGACCCTGACGTTCGATGCGCCGACGGCGGCGAGGTTCTGCTCGGCCTGCGCGGCCAAGGCAGGATCCTCCTCGAGCGCGAGGACGGAAGCGGCAAGCCGCGCGAGCAGGGCCGAGGAATAGCCGGTCGCGCACCCGATATCGAGCACGCGGTCCTGCTCGTCGACGGCGGCGGCCTGGACAAGCTTCGCGAGCACCATCGGCTTGAGCAGCCGCCGCCCTTGCGCACCGCCCCCTTGCTCTGCCGGCGCATCGCGATCGAGATAGGCGAGCGCCGCGCAGGAGGGCGGCACGAATCGTTCCCGCGGAAGCTCCAGCATCGCCGCGACGATCCGCAGATCGGTCACGTCGCTGGTGCGGACCTGGCCATCGACCATCATGCGCCGCGCCGCGGCAAAGTCGAGCATCGGCAGGTTTTCCGTGTCGTGGGCGGGGGTCTCATAACGGTAAGCACCGGCCCTGGGCAAGCCGCGGCGGGAGGCACGGATGCGCCCCGGCCTGATCCCCCACGCGGCCATGCGCACCCGCCCAGCACCCGGCCAGTTGCGCAGTTGCCCGGCAACACCACCTCTAGTATAGCGGGCATCGGCACGTGAGCGCGCTGTTGCATGGCTCACGGCCCGCAACGGGGCCACGTGGCGGAGTGGTTACGCAACGGTCTGCAAAACCGTGTACCCCGGTTCAATTCCGGGCGTGGCCTCCAAAAACCTCCTGAGAAATCAATGATCGGTTTCGCTCGTGGCGCGATTGTCGCGTCACTGACGCGCCGAGAGCGCAAGCGTGGTCATAGCGGTAGCCTCTTTTAGTAACGTTCGTTGTTGAAACCTGATATATTCTGGTATTCCAAAGGAATCACTAACGCTTGCTGCATGACAGCAATACATTGCTGCATGGCAGCAATGAGCTGGCCG
>DASXAP010000154.1:0-22250 GCA_036406655.1 Xanthobacteraceae bacterium | reverse complement strand
GAAAACCGCGGCGGCCATCCGCGATGCGGTCAACGCACATCCGCTGCTGAGCAGGATCGTCCAGTTCAACAGCCTCGCCGGAATGGCGGGGCTCGCCGACGCGATCGACCCTGCAACGCTGCCTGCGCCGAAGACGGCCACGCCGGCATTCTTCTGACCACGCCGGGAACGCCATGAGCGAGGACAAGCTCAACCGCGACATCGTGCGCGGCGCCCACGCGCACGCGCTCATGCAGAACGAGCTGCTGCAGGAAGCCTTCACGCGGCTCGAGGCCGACTACATCGCCGCCTGGCGGCTCACGCCGGCGCGCGACACCGATGCCCGCGAGCGGTTGTGGCAGGCGGTCAACGTGCTCGGCAAGGTCAAGGACCACATCGCGCGGCAGCCATGCGCCGGACGGCTGCTGCGCGGGGGCAGCGCTTGACCTGCGGTCACCCGGCGGGGCATGTCGGCTCGGACATGCTCACATCCGCGACTCACTATGCCGGGGTGGATTCCCGCTACGCCTGGCTGCGGCTCGTCGCCGCCGTGCTGCTGGGCACCGTGGGCGGCGTCGGCATGTGGTCGGTGCCGGTCGCGCTGCCGTCGGTGCAGGCCGATTTCGGCGCGTCCCGCGCCGAGGCTTCGCTCGCCTTCACGCTGGCGATGGTCGGCTTCGCTCTCGGCGGGGTGGTGCTGGGGCGACTCTCCGATCGCTTCGGCATCCTCGTTCCCGGGCTGGGCGGGGCAGCCGCGTTGAGCCTCGGCTACGTCGCCGCCGGGTTTGCACCCAATCTCCCGCTGTTCGCGCTCCTTCATGTGTTGATCGGGCTCGGCGCTTCCGCGAGCTTCGGACCGCTGATCGCCGATACCTCGCAGTGGTTCCTGCGCCGGCGCGGGCTGGCGGTCGCCATCGTCTCCTCCGGGAACTATGCAGCCGGAGCGGTCTGGCCGCCGGTGCTGCAGCACTTCATCTCGGCCGAGGGCTGGCGGGCGACGCAGATCGGCACCGGGGTGTTCTGCGCGCTGGCCATGCTGCCGCTGCTGCTCGCATTGCGGCGGCGCGCTCCGCTGCATGCGGCGACGTCGGCGGACCTGTTTGCCGGCAGGACCCCGCTCGGGCTGTCGCCCAATGGGCTGCAGCTGGTGCTCTGCCTCGCCGGCCTCTCCTGCTGTGTCGCCATGTCGATGCCGCAGGTCCACATCGTCGCCTATTGCGGCGACCTCGGCTACGGCGTCACCCGCGGCGCCGAGATGCTGGCGGTGATGCTCGCTTTCGGCATTCCGAGCCGCATTGCTTCCGGCTTCGTTGCCGACCGCATCGGCGGCGTCGCAACGCTGCTCTTGGGCTCGACCATGCAGGGCCTCGCCCTGTTCCTCTATCTTCTCTTCGACGGCCTTGCTTCGCTCTACGTGATCTCCGCCCTGTTCGGCCTGTTCCAGGGGGGCATCGTGGCGATGTATGCGGTGATAGTGCGGGAATATTTCCCGCCGCAGGAAGCCGGCACCCGGGTCGGACTGGTGCTGATGGCGACGCTGGCCGGAATGGCGCTCGGCGGCTGGATGTCGGGCGCCCTGTTCGATCTGACCGGCTCGTACCGGGCGGCATTCGTCAACGGCCTCATCTGGAACGTGGTGAACGTGGCTATTGCGTGCTGGCTGCTGATGCGGCCGGGCCGGCGGCTCGCGCGCGCGTGAGCGGGCTTTGCTCCGCCCTGCACCCTCAGCCGGCGCGTCTTTCGCGCGCGACCCGCAGGAACGTCATCAGGATCCGCGTGCCCGCGCGAAGCGTCCCGGAAAGGCTTCCCGCGACCTTCGAGCGTCCGCCGCGCCGCCGGCGGTAGTCGACCGCCACCTCCAGGATCCGCAGTCCCGCCCGTGCCGCGCGCATCTGCATCTCGACGTTCCAGCCGTAGGTGAGCTCGCGCATCCCGAGATCGAGCAGCCGGTCGCGCCGGATCGCGCGCAGCGCGCCCATGTCGGTGTAGCGCGTGCCGTAGAGAAGCCAGATGGCCCATCCGAGCAGGCGGCCGGCTGCGAGCTGATGCCACGCCATGCTGCCCGGCTCGCGCTTCCCGCGTGCCCGCGACCCGATCACGAGATCGTATCGTCCCGAGCCGATCGGCTCGACCAGGCGGGCAAGCGCAAGTGCATCATCGGCACCGTCGCCGTCCATGAACACGAGGATGTCGGCATTGGCGGCGGCGAGCGCTGCCGCGAGGCAAGCCCGGCCGTAGCCACGCCCGACATGGATCACCTCGGCGCCCGCCGCGCTTGCCCGCGCGGCGGTATCGTCGCGGCTGCCGCCGTCGGCGACGATGATGCGGCCTGCCAGGTCGCGTGGTATCCGCCGCACCACGTCGGCGATCGACTGCTCCTCGTCGAGCGTCGGAATGATCACTGCGATGCTGCAGGCCTGGTCTCGGCGCGGCGCATCGCCGGTCCCCGCCGGCGTCATGAATCAAAGGCTCCAGCGCAGGCCGCAATTGGCGCAGGTGCCGGGCGGCCGGTCGGAGAGCAATGCCTCGCGAAAGGAGCGGTAGGCGGGGCCGTTCCAGATCTCCCGCAGCGACTGCTGCGTGGCGTCCCCCAGCGTGTAGCTTTCATAGCCTCGCTTCGAGAACGGTGCGATGCAGCACGGGAGCGCCCGGCCGTTGGCGGTGAAGTACATCACCGTCCACGGCCGCCGGCAGAGCGACCAGGGCGAGCCGTCGTCACGGCGCTCCAGGCTCATGCCCGGCTCCGATGCGGCGCCGGAGGCGGAAAAGCTGATCCCGCGCGAGCGCGCGAGCTCGGTGGCGGCTCGCAGATGAAGAGCCTCCTCGGCGGTGATCCGCTCGAACAGTGCCTGGTCGGGACGGGCGAGCCCGATGGCATTCTCCTCGAAGAACACCAGCCGCTGCAGATGGATCTCCTTCACGCCGATGTCGGCGGCGACCTGCACGAAGGCCGGAAGCTCGGCGATGGTCTGCTTGAGCCCGGTGAGCCACGCCGACACCCGCGGGTGGTCCTTGCCCTCACGCTCCTGCAGATCGCGGAAGGCGCGGACGTTCCTGAGGATCCTGGCGAAGCAGTCCCTGCCGCGGACGGCGCGGAAGGAGGCCGCGTTCGCCGCATCCAGCGACACCCGGAGCTCGTCGAGCCCCGCCTCGATCAGCGCGCGTCCGTTTCTCTGGTTCAGCACGGTGCCGTTGGTGTTGAACAGCACGTAGGTGCCGCGGTCCTTTAGATAGCGCACCATCCGCGGCAGGTGCTTGACCAGCATCGGCTCGCCGACACCGTGCAGCACCGCCCGCTGCACGCTCGGA
This sequence comes from Xanthobacteraceae bacterium, assembly GCA_036406655.1. Classification (GTDB taxonomy): domain Bacteria; phylum Pseudomonadota; class Alphaproteobacteria; order Rhizobiales; family Xanthobacteraceae; genus VAZQ01. The sequence goes on along the minus strand of DASXAP010000154.1, from coordinate 18,962 downwards.
ATCTGGTCGACGATCGAGGTGAACAGCCCCCAGCTCATGTCCGCCGGCGGCTCGAGCTCCTCGTAGGTCCGCGGGCAGGTCGTGCACAGCAGATTGCAGCGGTTCGTGGTCTCGAGATAGACGCAGACCGGGGGAGCGGCGGCGCGCGCGCCGCGCGGCGCGTCCACGCTCTCGAAATAGCGGCTCGGATCGAGCGGGGCCTCAGACCGCGATCGCGTCGCCATGCTCCTTCTCCGCTTTTCGCTGCCGGTGCCATGTGAATTCTGCAATGAGCAGCAGGACGCATGGACCGTAGATGACGAGCCCGCTCGTCAGGCTCGGAGGCCATTGCGCGTAGTAGAGCGAGCTCGCCGCGCAGGTCAGGTAGACCACGCCGATGACCGGATGAAAGCAGAGGAACGGGACCAGCCAGGCGAAGTACCAGGCGTAATGCGGCGAGAGCAGGAAAGTGAATGCAAGCGCCAGCAGCATGCCGCCGGCCAGATCGGCTCCCGGCGGCCGCCGCCGCACGACCACGAGCAGCGCGAGCGCTGCCATGATCAGGGCGGCGGCCGGAAAATAGAGTGCGAAGGCGTGATCCGGCAGCGGCACGCTTTTGCCGAGGAGCTGCCAGAGGAAGAGCCCGGCGCCGCGGTCGAGCCCCTCCTCGTTGAGATATTGCCCGAGGAATCCGAGCACCTTCGGACCGGCGCCGATATAGGGCAGATAGAGGAGCGCGATCGTCAGGATCAAGCCGAGCGGGAGGCGCCAGTCCCAGCGTCGGTAGAGCGCGGGTGCGGTGACGAGGGGAGAATACTTGACCAGGACCCCGGCCCCCAGTGCCGCGCCTGCGAGCATGGGCGACCGCCGCTCCCCGGCCAGGAACGCCAGCAGCAGGAAGGCGATGCCAACGATGTCGACATGCCCGCTGCGCGCGAACTCCCATAACGGCAGCGGGTGCCAGGCATAGAGCAGCACGCGCGAACGCGGCAGCCCCCGCGCGGCGAGGAGCCGCAGGACCGTCCACACCGCGAGCCCCTCGAAGGCGAGCATCGCCGCCTTCATCGCGAGCGTCGATTCCGACAGCCGCGTCACCAGGAAGAAGACGATCTGAGCAGTCGGTGGATAGATCGTGGGAGCATAGTCGGCGCGGGCGATGTAGGGGTAGATCGCCGCGTCGCGCAGGCCCGACAAGGCGGCGTCCGAGGGCAGGTGCAGATACGGATTGAGCCCTGCGCCCTGCACCCGGCCGTCCCAGACATAGCGGAACACGTCGGTCGACACGGGCGTGCCCGGCAGCAGCAGGAGCCGCATGAGCAAGGCGACGACCAGGATGCTCGCGAGTGCGCGCCGGCTGTGCGCGGGCTCGTGCCGGCCGCCGAGGATCAGCCAGCCCGCGATCGCATAAGGCACCGATTGCAGCAGCGGGATGGCTCCCGCCTGGCCGTCGTCGAACGAGGTGATCCGGATTGCGCCGACCGCGCAGAGCGCGAGGAGGCAAGCCGCCATGGCCAGCAGCGGCCGGTCGAGCCCGGTGATCCGCGTCATTCGGCTGCTCTCCGCGGCGCCTCGGTGAGGCCGAGCCGGCCCCGCAGATCGGCGTTCTCGATCAGCGACCGGATCAGGGCGCGCGAGTGCCGCGCCGCGCCGGGGGCGAGGTCGAGCGCGAAAGCGACCCCGCCGAACAGCTCCGACGCCAGCATCCGCAGCGTCTCGGCATCGTCCACGTCGTACCAGACGGGCAGGAGATGCACCGGCAGCCGCAGCTCGGCGGCCCTCTGCAGGGTCTCGCGGGCGACGCGAGGAGTGCTCCAGGCGATGTCGCGGAACAGCCGGTCATGGCGACGCTTGAGGCCGAGCAGGTAATATCCGCCATCGCTCGCCGGTCCCAGGACGACACGGTCGCCGGGGCGGGCGAGCACTTGCGCGGCTTCCACCAGAAGCGAGGCGGGCAGGGTAGGGCTGTCGGAGTTCAGCAGCACGGCATTGTGATGGCCCCGCTCCAGAAGCGCGGCAACGGTTCCGGAGAGGCAATCGCTGAAGTCGGGATGCCAGGCTTCGATCAAGCCGATGCCGGCGGGCAGCACCTGTTGAAAGAACGGTCGAGCCTGTGGCGGGCCGAACGCCGCATATCCGCCGATGCCGGCGTGAGCGGCGGCGGCGCTGATGCTCTCGGCGACATCGCGCAGGAACGCCGTGTTGCACTGCGCGGCTTCTTCGAAGCTCAGCGGCGGCACCAGCCTGGTCTTGCTCTGGCCGCGGATCGACGCCTTGGCAATGATGGCGATCCCGCAGCCGGGTGTCGAGCCATCGTCCGCCGGCGTGAGCTTGCTCCGCATGCGCCCTCCCGGCCCGCTTCGGCAGTGCCCCCGGGGCCTCGGTTGCACGGCCGAAGCAGGAGAGAACGATTCCTGCAAATTGGCCAGGGGCGGCCTGCAGGCTCGAGCCGGCCCGGCGGGCTGCGGTCACGGCCACGTGATGCTGGAATTTGGCTGGGCTTTCCGCCGGTTATGCGTCGGCTCGGCGGCCAGATCGGGGAGCGAATGCAGGCTTCATCAAATATCGGTAGCGAACGGAGCCGGCTGTCGGCTCGATAGCCAATCGATATTTTCCCATGCGCGCGTTGCCGTCCACTGGCGCTCGAGAGCGACGGTACCAATGATCCGATCGCCGCGTGGTTAATGCCGAGCTGCCGTCGTCTCACAAGCGACATCCGGGTCATGGCCGGGCTTCTCCGGGCTTGTCCCGGCCATGTCGATTTCTCCGATCCGCCGCAGTGTCGATCGTGTCGGGATCGCCGGGACAGGCGCGGCGATGACTTCGCGGCGACGAAGCCCATCCATCGGAGCTGCGCAGCTTCATCGGCGGCGGGTCGGCACGCGCCGTTGCAGGGCTCACCGTTGCGGGAGCAGTGCACGCCTACAAGTCGCCAGGCCGAAAAACATTTGCTGCCGTTAGAGCTTCGTTGCCCATGTCGCTGCGATGAGGAGCGAGGTTAAGACCGGAGCAAGGTAGGGCGTCTTATCCGGAGGCGGCATGTAAAGGCCGCACCTTGTCCACCCGCCTGCATCTCCTGAAGCTGCCCAAGCTGATCGCCGAGCGCCGCAGCTCCGCAATCTTCGGCACCGTCCTCATCGCCGTGCTCTGGCTCGGCCTGTTCCTGAAATATGCCGGGGACGTCAAGGAGGACAAGGGCGAGGCCGAGCGGACGATTCGCAATTTCGCGATGGTGTTCGAGGAGAACGTCCTGCGCTCGATCGGAGAGATCGACAAGGCTCTGCTGTACCTGCGGCGCAGCGTCGAGACGCGCAAGGATTCGACCGATTTCACCACCATCGTCAACACCACGGATGTGCTGAGCGAGATCATCATTCAGGTCGCGGTCATCGACGCTGACGGCATGCTGCGCGGCTCGAACGTAGGCCCGCAGCCGGCTCCGGTCTTGGACCTGAGCGACCGCGAGCATTACAAGGTGCACGTCGGCCGCAGCGAGGATCTGCTCTTCATCAGCAAGCCCGTGGTCGGGCGCGTGAGCAAGCGATGGTCGGTGCAGTTCTCGCGGCGATTCCTGAACAAGGACCGCTCCTTCGGCGGCGTCGTGGTGGCCTCGCTCGATCCCGCCCATCTCACCAACTTCTACGATAGGGTCGACCTCGGGCTGGCCGCCTCGATCGCGCTCATCGGCAGCGACGGCGTGGTCCGCTCGAGCGGCGGCAGCGCCGCCGGCTTTGCCCTGGGACAGGATCTGGAAGGGACCGAGCTGCGCGCGCGGATCGCGGGCGGCAGCAATCTCACCTTCGGAGAAGTCGACAGGGCGACCGGCGAGCGGCGCCTGATCGCGATCCGGAAAGTGCGCGACCATCCGCTGTGGGTCGGCGTGAGCACGAACAGCAGCCAGATCTACCGATCCTCGTGGTCGGATTTCCAGCTCAACGCGGCGGTCGTTGCGGTGCTCACGCTGCTGGTCCTCGCCGCCATGGAGCGGATCCTGCGCACCGAGGCGAGAGCCAGGCTCAAGGCCGAGCAGCTCCAGCTGACGCTCGAGCACATGAGCCAGGGCATCATGCTGGTGACCAGCGACCTGCAAATCCCGATCATGAATCGGCGGTGCGGCGAGCTTCTCGGCCTGCCCGCGAGCACCGTCGAGAGCCCGCCCTCGTTCGATCAGCTGGTCGAGCTGCAGAAGGGCGCCGGCGCGCTGGATGCCGCCGCCGCATCGATAGGGACTGCGCCGGCCGAGCACGGCACGACCGGCAGCGGTCCGGGGCAGTTCAGCATCAGCGAAAGGAAGATGGCGGACGGAAGCGTCATCGAGATTCGCAGCGGCCGGCTCCCCGACGGCAGCCTGGTGCAGACGTTCAGCGACATCACGAAGCGGTGGGAGGCGGAAGCGCGCGTGACCCGTCTCGCTTCCGAGGATCCGCTGACGGGGCTGCCCAACCGGCGGGTATTCAGCTCCAGGCTCGACGAGATGAGCGTTCAATGTCGCAGCTCGGTCGATCGCGCCCGCAAGGGAGCGCCGTTCGCCGTGCTGTTCCTCGACCTCGATCGCTTCAAGGTCGTCAACGACACGCTCGGTCACCGGATCGGCGACCTGCTGCTGCAGGAAGTGGCGGGACGCCTGCGGCGGGTGCTGCCGGGCAACGCCGTGCTGGCGCGGATCGGGGGCGACGAATTCGCCGTCGTCGTGAGCTCGTTCCAGTCGCGCACGGCGCTGGAGAGCCTCGCCGATATCTGCACCCACGTGGTCAGCCAGCCCTACGAGATCGACGGTCACCGCATCCTCACCAGCGTCAGCATCGGCATCGCCGTTGGTCCCGAGCACGGCGCCAACACCGACGACCTGCTGATGGCAGCCGACCTGGCGCTGTACGCGGTGAAGGCGGGCACCAAGGGAACCTTTCGTTTCTACGAGAGGTGCATGAACGAGGAGGTCAACGATCGCCGGCAGATCGAGATGGATCTGCGCGAAGCGATCGAGCGCAACCAGCTGGAGCTGCACTACCAGCCGATCATCGACCTGCGGCGCGACGTGGTCACCGGCTTCGAGGCCCTGGCCCGGTGGCGGCATCCGTCGAGGGGGATGGTTCCGCCGGCGGTGTTCATCCCGGTCGCGGAGGACAGCGGCCTGATCCTGCCGATCGGCACCTGGGCGCTGCGGGAAGCCTGCCGGCGCGCGGCGCAATGGCCCGAGCATCTCAAGGTGGCGGTCAACCTCTCACCGGTGCAGTTCTCGATCCCCAATCTCTATGACACGGTCAAATCCATCCTCGCCGAGACCGGGCTGGCGCCGCGCCGCCTGGAGCTCGAGATCACCGAGCGGCTTTTCATGGAGGACAGTGACCGGACGCTCTCCATCCTGCACCGACTGAAGCAGCTCGGCGTGCGAATCTCGATGGACGATTTCGGAACCGGCTTCTCGTCGCTGAGCTATCTGCGGAGCTTTCCCTTCGACAAGATCAAGGTCGACCGCGCGTTCGTGTCCGATCTCGCCGCCGGCACCGAGCACGTCGTCATCGTGCAGGCGGTCGTCAGCATCGCCCGCGCGCTGGGCATGACGACGACGGCGGAAGGGGTCGAGACCGCCGGCCAGCGCGAGTTCCTCGCCGCGCTCGGCAGCGACGAGGCGCAGGGCTACCTGTTCAGCGCGCCGGTCCCGCTCGACCGGGTTCCCGAGGTCATCGCCAGGTGGGCGGCGGAAGGGACGTTGGCCGCCTGATCCGTTGTCGCAACGGCCGCAATCGATGCGCCGCCGCACCAAGGCTCCGCAATCCCGGCGGAATGCCGCCGCGGCGCCCGCCCGGCAGTCGCGCCTGCCGGCCTCGCGCGCCGTGCCTCGTGCCAGAGCAGGAACAGCCCGGACGCGACGACGATGCCGGACCCGATGAGAAGGTCGATGCTCGGCACGTCACCCCACACCGCGTAGCCGATCAGCATCGCCCAGACCAGCAACAGATAATAGAACGGCGACACGGCGGTGGCCGGGGCCGCCAGCAAAGCCTGCGTCCACAGATACTGCCCGATCGCCCAGGCGGCGCCGCTGAGCAGGAGGAGCGCGGTATCGCCCGCCGTCGGCCAGGCGAATCCGAAGAGCGGCAGAAAGGAGTGGAAGAAGGCGATCGTCACCATCTGCCACATCAGCAGCGTGTTTCCCGATTCGGTCTTGGTCATTCCGCGTACCGCAACGGTGACGCTGCCGTACATGACCGCGTTGGCGAGCGCGAACAGCGCGCCGACGGTAAGCGAGTCGATGCCGGGATTGGTCACGACGAGCACGCCGAAGAAGCCGGCCAGCAACGCGGTCCAGCGGGCGCCGCCGGCCTGCTCCCTGAGCCAGACGATCGCGATCAGTGCGGAGAACAGGGGTGCGGAAAAGTTGATCGCGATCGCCCCGGCGAGAGGCATCAGCCAGAAGGCGATGACCGTGCAGGTCTGCGAGATCGACTGCGACAGGCCGCGCGCGATGTGATCGCGCGGACGCCGGGTCGCGAACACGGAGAAACCGGCAACCGGCAGAATGACGGCGGTGCAGATCGCGAGCGCGGTGAGGGAGCGTATGAACATCACCTCGCCGATGGGATAGACGGCCACCAGCCACTTCGCCGCCGCGCTCGAGACGGCGAACAGCGCGGTCGCCCCGATCATGCAGGCGATTCCGCGCGGCACGTGATCCCGGCGTGGTGTGGCCATCGCGGCGGCCATGCTCCGACGCGCGGGCTCCGCCGCGGGCCGTCGTTCCACGTTCCCGCGCTGCCTGAAGGCTATGGCCTGCGCCGCCCTAGAGGGTGCAGCTTCGAGCATCGACCACCCCGCTGATGAGATTGTGATTGAGGAGCTCGGGCGCTGCTGCGGGACCGGTCTCGCGCAGCGGCGCGATCCGATGCCGGATCGCTTCGAGCTCGCCGGCGTAGCGCCGACGCAAAGCCTCCGCCTGCTCGATGCTGACGCGCTCGAATCGAACGGCTGCCCCGATCGGGAGGCGGCCGAGCGCGGGCAGGTCCGCCGAGATCACGGTTGCGATCTTCGGATACCCGCCGGTGGTCTGACGGTCGGCGAGCAGGACGATCGGCTGCCCGTTGCCGGGAACCTGGATCGAGCCCGGGGCAATTCCGTCAGAGGCGATGTCGTATCCGCGGGCGTGCCCGAGGCGGCGGCCGGCGAGCCGCATCCCCATCCGGTCCGACCCGGCACCGACGATGTACTCGGAAGCGAAAAAAGCCGCGATCTCGCCATCGGAGAAATGGTCGCTCTGCGGGCCGGCGACGGCGCGGAATCGCGGCGGTGGGCTGAGATCGAGGTCGACCAGCCGGCAGTCGCCGCGATCGCTCGCACGCGCTCGCCGCAGCGGCAGACGGTCGCCCGCGGTCAGGGCGCGCCCCTGCCAGCCGCCCAGGCCGCCGCGCATATAGGTCGACACGCTGCCGAGCACGGGCTCGATGTCGAAGCCGCCCTCGACGGCGATGTAGAGGACCGCCCCGCCGGAGAGGGAGCCGATGCTGACCACCTCGCCGCGCCGGAGGCGGATACTGCGGCCGCCGTCGATGCGCCGGCAGCCGGTGGCGTTGAGCTCGGAACGGATCTCGATCGGCGCGTTGGCGCCGACAAAGGCCAATCGCGCATCGTCGGCGTCGATCGCCAGCGTCGGGCCGATATAGGCGATCTCGAGCGCACCGGTGCCCGGCTCGTTGCCCACCAGCGCATTGACGGCACGCAGGCTCACCGGATCGAGCGCGCCGCTGACCGGAATGCCGAGGCTTTGATAGCCGACACGGCCGGGGTCCTGGATCGTGGTCAGCAGACCGGGTGTGAGAACGCGCAGCGCCGGGCTCATGCCGCTGCTCCGATCGGTTGCTCGTCGGGCAGAAGCGTGAGCCTGCCGTCGGCTGCCTTGGCCAGCAGGCTTTCGTATTCCCGCAACGACACCGGGCTGAAGCTCACCTTGTCGCCGGCCGCCAGCAATGCGCCGGGCTGCGGTGCCTGGGCCCACAACGCCACCGGCGAGCGTCCGATCAGATGCCAGCCGCAGGGCGTCTCCAGCGGAAAGATGCAGCTCACGCGCCCGGCAATCGCCAGCGAGCCGGCCGGTATCTTCAACCGCGGGCTCTCGCGCCGCGGCAAGGCCAGATCGAGCGGCACATCGCCCAGGTAGGCCTGGCCGGGCAGGAAGCCGAGCATGTAAACATGGTAGGTGACCGCGCTGTGGCGCTCGACGATCTGCGTGGGGGAGAGGCCGCTGCGGGCGGCGACATGGTCGAGATCGGGGGCCACTCGCGGGTCGTAGCAGGCAGGCAGCGTCCAGCGCCGGCCGGCGTCCTCGGCCGCGCCGAGATCCCGCATCAGCTCGCCGATGCGTGCGCCCAGCGTCGCTGCGGGAATGACCAGCGGATCATAATGCACCAGCAGCGAGCGAAACGTCGGCACGGTCTCGACCACCCCGGCCAGCCGGCTCCGGTCGAGACGCCGGGCGAGAGCCAGAACCCGCGCGCTCAGGCTGCGGTCGATCTGCTCGCCGAGCTCGACCACCAGCGCGGTGTCGCCGGCGGGCAGCAACCTGTATTCGGACATCACCGGCTCCCCCTCCGATGATCGACTGGACAACGACAGATTCTCGACTCAGTCCTGGAACGCCCTGCACTGACAGGCGGGCATCCCGCACAGCGTCGTGCTCGCCGGAACGAACCAGGGCTTGCTGCCGACCCCGCGCCGCATCGAATACATGTAGAAGACGGGCAGGCTCTGCGGAAAAAGGCTGCGCAACTCGCTGCCGTTGAAGGTGACGAAAATCGAGCGCGGGAATGCACGCTCGACCGCTCGCCGCTCGATCATGTTCATCCGGTAGTAGCGGAGCGCGCCCTCCTCGACGGTGCCGCTGCCGCGGTACCACCTCCTGGCGCTCGGCAGCAGGCGCTCGAGCGTTTCCTCGGACGGGCTCTCGATCACGCTCGCCGCCGCCGCATCCAGCGCCGCCGTGAGCTCGCCCAGCCGGCAGCATCGAAAGCCGAAGCGGCGGGCCACGACCTCGAGCTCGGCGAAATAGGTGTCGATGCAATCTTCCGAATGACCGTTCAATCGGGCATGGCTGTCGGTGCAGATCAGCGTCAGCGCTGCGCCGGGGGGATAGGCGCCCTGCACGCGCTTTGCCATGCTCGCCAGGAAGTCCAGGCATTGGCGCTCCGGCTCGGCGAGCGCGCAGCGCGGGCCCTTCCCCCAATAGAGCACAAAGCTCACGGGCTCGTTTCGGCTGATGGCCGCCGATACGCTCTGCGCGAGCAGATGCGGATCGGCGGGCTGCTCGCGCTTGAACGCCCAGGTATTGAAGGAGCGAAGCACCTCGTCCGCCGATGCTTCCTGCAGCGGCGCGCCGGAAGCTCGTTGCCTCGGTCGGGCCCGGAAAGCGGGGGGTGACAGCGTGCCGCCGGCGGTCTTCGGCCAGCTGCTGCCCGCGTCTCGGGCAGCGGGATGATGCTGGCGGCTCCCAGCGCTCGGCGCATGACCGCCCTCGCGGGCGAGCTCGCCCGTCTCCGATACTTCATAAATGGACATAGCCACCCGACAAGCAACGTTAACGACGGTTTAATAGTAGTTAAATTGCGAGATTAATTCAATTTTAAACAATAGTTTTATGTATTAACCAAGAATTAAGGTTAAGACGGCGGGAAATGCGCCCCGCTTCGTGCGTCCGGGCGCCGCGCCCGCCGGCGCGCCACCTCCGGCTTCGGCACGGGTTCGAGGCGACATCGCCGCAAGGCCGCGATAGATTTCCCATTGGCCCATCCACCGCGACCGCCGGTCTGCCGCATCGCCGCGCCAAAAGGAGAGCACATGCGCACCAAGCCCTGCCTCACATCCTCCGACGCGCAAAAGATGATGGCGGCCTGCAAGGCGGAAGCCGAGAAGAACAGCTGGAAGGTTTCCATCGCGATCGTCGACGATGCGGGAGCTCTCCTGCACCTCGAACGCATGGACGGGGCCGGTCCGACCACGCCCGAGGTGGCGCACGGCAAGGCGCGCACCGCCGCACTCACGAAGCAGCCGACCAAGCTGTGGGAAGAGCGCGTCAAGGAGCGGCCCGCCTTCCTGAATTTTCCGGCCGGGCTCGCGATCTGGGGCGGCCTCCCGATCATCTACCAGAACGAATGCGTAGGGGCGATCGGCGTCTCCGGGGTGCAGTCGCAGGACGACGAGAGGATTGCCCGCGCCGGGGTCGCTTCGCTGGAATAGGCCTGCGGCCGGCTGCGCTCCATGCCGGGCTGCGACGTCGTCGTCATCGGCGCCGGCCACAACGGGCTGACCTGCGCCGCCTATCTCGGCATGGCGGGCCTGAAGGTGAAGGTCTGCGAGCGGCGCCCGCTGGTGGGCGGAGCCGCGGTCACCGAGGAATTCTGCCCGGGGTTTCGCAACTCGGTTGCGGCCTATACCGTCAGCCTGCTGCATCCGAGGATCATCGCCGATCTTGCGCTGTTCCAGCACGGGCTGCGCATCGTCGAGCGGCGGGCGCAGAATTTTCTGCCTGCGCCCGACGGTCGCTACCTGATCAGCGCAGACGGGGAGACCGAGCGGCATCTGGCGAAGCTCAGCCCGCATGATGCGCGCCGATACGGGGCGTTCAATCGCGAGCTCGATGCCGGCGCCGACGTGCTGCGAGAGCTCGCGCTCGAGGCGCCGCCCAATCTCACCCGCGGCCTGACGCTCAGGACGCTCGGGGAGGTGCTCAAGGCCGGACGCTTCGGCCGCCGGCTGCGCCGGCTTTCCACGGAAAGGCTGCGCACGTTGTTCGACCTGTTCACGCGTTCGGCGGGCGATCTGCTCGACGGCTGGTTCGAGGGCGATCTGGTCAAGGCGCTCTACGGCTTCGACGCCGTGGTCGGAAACTATGCGAGCCCGTACACCCCCGGCACCGCCTACGTCCTCCTGCACCACGCCTTCGGCGAGGTGAACGGAAAGCGGCGGACATGGGGGCACGCGATCGGGGGAATGGGCGCGATCAGCCAGGCGATGGCGCGGGCGGCGGCCGGGCATGGGGTGGAGATCGAGACCAATGCGCCGGTCCGCGAGGTTCTGATCGAGCGGGGGAGGGCAGCGGGGGTCGTGCTCGCCGACGGGCGCGCGATCCGCGCCGCCGCGGTTGCCGCCAATGTCGAACCCAGGCTGCTCTACACCACGATGGTCGCAGGCGATGCGCTCGATGCGGATTTTCTCCGGCGCATGCGCGCATGGCGCTGCGGCTCGGGGACGTTCCGGATGAACCTGGCGCTGTCCGAGCTGCCGAGCTTCACCGCGCTCCCCGGACGCGCGCCGGCCGATCATCACACCGCCGGCATCATTCTCGCGCCGAGCCTCGGCTACATGGATCGCGCGTTCTGTGAAGCCCGTCTGCTGGGATGGAGCCGCGAGCCGATCATCGAGATGGTCATTCCCTCGACCCTCGACGACACGCTCGCGCCGCGCGGCGCCCATGTGGCGAGCCTGTTCTGCCAGCACGTGGCGCCGCAATTGCCGGACGGGCGCGCATGGGAGGACCACCGCGACGAGGTCGCCGAGCTGATGATCGAGACGGTCGACCGCTACGCCCCGGGCTTCAAGGCGAGCGTGCTCGGGCGCCAGGCGCTGAGCCCGCTCGATCTCGAGCGGATCTTCGGGTTGACCGGCGGCGACATCTTCCACGGTGCCATGACGCTCGACCAGCTGTTCTGGGCGCGCCCCGCGCTCGGCCATGCCGATTACCGAAGTCCGCTGGCGGGACTCTATCACTGCGGATCGGGCGCTCATCCCGGCGGCGGCGTCACCGGGGCGCCCGGCCACAACGCCGCCCGCGCGATCCTCGCCGACCGGCGGCGCCTGCTTCGGGCATGACGAGCGGCGCGATGGTCCAGTCCGATTCCGCAGCTCTTGTCGATACGGGGCACCCGTACTATCATGGAAGATGACGAGCTCGGAGTGGGACGATGCCAAGGCTGAGCGCAATCTTGCCAATCACGGAATCAGCTTCGACACAGCTTCCCTGGCGTTCGAGGATCCATTTGCGGTCGCTCGCGAGGATCGACGCCATGATTATGGTGAGGATCGCTATGTCCTCCTTGGCATGGTCGACGACCGCCTGCTTGCTGTGACCATACCGCGACGCCCGGATTCGGATCATCTCCGCTCGATTAGCCGAGCCACAGGAAAGACGGCGTTATCATGAAGAAAACAGCTAGAGCGAAAGCCAGAACCGACTGGAGTCGCGTCGATGCGATGACGCAAGCTGAACGGCATTCCGCCGCGATTGCCGACGCCGACGCTCGCCCTATGACGGACGAGGAATGGGGACGTGCGCGGCGGGTCCCGCGAGTGAGCATTATCCGCCGGGCACTGAAACTCTCACAGGAGCAATTCGCCGCGACATTCGACATCCCCATTGGGACGGTCAGGGATTGGGAGCAGGGACGCTACGAACCCGATGCTGCCGCCCGCGCCTATCTGAAAGTGATCGCGCGTGCTCCAGATACGGTGCGCAGGGCGCTCGGGACGCGCTTGAAGACTGGCGCGTAGAATGGCGCCGACCGAGTCCTCGCGGCCTATATCGGGCCGCGTTTTCGAGGCCGCTCGCGCCGTCCGAGGGTGCGGCGGCTCACTCTCTCCTGCTTCGGCGCTGCGGGCGTATTGCAAGGCCGAAGTCGGGAGATGATGATGCCCGGCAAGGGCCAGGCAAGCCGCTAGGAGGAGCCATGGACGTGGGCTTCATCGGCGTGGGACGCATGGGCCAGGTGATGGCGCGCAATCTGCTGCGCGCCGGTCACAGTGTCCGCGCCTGGGACAGCTCGCAGCACGCGCTCGACGAGATCGGCAGGCACGGCGCGCAGAGCGCCTCGAGCGCAGGCGACGCCTTCCGCGGCGAGGCGGTGATCTCGATGCTGCCGAACGACGAGGCCATGCGCGCGGTGTTCCTCCACGGCAGCGTTCTCGCCCGGCCGGGTCCGGCAATCCATGTCAACATGGCCACGGCGTCGGTGGAATGCACCGACGATCTCGCCGCCGCGCACGGGAAAAGCGGGATCGCTTACGTCTCCGCCACCGTCTTCGGCCGGCCGGAAATGGCCGCCGAGCGCAATCTCAACATCATGGCGGCGGGCGATCCGAACGCCATCGATCGCGTGCAGCCGCTGTTCGACGCGATGGGCAGGAAGACGTGGCGGCTCGGCCGCGAGCCGCGCAACTCGAACGTGGCGAAGATCGCCGGCAACCTCATGGTGGCCTGCATCATCGAGGCGATGGGGGAAGCGGCGGCGCTCGCCGGCGCCTACCGGATGCCGCCGGCGGAGGTCCTGGACGTGGTGGTGAGCTCGATCTTCGACGTGCCGATCTACCGCATCTATGCCGGCCTCATCGGCAGCGGCCGGTTCGAGCCGCCGGGATTCGATTTGCGGCTCGGGCTCAAGGACGCCAAGCTCGCGCTGGCGGCGGGCGAGGAGGTCAATGTGCCGTTGCCGTTCGCCAGCATCCTGCGTGACAATTATCTCGATGCGATCGCGCACGGCGACGAGGACAAGGACTGGTCCGCCGTCTCGCGGGTCGCCGCCCGCAGGGCCGCGCTGGAAGGGAGATGAACCATGAAGGAGGCAGCGATCTTAGCGTGGAGCATCCGGGCTGCGGCGCTGCTGCTGGTCAGCGCGATGGCGGTCGGTGCGAGGGTCGCGCCGGCGCACGCGCAGGGCGGCACGCCCATCGTCATCGGCGGGTCGCTCGGTCTCACCGGCCCCTTTGCCGAGCCGTCCGCCGATTACAAGGCGGTCTATGATCGCTGGCTCGACCAGGTCAACCGCAAGGGCGGCCTGCTGGGGCGGCAGGTGAAGCTCGTCATCTACAACGACGAAGGCACGCCGACCGTCGCCCAACAGCTCTACAACCGGCTGCTCGATCAGGACAAGGTCGATCTCGTGCTCGCGCCCTACACCACGTTTGTCGGCGGCGCGATCGTGCCGATCGTCCTTTCCCATCAGAAGCTGCTGTTCAACGGCGGTTTCGTCGGGATCAACATCTTCAGGAACGCCAAGGGCTCGATCATCGGCAGCTACACCTATCAGGAGCCCGATTACACCCGCGGCGTGTTCGAGCTGATCAAGACGCTGCCTGCCGAGAAGCGGCCCAGGCGCCTCGCGATCTTCACCGCGCAGAACCCCTTCCCCATCGTCGTGCGCGACGGCATCGGCGGGCAGGGCGGCGCGCTCAACTTCGCCAAGGCGGCCGGCATGGAGGTCGTCGTCAACGAGCAGTATCCGCCCAACACGACCGATTTCACCGCACTCGTGCAGAAGGCCAAGGCCGCCGATGCCGATCTCGTGCTCCAGCTCGGCCTGCCCAACGACACGCTGCAGGTGGCCCGCACGATCCAGCAGCAGGGTTACAGGCCGGCGATGTTCTGCACCTGCGGCTCGCAGGTGACGACCCTTTCCGCCTGGCCCAAGCTCGGCAGCGCGGCCGAGGGTGCATTCGGCACCACCATCTCGTGGCCGAACCAGGGATTTGCCGGCCTCGGCGAGCTCGCCGATGCCTTCAAGGCGCGCGGCTACGACACGCTTCCCACTTACGCCATCGTCGGCTACGCGATCCTGCAGGTGATCGAGCAGGCGGTGGAGGGAGCCAAGACCCTCGAGCAGGACAAGCTCAAGGCTTACATCCACGGCAACGAGTTCAGGACCGCAGCCGGCAATTTCAAGTACCGGGACGACGGAACCCCGGTGTTCAGCCAGATCCTGCTGCAGTTCTCGCACGGCAGGAACCAGGTCGTGTGGCCGGCGCAATATCGGACCGCCGACCCGGTGATCCCGATGCCATGAATGCATCCGCGCCTTCTGCCGCCGACGTCTCCGCAGGCGCGACCGCTCGCGGCGAAGGGATCGAGCCGGCATCGAAGGCGCTGCTCGAGATCGACCGCGTCGGCAAACGGTTCGGCGGAGTGGTCGCTTTGAGCGCGGTGTCGTTCGCGGTCGCGCCGGAAACCGTCGCCGGACTGATCGGGCCGAACGGCTCCGGCAAGACCACGCTCCTCAACGTCATCAACGGCATAACGCCCTGCGATTCCGGCGAGGTGCGCCTGGGCGGCCGCTCGCTGCGGGGCAGGCGGCCGTCCGATCTCGCCGCCGGCGGGTTGAGCCGCACCTTCCAGACCACGCGCGTGTTCCGCACCCTCACGGTGCTGCAGAACATGTTCATCCCCCTGCTGCACCGGAGCGAGCTCGAGCGCCGGGCCGCCGCGCGGCGCGCCGCCGACCTCCTGGCTTTCGTGGGGCTCGGCCTTCTCTCCGACCGCGCGGCGAGCGAACTGTCGGGCGGCCAGCAGCGGCTGCTCGAATTTGCCCGCGCACTCGTCACCGGTCCGCGATTGGTCCTGATGGACGAGCCGTTCGCCGGCGTGCATCCGGAGATCAAATCGGTGCTGATTCGCTGCATCCGCGCAACGGTGGAGCGCGAAGGCGCATCCTTCCTGATCGTGAGCCACGAGGTTCCGGATCTCGTGGGCATGTCCGATTTCATGGTCTGCCTGGTGGATGGCAGGGTCGCCGCCCGCGGGGTGCCGCGCGACGTCGTGCGCGAGGAGCGGGTGATCGAGGGCTATCTCGGTCGCGCCTGACATGCCCTCGCCGAAGCTCACGGTCGCCGGGCTCGTTGCCGGCTATGTTCCCGAGCAGCCGGTGCTGCGCGGGGTCGATCTGGCGGCCCACAGCGGGCGCATCACGGTCGTCCTCGGGCCGAACGGGGCGGGAAAATCCACGCTGCTGCGCGTGCTTGCCGGGTTTCTCACCCCCGGCGCCGGCAGCGTCCGTCTCGACGGTGTCGAGATCGGCTTGCTGCCGGCACATCGTCATCTCGTTTGCGGCATCGGCCTGTTGCCGCAGGGACGTTCCACCTTTCCCGAGCTCACCGTGCTCGAGAACGTCGAGCTCGGCGGATGGACGCTGCGCTCCGACCGCCGTCGCCTGCGCAGCGCCGTCGACGCCGTGCTCACGCGCTATCCGAGCCTGCGCGAGCTGCGTGACCGCCCCGCCGGGAGCCTCAGCGGCGGGCAGCAGCGCATCGTCGAGATCGCCCGCATGCTGGTGGCCGATCCCGGCATTCTCCTGATCGACGAGCCGTCGGTCGGCCTCTCCCCTATCATCGCCGGCCAGATCTATCGCGAGCTCACCGTGCTCAGGGACGAGGGCCGCACCATCGTCCTGGTCGACCAGGATATGCGCGCAGCGGTCGGAATCGCCGACTACGTGTACGTGCTCAATTCCGGGAGGAACGACATCGAGGGCGATCGTTCGGCGTTCGAGGGTGACCTCGGCGCGGTGGTCCGCGGATGGCTCGGAGTGTGACCGCAACCCGAGCTTCGGGTCATGGCCGGCTCGTCCGGCCTGTCGGGCCAACGAGAGCGCGTGCACGCTTCGGCGACATGTGCGGGGATGATCTCGCGCGACGGCGGAAAATCGGGACAGGATGATTCGTCTCCTCACCATTCTCGCCGACGGGGTCCTGCTCGGCCTGGTGTATGCGATTGCCGGCCTCGGCCTCAGCCTGGTCATGGGGATCATGGGCGTGGTCAATGTCGCGCACAGCGCGTTCATCATGCTGGGCTCGTTCTTCGCCTTCGAGCTGTTCCGGCGCCTGGCCGTCGATCCGATCGCGTCCTTTTTCCTCTCCTTCCCGTTGTTTCTTCCGCTCGGCGCCCTGGTGCATCGGCTCATAGTCGCGCGGGTCGAACGGGCGCAGCAGACTCAGGGGCTCGTGGCGATGTTCGGGCTGATGGTTCTCATCGAGAATCTCGCGACCATCGCCTGGACGACGGACACGCGCGTGATCACGGCGTCCTACACGAATGACTCGCTTGCTTTCGGGTCGTTCGTGCTTCCGAAGGTCAGGCTCGTCGCGGGTGCGTTGGCGCTGCTGCTGATCGGCGCCTTCTGGGTGTTCCTGCGCTTCACGCTCACCGGCCGGGCGATCCGCGCCATGGGGCAGCACCGCGAGGCTGCGCTCTCGCTCGGCATCGACGTGCGCCGGCTGGCGACCGTGATGTTTTCCCTCGGTGTGGCTTGCGCCGGCGCCGCCGGCGTGGCGCTCGCCATGCTTTATCCGTTCTCGCCCAACACCCAGGTGCAGTGGCTCGCCTGGGCTTTCCTCATCGTGGTCCTGGGTGGGCTCGGCGGGGTGGGCAGCACGCTCGCGGCGGGCCTCGTAGTGGGGCTGATCCAGATGCTCGCCGCCGCCTTTCTTCCGTTCGACTATGTCTACCTTCTGCTCTACCTCGCGCTCGCGGTGATCCTCGTGGTGCGCCGCGAGGGCCTGAGCGGCGCCGCGCGCCGGGCGATATAGGACGCGGGCGGTGCCGTCGCTGCTTTTCCTGCCGTCGATGCGCGGCGCCCCGCCGAGGCGGGCGGCCTTGACCGGGGCAGCCTGGCTGGCGCTCGTCGCCGCGCTCGCCCTCTTCGGGATGCTCAGCGAGAACCTGGGCGTGCTCAGCGCGCTCGCCACCGTGTTCATGTACGTCGTGCTGACGCAAGCGTGGAACATTCTCGGTGGCTACGGCGGCTATTTGAATTTCGGAATGGTGACGTTCTTCGGCACAGGTGCCTACACCGCGGCGATGCTGTTCCAGTTCTACCGGCTCTCCCCGTTCCTCACCGCCCCGCTCGGCGGGCTTGCCGCCGCGTTGCTCGCGTTCCTCATCGGGATTCCGACGCTCCGCCTGCGCGGGGCTTATTTTGCCATCGTGACGATGATCGTCACGTTTGCGGTGCAGATCCTGGTGCTCGACGTGCCGGTCACGCAGGGCGCGCTCGGAATTTATCTCGAGCCGCTGCCGCTGCGGCCGGTTTCGCTCGAGCGGCTGTTCTACTTCCTGTTCCTGGGCTTTGCGCTTCTGGTCACGATGCTTGTTCTCGCGATCGAGCGGTCCAATCTGGGCTGGGCTCTGGTGGCGATCAGGGAGGACGAGGACGCCGCCGAGGTCATCGGCGTGCGCACGGTCGGGGTGAAGTGGGCTGCCAATGCCCTGGCGGGGGGTCTCGCCGGGATTGCCGGAGGCTTCTACGCGCAGCGCGTCATGTACCTCGAGCCAACCGGCACCTTCGCTCTCGACATCTCCCTCAACGTGGTCCTGATGGCGGTCATCGGCGGTGCCGGCACCTGGCAAGGTCCGCTCATCGGCGCGCCGCTGGTTCTGCTCCTTGCCGACGCCTTGCGCGTGACCGTCACCTCGGAGGTCAATCGGGCGATCTTCAGCCTCGTGGTCATCCTGGTGGCGCTGTTCGTGCCCGGCGGCGTGATGGGCATCATCCGCGGCGTGCAGCGCCGCCGGCGGTAGGGCCATGCCGGCCTTGGTGGCGGGCGGCCGGCGCGGAGCGGCAGGGCGCAGGAACGCAGCCGAGCACCGGCCCCCGGATTTCGCGCGTTCGCGCGCGCGTGATCGGGGCTACGGCTGTGACGCATCCGGCCGATGCTCGCCGGGTGTCGTGCTGGTCTTGACGAAATGCCCTTCGAGCTTCGCAAGCTCGTGCAGCTCTGCGAGTATCGAGGAGCTCAGAACCTGGTCCAGTCGCGAGAGGACACGGCCGGCAAGTGCGCCGTCGAAAACCCGGTGATCGAAGCTCAGGCGCACGCGCACCTTCCCCTCCGAATCGGCGGGTCCGTAGCTCAGCAGGCAGGATAGCGGCGTCCGGGAAGTGCCGAGCTCGCTGTGCCATCGCGCGACGGAGGAGATGCCGTAGGTCCCGAGCCCATGCCGGCGCAGGCGTGGGACATTCAGGCACAGGCTCCACAGCAATCGGCGAAACGGCAGAGGCAGTCGCGAGACCGCTACGACCACCCGGCCGAAGGGCGAATCGTCGATTGATGCATCGGCGGCGCGTCTGATCATCTTGGTGAGCTCAGCGAGTGGAATATCGTCGGGCTTGCGAATTCGAAGCGGGAAGAGACCGATATCGCCGAGGATCTCGCGCTCCTGCAGAATGCAGGCTGTGCTCTCG